>ONUN01000196.1 GCA_900320955.1 uncultured Methanobrevibacter sp. | reverse complement strand
TACTGGTTTTACCTCTAGGGCGTCTCCATTTGATTCCAAGTTTTTTATAACGAGCATATTCTTGTCTTTTAAATCTTTTATTAGCCATTTAAATCACCAAATTATTCTTTGCTAGTTAAGTATATTCCGTCTTGGAATACTCTAGGATCTCTTCCTTTAATTTTGGTTGCTTGTTCTAAGTTAGCCATAGTTTGACCAACATGTTCCTTATTAATACCGGTAATTGTTACCTCATCACCTTTAACTGCTACTTTAGCAGAACCTACTATTTTAGCAGTTCTTGGGTGTCTTTCCCCGAGGAAATTGTCAATTACTACTGTATCGTTTTGAACTTTTACTGTCATTGGAAAGTGAGCAAATACAATTTTCATGTGGTATGTAAAACCATCAGTGACACCAACAATCATGTTGTTAATGTGTGCTCTTGTAGTTCCAATCATTGCTTTATCTTTCTTTTTTGGAAATGCTGTTTCTAAAACAACAACATCATCATCCTTTTTAATATTTACATTAGGATAAGTAAATTTTCTGGAGTCTTCTCCATTAGGTCCTTTTACAGAAACCTCATTATTTTCAATTATAACTTCAACGCCTTCAGGGACTTCGATTGTTTCCCTTATAGCTGCAGCTACTACCATTTTATCACCTAATACATGTAAGCCAACAAACGTCCACCAATTCCTAATTCTTTAGCCTCATAGTGAGTCATAATTCCTTTAGGAGTAGTGACAATTAAAATACCAAAGTTTTTTGCTGGCAAATATCTTTTTTCAAATTTCTCAAATTCATCTTTTTTAACAGCGTGACGAGGTTTGATAACACCACATTTGTTAATGTTACCTTTTAATTCAACTATGAATTTTCCTGCCCTGTTATCATCAACATATTCAAAATTACCAATATAATTCTCTTTTTGCATAGTGCTTAAAACTTGTCCAATTAATTTGGAAGCAGGAGAAATAACACAAGAGTCATTTACTTGTAATTCGTTATTTCTGATATTAGTTAAAGCATCAGCAAGAGGATCCATAAGACTCATAATTAAAACCTCTAATTATATTTTTTAAATCCCATTTTAGGAGCAACTTCCCTAAAACATTGTCTGCATAAATTTATTCCATATCTGCTGACCATAGCAGAATGGTCTCCACAACGACTACATTTTTTTGCAGCTTTTCCGTATTTTCTTGGCAAAATATCACCTATTCAGTTACATAATTAACTTTAAAGTTTTCTTCCATAAATTTCATAGTTTCTTCTTTAGAAATTCTATGTTTTTGAGGAACTTTCTTTTGTCTGATTTTTCTTCTTGCTATTCTGTAACCTGGTTTTTCAAAGGTAACAGAAACGTTCATACCGAAGATACCGATATCAGGATTATATCTCATACCTGGAATATCAATGTGTTCTTTAATACCAAAAGAAAGGTTTCCTTGAGCATCAAATTGAGTAGGTTTGATATTTCTACTAATACCTTCTAAAACCATTTCAATAGCTTTGTCAGCTTTTTCACCACGTAAAGTTAATTTACATGCAATTGGTTGGCGTTTTCTAATTCCCCATTCAGGATTGGTAACTTTGGAATAAGTTTTTACAGGACTTTGGTCAAACATGCTTTCTAATAAAGTAATAGCACGTTCTAATCTTTCACCTGCTTCACCAACACCAATACTGACAGTAGCTTTTTCGATACGTACTTCGTTCATTGGGTTCATTTATTAACCTCCAATAAAGATATTGATGGTGCATCAGTACCAACAACAAATGCATAATCTTTTAAAGTTAAGAAATCATCTTTTGAACTATTTTCGATAATAATAGTATTTGGATTGGAAGATTTATTTTCAATAATTTCAGTTACGGTACCTAATTCACCAGTGTGTTTACCACCAGTAACAAGTACAGTAGCTCCTTCTTGTAAAGGATATACTTCAACAATTTCTTGTTCAGGTACTTTTAAACTAATTACATCTCCAACAGAGTATGCATCTTCATCAATAATAACATTTTTACCATCGTGAAGGTTTAATTGAGTTTTACCACCTTTAATGGTAGATTTATTAACAATTTTAGATAATTTAGCACTATTATCATCAATTAAATTTAATTGCAATCTTCCTTTTCTATCTAAAAGAACTCTGTAAGATTCACCAGTTTTTGGAATTTCAATGATATCCATGAAACCAACTGGGAATTTGTAATCTTTAACAACTCTTCCATCAACTAAAACATTACCAGAGTTGATAATTCTTTTAGCTTCTCTGGAGTTATCAGCTAATTTTAAAACATCTCTGATAACTAAAGTTAATGGAATAGAATCATTAATGGAATGAGAACCTGCAGAAGGTTTTACAGTCCAAGTGTCTTCTTTAGGATGAATAGGCCAAGATTTAGGTGCTTTATATCTTTTAAGATGTTTTCTAGATCCCATTTTAGCCATTTTAATTATCTCCTTTATTTTTAATTCTTCTATCGTCTTTTAAATCTGC
>ONUN01000193.1 GCA_900320955.1 uncultured Methanobrevibacter sp. | reverse complement strand
AGAGAAAATAATACCTCTTGCAAACATGTCGTTATCTTCTGCAACTGCGCCTACAGAACCAGCAGCTGCCATACCTTGACCTAAACCGGAACCTAATCCAGCAAAACCAATTGCTACTCCAGCACCAATAGCTGCTAAAGCAGCACCTAAGCCTACTTGTACCATATTTAATTCACCTTTGAAATAATATTGATTTTTTAATTTAATTTAAGATATAAATGAAAAATTTTTAATTTTTAATTTTTGTAAATGTCCTTTTTGCTTTGAAAGCTTCGAATTTACCTTTACTTTCCATGAAGAATTGAGAGAAGAATTCCACATAGTTAAGACGTAAAGCGTTAATAAATGCACCTAATACTTGGAACAGGAAGTTTGCAATATGACCAAATATAAATATGATTATAGCAAGCAATATACCTACCATAGGAATCATCTGATCAACCATAGCGGCTAAAATGTTTACAGTCATAGCAATACCACCAGTAGCCAAACATAATGCTAAAAGACGAGCATATGATAAAACATCTCCCATGAAACCGAAAACGTCCATCACACCGTATGCACCGTTAGCCCATATTAACATTCCAAGGGTTGCAACTACTAATATTCCTCCTAATGCCATACCAATAATACCTACTGCAGGTATTAAATATCCAATAACGAGTATAATAATTCCAGCTTCAAATACAAACCAACAAAGTTGAGAACCTATAGCGTCTTTAACATTTCCGTATCTTAAGTTGTTAATAGCACCTAAGATGAAACCAATGTTAGTATAAACAAGACCAATACCAATAGCTATTTTCAAAATAGTATCTGGATGTTTAAATGCTTCAACAGGTCCATATACGGTTGGTAAACGTACATGCAATATCCTTTCTGGGAAGTCTCCAATAAATCCGTTGGTTACCAGACCCAGTATAACGGCCCACAGACCGGACCAGATTAAAATCCAACCAAATGCATTCATGGAATTGCTGGTTTTACCTAAACCACGTAATAATATAACACCAATAAGGGATACGAATAACCCATAAAATGCATCAGTTAAACAGAACCCGAAGAAGAACGGGAATGTAATTGCAACAAAAATTGTTGGATCCATAGAGTTATAACGTACCGGGGAGTACATATCTACGAGGAATTCGAAAGGTTTTGAATACCATCCGTTTTGTTGTAAAACAGGAACATCTTCATCATCTGTACCTTCAACCTCTATTGTTTCAAAGGCACAATGTCCATCAGAACTTTTTTCAACTAATTGTTCAACTTCTTCAGTGTCTTTTTTTGGCACCCAACCTTCAAAGACATAAGTATCTTTAGTTTGAACAAAAGATGAAAGAATTTCGTTCTTTTCTTTTTCATTTTCCAATTGTTCTTTGAGAGCTAATATATCATCATCCCACTGCTCAGCAACAGCTTTCAATTCAGTTTTAACTGAAGCACGTTCTGATTCAATGGTTAATAATCTTGCATCAGCATTTGAAATAATCTGTTGAGGAGTACCTTCAACATTACCTATTTCAAATTTCTCAAAGTCGTATTTACGAAGTGTTGAATAAACTTCATCACTAAACTCATTTAATGTAACTACGACGATAATTTCTCCCTCTTTATCATCCGCAGGAACAGTAAATACATCTAATTCATCTGTCACGTTACTTAATTTATTTTTGATTTCTGAAGCAGATTCAGCATTAATCCTACCAACAGTAGTGGAAGTGTACTTTGAATCTTTTAAAAGTGCTAAATCCATGTCAAAATTAGATAAGCGATTAGCCAAACTTTTATTAGACTTTAGTTCACTTGTTTCAGTGTCGAGTGCGGCAAGTTTTCCTTCAATAACACTAGTTTTAGCTTCAACTTGAGCTAAGGTATCTTCAGCTTTTTCAATAAAAGCTTCAGTATCCAATTTATCTACTTCTTTTTGAACTGGCATGTCTGGACTAATAAAAGACATTAAAGTGTCTTTCAACCCATGGCCTTCTGATAAAGAATTTCCTAATAGTTCAGATATACCATTTGTTTTCATGAGAAGTGAAGATAATTTACCAGTGTAAGGAGTAGCTTTAGAAGGAGTAACTAATTCCGCCAATTCAGGATCTTGCTGAACACTATCAGAAATATCACTGATTTGTACGAGTCCTGATTCGTGGAGAGCATCCACTGTAGGGGCCACATACTTTTCCAGTGTAACAATTCTAATTTTACGCATTCTAGCTGTCTTGAACATATAATCTCACACTACAAAATATTTTTGACAATAATTGAAGCAGCTTCATCTACATTAGCCATAGCAGCATTTTTAATGCTAGCAACATCCTCTTCGGACTTTTTGGCAATAGATTCTGCTTCTACTTTAGCTTTATCTTCTGCATCAAAAACAGTATTTTTAGCTTCTTCTTCTGCCTCACTTTTAGCTTGAGAAATGATTTCTTCAGCTTTTACTTGTGATTCAGCAATTAAGTCTTTAGATTGAGACTCTGAATCAATAATAAGTTGTTCAGCATCAGCTTCAGCTTTTTTTATCATTGCGATTGCGTCTGATAT
>ONUN01000189.1 GCA_900320955.1 uncultured Methanobrevibacter sp. | reverse complement strand
ATTCATGAAAAGAAAAAGTAGCTATTAATTATATATAATTTAAAAAAGTAAAATATTATTAATTAACATAATTGAGGTATTATATGAAAGGGCATGCGATAGTTGTCATACTTATGTTCTCTCTACACTACTTTTTTTAGAACTTATAATAATTAAAGATTTTCATTCGTTTAAACAAAGCTAATTCTCAAAACTTTCATTTGGTGATATGTTATTGACATTAACGCCAATGATATTGATAATCAAACTTGATTCAACTCCAGCATATACACAGGGTTTTCCAAAGCAATTTTCAAATCTCAAATGGCTGATGTTAATGTCATATTTTAAATTTATATTCAGAAATTTTCTATTAATCAGATATTTCTTCAGAAATTGGCATAATCCTTAAAGAAAATCTGTTAAATCCATATCAGTTTTGAGACACATTCATAAGAATTACCACCGCCTTTCAAACATACAACATATCTTGTAGAGCTTCTTTTATTCAGAATTTGTGGTTTAATTATTTTAACAATTTCAAATCTATCTTTAAGTGTTTTAATTAGTTCTTCAGATTCTGATTTTGAAATTATTTTAAAAACAAGATTGCAAGGATAATAATCTTCAATAAGGGAATTTGCAAAATCAATTGTTTTAACTTTATCAATTGTTCTATTTCCAGAATAATTGAGAGTCATGTTGGATAGTGCAGTATCGTATGGCATATACTGCCTATTTGATTTGAATTTAAGTTTTTCAGCATTGAAAACATTTTTATATTCCGCTAGCTGTTTCCATTCTGTATGCCCATCATCCTCAAGAATAATAACGTTTCCAAATATGGGGATGAGATTATATTTCTTGTCAAGAAAATCTAGGATTTTTGATGAATCTGAAACAAGATTGGGAGTGAACTTATCACGACTGAGAATCTTATTTTGTGACAACTCAATATAGTCCAATTCGGATTCAACAAGAACAGACATGGTTAAATTTGAGTTTTTATATTTTTCCATCATTTTTTCAAATTGACCCTGATACGGATGAGTTTTGCCGGAATCAAATTCAGTGAAAAATTGATGGATTTGAGGATATTTTTCTTCAAATTTGTTAAGATCTTTACTTCTTCCTTTAATATTCATCTGCCCATACCAATAGGTTCCCATATTATCACAACAGCTATTAATTTGATGTATTCTTCTTTTACTGGGGTTATATTCAATAATTAAAAACAATTATAAATATTTTAACTATATATTAGTTTAACTTAGTATGTATATAAAAATTAAAGTAATGGTTTTAGTGACTCTTTCAAAAACTTTGTTGATTTAAAATTTTTTGATGAAAATTAGTTGTGAATTTTTAATTTTATCTAAAAATAGTTAAATTTAATAAACAAAAAACAAATACTCCAAATAGTATTTTAGATGTTAAACAATATATATTTTGCGATTCTAATGGTAGATTAGTCCTTTCAGATCCTCGTTTTGTGAAACAATGAGGGAATGGTTAAGGAACGTCAAATGGGTGCTATGGGTCCTTTGATGGGAATGTGCATGAAACAACTTAAGGGAAAGGTTGACGGTAGTCTGGTCAATAAGGTTGTTCGTGAAGAAATTCAAAAATTAATATAAGGAAACTCCTTGAGTTTCCCTTTAAACTCTTTTTTTACCAAATTCCTAAGAATTTTTGCAATAGCAAACTGACGACGGTTATTGCTATCCAACATGTGAAACCTAATGTTATAGGTTTTCCACCTGATTTTACAAGTTTAACAATGTCTGTGTTGAGTCCGATTGCTGCCATTGCCATGATAATGAAGAATTTGCTCAGTTCCTTAAGAGGCATGAACAGGTTTGCATCTAAACCGAAACTGACACATATTGTTGTTATTATGGATGCAACTACAAATAACACCACAAACAGTGGCAATGCTCTTTTAAGACTGAATTTTTCACCGCTGAAGTTATTCTGTCTTTGTGTGATTAATGATAATGCTAATGTTATTGGAATTATTGCTAATGTACGTGTTAGCTTTACGGTTGCAGCCTTGTCAAGTGTCTGGCTTCCAAGACCCCACATGTTGTCCCATGTTGCTGCAGCTGCAGTTACTGATGAAGTGTCGTTTATTGCGGTTCCTGCAAATATTCCGAATGGATCTCCACTGACTGTTGAAAATCCGAGCATTTTTCCAAGCATTGGGAATATGATTGCTGCTAAAACATTGAAGAAGAATATTACTGATATAGATTGTGCAACTTCCTCATCATCTGCATTGATTACGGGAGCTGTTGCCGCAATAGCTGATCCGCCGCAGATTGATGAACCTACACCTATCAGTATTGCTGAGTTTTTCTCCATATTGAGTATTCTTTTCATTACATATGCAACTATCAAGGCGGTTGCAATTGTACCGACAATTATTGGAAAGGATTGAATTCCTGTAGCTAGAATCACGTTGAGATTCAAGCCAAATCCAAGAAGCACAACCGCTGCCTGCAGGACATATTTTGAGGTGAAACTTATTCCCTCGTCAAAGTTTTCTCTTCTTTTCCAAAATACGGCAATTATCATGCCTAAAATTATTGCAATGATTGGTCCGCCTATTATGGGAAACATGTTTCCCGCAATAAGTGCTGGAATTGCAATGATAAGGCACAATATAATTCCGTAGAGTTTATCTTTAAACATGGTTAATCACTAAAAAAAATCTATAAAAACAGATGAAACTATTTTTTCTAAACCAATGATAATATCTATTTATTGACATATTTATAAGTTTAGTTCAATGTAGATTGGACTCTTTCAAAAACTTTGTTGATTTTCAAAATCCTTTTTGCGATTGTCATTCCAAATGAGATCTCTGCGATAGATTCGTTTTAAAACGCCTCGTTTGGTCTTGAATGTTCGTTTTCTTGATTTTGGCATTGTTTTTTGAAATGCATTTTCAATTTTGTTACTTGTTTTTTCAATTCGTTTATCTTTTAAGTGATAAATGAAGCTTTTATATCGTGGAGTGATTGATTTTCTGATTATTTTATAAATCACTGGATGAAAATCATCTTTACGATAAATTAAAGATTGTACTTCATTTTTGAATTCATTATAATTATTTAAATCAAATAAATCTTTGATTATTTTTAGTTGTTTGTGACATTCTTGATATTCTTCGTCAGAAATACGATTTTTATCTTTAAAAGTTTTTAATTGTTTATTTAAACTTTTTTTAGTATGAAAAATACATAATTGATGTTTAAAACCTAATTTTGGGATAATTGAGGCATATTTTTTATCTAAATCTGTTGTGATTGCAATTTTATTTTTATTTGCTGTAGATTCTCTTAAAAACTTTTCAACAGTTGTTTCATCTTCAGTATCGTAAATTGCATCGGCTACGATGCAATTTGAAATAGAATCAAGTAATGTGTGACGATATTTCCATTTTCCGTTGATTTTTATCCATTCTACATCAAAGACATAATAACCCGAGCAACGCCCTAAATCAAATTCTAAAATGTTTTCATTAACAAAAAGCCAATTTTCAATTGTTTGATGTGAAATCGTGATTCCAAAGAATTTTTTAAATGATTTACAAACATTTTTTAAGCTTCCCAGATAATCTGAAATTAAATGTTCTGATTCACTTTTCAATTCATTCGTAAAATTGCTGTTTTTATCAACAAGACTTGTTAAATCTGTTTGAAATGTTTTATCACAACGTTTGCAAATATAACGCTGAACCTTCACATTAGTTTTACCAATTTCTTTAAATACTAATGTTCTTTTTGTAAAACCATATTTAACAACATGACGAGTTCCACAATGTGGGCACCTAGCTAAACTCATTTTAAAATAAGGAACATCCTTTTTAAAACTTAAATCAAAAGATTTCAGAGCTTTTTGACAGGATTTAAAAATTTTCACAAAACGAGGATCTGAAAGGACTAATCTACCATTAGAATCGCAAAATATATATTGTTTAACATCTAAAATACTATTTGGAGTATTTGTTTTTTG
>ONUN01000187.1:8167-9178 GCA_900320955.1 uncultured Methanobrevibacter sp. | reverse complement strand
AGTAAATCAAATTTCAAGTTCAATTACTGGAAAATCATATGATTCAAGTCAAATACTTTCATCTGCATTAGTTAATCTAAACGATAATGAAAAACTTCAGGTAAGTGTAGATAAATCAAAAATTACCACAATTACAGGTGATATGTATATTTCAGCTTTAAAATCAGCAGGAATTACAAAAGGTCATGTATATGTCACAAGTCCTGTTGAAGCTACTGGAGAATCTGCTCTTGCAGGTATAATGAATTCTTATGAGGAAGTGACTGATGTTAAAATTCCGGAACGTGTAAAAGAAGCAGCAAATGACGAAATTTACACTCAGGCAAAAGTTGTTAATAATTCAAATGTGAGTGCTGATGATTTGTCTAAACTGGTTAATGATGTAAAAGGTCAAGTTTCAAATAATAATGTAACTGACCACAATACTATAGTAAATATCATTAACAATTATGTTCAAAACAACAACATTAACATTACAAATTCAGATATTGAAAATTTAGCTAATAGTATTGAACAAGTACAAAATGTACAAGGTGATGTAAACATTTACAAAAACAAAGTTTCAGGAATTTTTAATCAAACTGGAAGTAGTGGATTTTCACTAGATGGTCTTTTGAATTGGATTAAATCTTTCACAGGACAGATTTAAACCTTTTCCTTTTTTTTCTTTTATTAATTTTTTTTAGTTAAATTAAATATTTTTATTTAACTTATTTATATTTGAATTATCATAAAGTAGTATTAATAACAATGGAGGAGGTGAAAATAATTGAGATATTTTAATTCAAAAAATTTATTAAAAATTTCATTAATTTCAGTACTTCTTATAATGTGTGTAGGATCAATATATGCTGCTGATGCTGATGTTTCTTCAATCAATATTCATGATTCAATTCAAATTTCCAGTTCAAATGATTTTGATTTAGATGATGATGAGTTTGGTGATGATTCTGATTTTGATTTAGATGATGATGAGTTTGGTGATGATTCTGATTTTGATTTAGATGATGA
>ONUN01000187.1:0-8114 GCA_900320955.1 uncultured Methanobrevibacter sp. | reverse complement strand
TTCTGATTTTGATTTAGATGATGATGAGTTTGGTGATGATTCTGATTTTGATTTAGATGATGATGAGTTTGGTGATGATTCTGATTTTGATTTAGATGAAGATTTTGATTTTGACTGGGTTACCGGCGATTATAAAATTCTTTATAAAGATTACATAATCGGTGGAGCTACTGCCAAATCAGGAGGTCATTATAATTCAGATTACAATATTAGTGATTATGAGTATTTGGAATTTAGAATCCTGTCTTATCTAGATAATTTTGGAAATTCTCCTGATGAAAATTGGACAACCACTGATGATTTCCTCGCTGAATATCAATTATATCTAGAAAATCCGAGTAGTTATACTTTTAATGAAAGTGATGAAAACTATGAAACATATTTAAAAATATATGATTCAATTGTTTCAAAATTTGGAGATTATAATTTAACTCAAAATGAAACTGATTATCTCAAATTTTTAGCAATATATTACCTGAATCATTATGGTAATTGTTCTAATTGCACTTGGGATGAATGTAAGGAATTTTATAACTATTATATGACCAAATTTTTAGCTACATCATGTCCAAATGAAGTTTTATCCGGATTTGCATCAAGTAATGAGGGTAATGCCAATACTAATTTTGAAGAATCAAACTTTATCAGTCCGGTTTATGCTGGAGATGTTGCATATAATGTTTTATCTGATTCTATAAATACTAATTCAACTCAATTAAATAATTCAACTGTAACAGTAAATATGGACAGTAATGGCGGTGAAAATAATTTCATTATGTTGCTTTTTGCTGTTTTGATGATGTTAATTTTGATTATTTAATTTCTTTTTCTTTTTTTTCAAACAAAATCTTTTTATTAATTTGTGTATAAATTAATAACAAAGGAGGTTTAAGTAATGGTTATTATTAAACATTGCCCAAACTGTGGCAGTGAAATTAGTGATGATTCTGAATTTTGTAGTGAGTGTGGTTATAATTTGTCAAATAATAATTATCAAGCCCCAGTTGTCAAATCCGGTTTTTTTAACACGTTAAATGAAAAAGTTAATTATTCTATTATTATATTTTCATTTGTTGTTTTTGGTGTGTTTCTGTTTGTTGGATCAATTGTATGGTCCTCATTTCTAGCAAACGGTTCACTTGATATGATTACATATATCTTATTGACTGTGGTGCTTGCAGTATTTTTTGGAGGAATATTTGCCGGATATATGGGATGTGAGGACAAGTCTTATGTTCTGCCGAACTTTTCAATGTATCTTGGAAGTATATTTGCTGTTGTACTGTGTGGAATAGGTTTGATATTTACTTTTTTAATGGGAATCTTGGCCAATATCAGTTCAGCCTTTTCATCTTTAGGAGGTTCATCATCATATTCAAGTTCACATCAGCCATCTGCTTCAAATTTCTCTCCATCTGTTGATTTAAGCTTTATTTTTAAAATTATATTATTTGTATTGTTAATTCCGGTTGCAGCATATTTCGGTGTATATTTGGGTTACATTTTAAAAAATAATATTTAATTTTTATTTTTTTAATTTTTCAATTATTTTACAATATTACATTAAAATAGACCATTTAGTATATATACTTATTAGCGACATAAATTAATTCATTAAATAATTTAATTTAATTGAATAAAGGTTCGATAATATGGTTAGATTTTCACAATCTCTTGAGGATAAACAACCGAATAATAGGGAAAAACGTTATGAACAACTCAAGGATAATCATCATTATTATTCTCATGAAGAAAGACAGCCTCATGTAGTTCATAGGCCTGGGGAAGAGCAAATTTATAGACAATCCTCTGCTCCTGAGAATAGGATGGGGGAAGAGCAAATTTATAGGCAATCTCCTGCTCCTGAGAATAGGCCTGTTTATCAAAAACAAGATAATTTTTACAAACCGGCTCAAAATGTTGAAAAGGATGAAATAGTTTTTGAAAGACCTATTATTGAAAGGGAATCTATTAAACCCGATTATTCAAAACCGGAATTGAAATTTCCATCCGACCAAAACATTCAATTTGGTGTTAGATATTCTCCAAATTCAAAACCTCCGGTCATTGGTAAAAACCATACTGTCAGGTCCAATTCAATTATCTACAATGATGTAGTTATTGGTGATAATTTTAGAACAGGACACAATGTGGTTATTCGTGAGAATACAAATATTGGTGATGATGTTTTGATTGGAACCAATACTGTTATTGAAGGTGATGTAATTATTGGAAATGATGTCAGTATTCAGTCTAATGTTTATATTCCGACCAATTCCGTAATTGAAGATAATGTGTTTATTGGACCTTGTGCTTGTTTTACTAATGACAAATATCCTGTCAGAATCAATTATGATCTTCAAGGACCAAGAATTAGACGTGGTGCTTCAATTGGTGGTAATACAACATTCTTATCCAATGTTGAAATTGGTGAGGGGGCGATTGTAGCTGCTGGTGCTATTGTAATTCATAGTGTTCCACCATTCTATTTGGCTATTGGAACTCCTGCACGTATTAAACCACTTCCTGACCATTTGAAAGTTCCAAAATTATTAATATGGAGATTATTATATGGCTATATATAAATGTAAGATTTGTGGTTATGTTTTTGATGAAGATAACATTGAAGAAGGTTTAAACATTCCTGAGGGAACTAAATTTGGAGATTTGCCATCTTCTTTTAAATGTCCTAAATGCAGAATGGCCAAGTCAATGTTTGAAAAAGTTGAATAATTTTATATATCACTATTTTATAAAGATAATATTAATTAAATTTAAAGGTTTTTAAACTAGACAATTTAATGAAAATATAAGGAGATTGTTATTATGGCAAAATTTAAATGTAAAATTTGCGGATTTGTAACTGATGAATTCGATGAACTCCCAGAAGACTACAAATGTCCTATGTGCGGCGCTACTGCTGACATGTTTGAAAAAATAGAATAAGGAGAGGTTATTATGGCTTTTGTTTGTAAAGTATGTGGATATGTCCATGAAGCAGATGAAATACCAGAAGGCTTCACCTGCCCAATGTGCGGTGTAGGCGCAGAAAACTTTGAAGAACAATAAGTTTCTTCATTTCTTTTTTTTTAAATTTTTTCTAAAAACTGTTTGTTTTTATATTCGACACTAATTTTCCCAGAGTACTTTTCAAATATTTTTTTAATGTCTCTGTTGTCCTTAGATACAATTTCGTAACTTACTTTATCAGTATAATCTTTATTGATTGTTGTTAATTGATTATTTCTAACTTCCGTATCTGCTGTTTTGATGTTTGAATATTCAAAAGTAATTTCATAAACTTCATATTCTTCGATTTCAACAATTTCAGCTTCACCAACAGCTTCCATAACTGATTTTGAGTAAGCTCTTACAAGTCCTCCGGCACCTAATTTGATTCCTCCGAAGTATCTTGTAACGACTGCAGTAACATTGTGAAGTTCGTTTTTTCTTAAAACATTAATCATCGGTTTTCCAGCAGTTCCGCCTGGTTCTCCATCATCATCAAAACCTTCTCCATCGCTTGCAATATATGCGGTGCAATTATGTGTAGCATCGCTATACTGCTCATTTAACTTTTGTCTTCACGTTTATTTCACATTGAACTGCTTTTTTAATTGTTTTCATAATATCCTATATATTTATATAATTAATTAAACATATTATAGTTAATTAATTTTACAAGGTGTTTATATTGTCAAGTAGATCTGCTACAGTATTGGTAATCTTTATAGTTGCTATTGTTGCTTTTTGCTTAGCTAGCGTATTTGCATCTATGACCGGACCAATTTCAATTTTACCAAACAAAACCAATGAAAGTGGAATTTTAGACAATGTGTCTTCATTTGTTGAAAATGGTAATACTGGAAAAAGTTACGGGTCTGGAGGTCATTATAATTATGATGATCATTCTAGTTCATCATCAGGACGTTCATCTAATGTAGAAACAACTACGGATTCTGGTTCATCTGGTTCGCAATCAGGTTCTTCATCCAGTGGTTCTGGTGTGGAAACAACTACGGATTCTGGTTCATCTGGTTCGCAATCAGGTTCTTCATCCAGTGGTTCTGGTAGTTCCAGTGGTTCTGGTAGTTCCAGTGGTTCCAGTAGTTCTGGTTCTGGAGCAAACACTCCTTAATCTTATTTTCTTTTTTTTTTAAAAATCTAATAATTTTTCAACATCCAAAAGAACGGAATTAATTGCTAAATTAAACAATCTTTTTCCATAATCCTCATCTACATAGACACCATTTTCTTCAATGTCTCTTGCTCCTTCTTCGATGTTTGGGTCATTTTCACGAGCTTTTTTAAATCCATATAGGCCAATTTCTTCATATTCATTAACATTTGCCTGATTTTCAATTTCATTTTCGTTTAGAATACCTAAAACTTTGGCCATTGACAGTTCACCACTGCCTCCATGCGGACCTTCAGAGGATATGACCTTGTTGTTGAATACAATAGCCAAATCAGTCTTATCTTCAATTTCCCATAATTCTGCCATAAGGGGAATGTTTCCTCCATGAGCATTTACTATAACGACTTTTTCAATATCCAAGTATTTTTTGGCAGAGTTGAGTGTATTAATTACATTTTCTTTTAATTCGTCAAGAGAAACATGGACACCGTGGTCAATTTCATCTAATTCATAAGCTGGAAATATTATTCCTAAAAATTTAGCTCCGGTTTCAAGAGATGCTTGGAATGCAATGTGGGCTCCGATTTTTGCATCGGTATCTATTGGAAGGGCAGGGCCATGATTTTCCAGGTGTGATCCAAGTGCGATTATTCCAATCTTGTGAACTCCAGGGTCTTTAATGTTGCCTGCACGATATCTTAGTTCGGCCATATTATCACTTTACAATTCAAAGTTCCAAATGTCGTCACCGACATAATGTTTTGTTTCAACGGCTTTTCCAGAATCATTTTCAACCATTTCTTCGCCAGTTATTAGACTTACTCCAATAGCTAATGGTTTTCCATGTGTTTCATCAATGATTAAAACAATATCACCTTTTTCAATTCCATCATCAGCAGCTACAATTCCCGGGCTCATGATGTCTGCACCATTGCTTACGAATCTAATTGCTCCCATATCAACAGTTACCTTTTTGCTGTCAATTTGATTTTCAAGAGCTGCTTTCAATGTTGGAAATGGTTTATCATCAATTATGATTATATAAGGTTCGCCATCCACTAAAATAAATGAGTTAGGTTCAGCTTCAAGTATTTCTACATTCTTCTTATTTTGAAGCAAGCTACCGTATTCTCCAAGTTCATTTTTTATTTCTTTGATTTTTTTCTTTTTTAAGAAATTTCTTTTTTTAACTTTTATGCTCATGTTTTTGCCTATAATATTTTTATGAATAATATATAGAAGTTCAGATTAAATAAATTTATTTATTTTTGACTTTAATTTTTTTCACTGAATACTGTTGGTTCCTTGAAAAAACATGTTTGCAGTCTATTTTTTCTCCCAGACCGGCCATATTGAAAGGGGGATCTTTTCGGGCATATTTTGAAATTGAAGTTGCATTGTGATTAATTAATCGGTTTATGCTCAGATTTATTATTTTGAGTTCATTTTTGCCGAATTTAACTTGGGGAATAATGGTCAGGTAATACCTATGAATTATTCTGTTGTAATAGGGTTCTTTTCTTAAAAATAGTTGTTTTTTCTCAATTAGATTTTGTGTAACTTCTCGAAAATGTTCGGGTTTTATTCCTCTTTTAGATTTTATATAGGTTTCTTTTGTAAGCAGAGTTCCATATATTTCGTAATAATTAAAATCGATAAAGTACATCATGTTACATAACATGGTTTTTCCTAAATTTGGCTTATTGTAACATTTGGACAAAATATATGTGATTAATTGGATGTATGTGTCTTCATCGAAGTTCATTTTATTACCGGATTCTTAAAATTTAAATTCTTGAAAGATAATATTGGTAATTAAGTAATTTTTTCATTCTTTTTGTTTAAAATAAGGTAACCTTTATATAGTAGTTAAATTATAATTAATAGTATTAGTTTTAATTAGGTTTTGTCTTATCTTAACTTGATTATATTATGTCTAATAATGAGTATTTACTCAAATTTGATTAATAAAACTAAAATTTTGTAATAATATAAGGTGATATAATGAGCGGACAAAATGTTCAAAGACCACTTGATGCATTAGGAAAATCTGTAGATGCTCCAGTTTTAATTAAACTCAAAGGAGATCGTGAATTTAGAGGTACACTTAAGAGCTTTGATTTACACATGAAAGAAGAGTTACAAGACGGAGAAATTACAAGAAGACTCGGTGTTGTACTCATAAGAGGAGACAATATTGTTTATATTTCACCATAAATATTATTCAATAAATATTTTTTCGAGATCATATTTTCAACGATAACGTAGGGAGGTGTATCAATGTCAAAGGGAACTCCATCAATGGGTAAAAAGAATAAAAAGACCCATATAAGATGCAGAAGATGTGGTAAAAACACTTATCACATACGCAAAAAAGTCTGTGCTTCTTGTGGATTTGGTAAATCCAAAAAACTCAGAAGATACAGTTGGCAAAATAAAAAACCAACTACTAGACAAAGATTAGTATAGGTTGGTTTAAACTTTGAAGATTATTTAATAATCTTCTATCAAATCTATTTTTCAAGAAACTTTTTAATTACAAATTTAACTGCTTTTTTTTAGATACCTTTATAAATAATTAAATTATATTATTTAGGTAATACTCTATTGGAGGTATCATCATGACAAGTTTAAGTGATGTTGCTCGAGACAATAATGTAATTTTGGAAGATTCTATTGTTTTTATTAAAGGTGAAGACGATATTTTAGCTGTTGATATTAAAAATGTTGGAATCAAACAAAGAGCGGATGACACAATGGGTGTAAGATTTTCAATTACCCCAAAGCAAACCAAAGAATTGGAAAAATTTTTCAATAAATTCCAAAACGGCGAAAAATTGTATTTTAACATTTCACAAACTGGATATAGGCCTGTTTATTATAGGGGTGTATCTCCAGTTACTAAAGAAGTAAGTACAGAATATGAATCAAAATTTAATGTAACTGTATTTCTTCAAAAGGCTATAGTTGTGCCTGATGATAATTATTTTGAACCAACATGTGAATGTTGCGAGTTTTGCCATATTGGCTAAAAATTAGATATTCGAAATTTGTACCTTTAGGTTAAATTTCGAAATAACTTTTATTTTTTTTAAAATTCGTCTTCTACGGCATCCCATAGTTCACAGGCCCAGCCTTGGGATCCATTGATTACCATATCAAGCAACCGTACTTTACCGTCCCTAAATCTGAATAGGCGGTAATCTTGTTGTGGTTTTTTTGCTGTTCCTTCTTTATTGCAGTCAAGATATAATCCTTCACTATATTCTTCTTCAAAGTTTCCTGCTTTTACAAAGTCTCCAACAAGTGAATATCCATTTGTAACACTTTTATCCAGTTCTTCAACAGTTTTTAACCATCCGCCTTGAGCTCTAAATTTTATATCCGGATCAATTTTTGTTATTTCTTCTTGCCAATTAATAATCATATTACCAAATCCTTTTTGATATTAATTTAGGTTATTTTTAATTTAAAGGAAGTGTGAGAGCATCTGAAAAGTAATGTTATTCTGGTAGTATAACAATAGTTATATATATGTTAATATAAATTATATATAATTAAAATTCCAAAACTATACATATTAAATAAGTTTGGGCTTTTATTTATGAATTTATTATTTGAAAAGTTTGGAATTGAGACTGAAAATGAGCATATTTATCAAGTTGCTTTCACACATAGTTCCTATTCAACATATAATGGATTAGAATACAATTATGAACGATTGGAATTTTTAGGAGATTCTGTTTTAAGTTTGTTGGTATCCAAATATCTGTTCGAAAAATATCCTCATTATGAAGAGGGGAAACTTACAAAATTAAGGGCTAATTATGTCTGTCAAAATGCATTAATCTATTATTCTCATGAATTGGGATTAAGAAAGTATCTTAAAGTGGATTTGGAAGATTCATTTTTGACTGAAAATGAGATTTTGTCCATAACCGCAGATATTTTTGAATCATTTTTAGGTGCAATATTC
>ONUN01000113.1 GCA_900320955.1 uncultured Methanobrevibacter sp. | reverse complement strand
CCATATGCCATGGTAGTTCAGATGGGAGAACGCTAGACTGAAGATCTAGATGTCGCTGGTTCAAGTCCGGCCCATGGCATTCTTTACTACTATTTTTTTTTAATAATTTTCTTATCTAATTTAATTGCTATTTTTTTTCAATAAAATAAGCGTTTTAGTTAATAGCGAATTGAATGGTGACGGTAAGTGGTGTTTATAAGGTAATTGGTTTTGGTTTTACCTGTGTGTTTTCTCTTAATTCTTTATATTGTTTTACAATTTCGTAACCGTAATTGCTTGAGATATTATCTGCTCCAGCGGTCAATACTTGGTTAGCTAGTTTATAACTGTCTATACCGCCAAATATTTCAATTTTGATTTTTGGAGCATATTTCTGGATAATGTTTATGTCATTAACAATTTCATAAATGTGGCATGGAGTCACAAATCCTGTTGCGGTTTTTATAAAGTCTGCTCCTGCCTTTTCAGCAACCTGAACAATTGCTGATTTTTCAGCATCATCAAGAGCTTTGACTTCAATGTTGACTTTTAAAATTTTATCTCCCATGAGCTCTTTTATGGCTTCGATTTCTTTTCCGATTAAACTGTACTTTTTATCTTTCAAATAGCTTAAATTGATTACAACTTCCAATTCATCTACTCCTTTGTCTAGTAATGTTCTTGTTTCGGCTAGTTTGGATTCGGTGTTTTCAAAACCTAATGGGAATCCAACTACACTTCCGACTTTAATGTCTGTATCTGCTAAAGTTTCTTTAGCCAATTGGACATATGTTGGTGAAACGACAACTGAATTGAATGTTGTTTCTTTTGCTTTTTCAAGAAATTCTTTCATTTCCTCTTCTGAGATTATATTATTTAAATTAGTATAATTGATATAACTTGCTAATTCTTTTGAATTTTTTATATTGTACATCGTTACCACTCTCTAATAATTAGTTAGTATATATACGAATGAAGTATTTAAATATTTTCATATCAACTTTTTGACCATGTAAGGTCCAACCTTTTCATATCCGAATTTACGATAGTAATTTCTAGATCCGATTCCACTTATTATGGCCAATTCTTCTTTTCCGTTTTCAATGGAAAGGCCTTCAGCTTCTTTTAGAAGCTTTTCACCAAATCCGGTGTGCTGACCTATCCTAGGATTTTTACCTCCTATTTTTATCAGGTTTCCATAAACATGCAATTCGCGCACAAGCGCTGTTTTATCACTGATTTCTTCTCTGAAATGATTTTCTGACGGGAACCGCAATCTTAAAAAGCCAGCAATACTTTCTTCGTTAACATCTTCAATGGATAAAAAGTTTTCTTCACCATTGCATGCAGCATATGTTTCTTTGAACATTTCAAATTCATCCAATTCATATTCTCTGCTTGTTTTTTTATGGCCGATTTCACGGCAGCGTATGCATTGGCAATTTATATGATTTTCTTCAAGCTTGTTGTAGACAAGTTCCCCAAGGTTGGATTTCCTAACTCCTGCTTCAATTAATGTAGATGGAATGTCTCTTTGAATGCGCATTGTTCTGACCCATTTTGGAAGAATCTGTTTTATTTTGACGATTAGTTCAACTGCCTCTTCGTCTGTGTAGGGTTCATAGCCTCCCTCTTTCCATAAATCGTATAATTCGCTTCCGGCTGTAACGAGACATGGATATATTTTAAGCATGTCTGGCTTGAAGTTTTCATCACTGAACAGCTGCTTGAACATTTTCAGGTCTTGCTTTTCACTAACGAACAATCCAGGCATCATATGCATGGCCACTTTTATTGCGGAATCTCTTAAAAGCTGATTTGCTTCAATCACGTCTGCTATTGTATGACCTCTTTTTATCTTAACGTATAAATCATCAGATAATGTTTGAACACCCAATTCGACTCTTGTAACTCCAAAATCCAACATCCTATTGATGTGCTCTTTTTTACAGTAATCCGGACGGGTTTCAAAAGTCATCCCAACACATCTGACCTTTGAATTTTCATTTGCCTTTTGAACATCATCAATCAAAACATAATCGTTTGGAGGATATGTCTTCAGAATTCCATTTTCAAATGCTCTGATTTCATCATAATCCAGGTTGTACTCGTAATTGTTGGGTTTGTTTTCAAGTATCAATCCAAAATCGGTCATGGCTTTCAGGCATTGTGAAGTAAACCACTGCTGGTAACACAAGTCCCTTGATGGAAATGTTCCGCCCATTATAATAAGTTCCACTTTGTCAATAGGGTGACCTATTTTTTTGAGCTGCTTCAGTCTGTTGAAACATTGGATATATGGATGAAATTCATACATCCTTCCCCTTAATGCAGCCGGTTCTTCACCGGTATAACTTGGAGGTGCAATATCACTTTCTGGACAGTAAAAACACCTGCCGTGAGGACATTTGTGCGGATGGCACATTACTGCAACAATTGCAACGCCTGATTTTGTCCGGGTCGGTTTTTTCTTTAGGATTTCGGAAACGATTTCCTTTTCTTCAGGTTTCGCATATTCCAAAATATCGGCATTGCTCATAAATCGTGATAACTTCAAATCACGGCAAAGCTGCCTTTTTTCAACTTCTAATTCACGTCGAGTGGATATTTTACTGTTTATAATATCATCAATAATTGTTCGACATGCTTTTTCCATTTCTTTTACACCTTTTTAATTAATAGTTAATTTTATATATCCGATTTATTTAAATAGTTAATGTTTTATTATATAATATCAAAATATAATTTATAATAAAAAGGTGATACTATGAAAATTAAAGAATTTGTAGGTTCTACTGTTTTAGACAAAAATGCAAATGAAGTCGGTAAAATAGATAATTTAGATTTTGACACTGAAACAGGCAAAATCGGTACTATTGTTTTAACTTTACAAAAAAATTTGTTTACTAGAGATGAACTTGAAATCAATTTTGAAGATATTGCTACTATCGGAGCTTATGTTATCTTAAACAAAGAAATCTCTAATGAATCAGTTGAAGAAGAAGTTAAAACAACCACTGTTGAAATTGAAGATGAATAAATTTTTAATATAGGTTATACTATGGTCCTTGATGCAAGAGAAAAAGAAATTACTCTTGGAGATTATGTCAGATATGTTGATACCGGAACTATCGGTGAGGTTATTGACACTAGAACAAAAGAGGGCATCGACTGGGTAAAAATTGAAAAAACTAATTTATGGTATCGCTCAAAATTGGTTGAATTGCTTGATAAAAAGGATTTAAAGAATAAATCCCTTGATGATGGTGATGATGAGATTGATATTGATGCATTGAAAAAGCAATCATTGGACTTTGAAAACATGCAAATGGATTCCAATGTTGCTGAAGGAGGAGGTTAATCTCCTCAATCTTTTTATTTTTTAATTATTTTCTACAAACAATCTAATTTTTGAAGCTAATTTAGGGCCAATCCCTTCTATTTTTTGCAATTCATTTTCAGAAACGGATGTCAAATCATTTCCAAATATTTCAACTACATTTCTAGCTCTTTTTCTTCCCAGACGTTTGACTCCAACTACCAAGGGTATGATATCTTCTTTAACACCGTAATATAATCTTGCAGATAAGAAATCAAAGTCTTTTAGGTAAGTGTAATCTCCTAAAACCTCCGAAGTCTTTTTGGCAAATATTACAAGTCTTGAAGCTTCATAGGCGGACCTTCTTGTTGAAGCGGAGTAAACGTTATATTTGTTTTCTATGTCATATTCGCTTCTTTCATTAATCCATTCGATTAGGGAAACGGTTGTTGCTTCTGGGTTTCCAATATCCACTGCAAATAGTCCGGATTCAGATAGTTTTTCACGTACTGGATCTTTTGATTTTCTTCCCTTAAATGATATCAGTGGCATGTCTGGTGTTTCAGACAATGCGTAGATGAATTCATCGGTGTTGAATTCGTTCATTCCTGAGATGTATTCTTTAATTTTAACAGCGGTTTCAACAGTATAGTTTGATTTGGCTATCAGATTACCGAATTCAGTTGCTTTAAGTCCTTCAGGGGTTGCTCTGATTATTCCATTTTGAAGCAGAAATTGTAATGCGGTTTCAAGTTCATATTTTAAGCTGTCCTCTGCAAACAATGCCATTGATGGGTTGTTGCTCATTTGGTATCCGTAAAGGGTCTTTCCAAAGAAGTCTGTCAGGTCATCCAGATTTTTTGAAAGTGATGATGCTATCTGTGCGATAATTTGCCTGTAAATTGCATCTTTATTGTCAACTAACTTGGAATTTGTCAGTTCGATATCTCCTTCAATATAAAACTCTTCCAAATTCAAAGCTTCATCCATTGTTTTTGCAATAAGATAAGAGTAACCCACATCATCGTACTGTGGTCTTCCCGCTCTTCCAGACATTTGCTCATAGTCAAAAACAGGAATTGGCTGAGGTCCGTTGCTGGTCCAGCGGGTATGGTCTCTAATCACGACAGATTTTGATGGTAAATTGACTCCATACATTAAACTTGGAGTGGCGGTAATCATTAATATATTTCCGTTTCTAAATTCATCTTCAATGATTTCCTTTTGTTCATTGAAAAGCCCTGCATGGTGGAAAGCAACACCTTTTTCAGAAACCTTTTTCTCTGTTCCACATTTATTTTTTTATTTATCTTTCCTGAAACGTAAGTCGCCAAACTTTCAGTAAATCTTCTTGTTGATACAAAAGCCAGTGCTTGTGATTTGTCTTTGATTGCTTTTTCAATCACTTTAACGACGACATCATTCTTGTTTTTAGTATTGAACATTTCCGCATCCAAAACTTCCTTGTGAAGTGGAACCGGTCTGTAGTCATGCTCAACACAGGTTCCTTCAAGCCAGCCTTCAATCTCTTCAATGTTTCTTAAAGTAGCTGAAAGGGCAATTATTCTCATGCTGGGATTGATTATTTTTGCACGTGTGATTGCAGCTTCAAGTGTAGGGCCTCTGCTGTATTCTCCAATCATGTGGAATTCATCAATAATTAGAGTATCCACATCTCGAAGCGCATCCCATGAAAACCTTGTAAGGGCGTCGAATGATTCGAATACCATAACTGATAACTCTGCGCTAGATGGGTGTTTTCCCACTTTGATTCCATGCTCTTCAAATGCCTTAAATTCTTTTACTTTCTCGTTTTGTATTGAAAGCAATGGTGCAGCATATACTGCCTTTCCACCATCAAGTATTGTTTTAAGTGCTGGAAGCACTCCTAAAACAGTTTTTCCACTTGCTGTTGGAATGCAGATGATGTAGTTTGATTTGTCTTCTAAATATCCAGATTCAATCACTGCCTTTTGGGCAGGATTGAATTCCTCAATATATGGATATGCGCTATTAATTATTTTTTTGATATCAGTCGGTAAAGTTTCCATTTTAATCATTTTACTTTTATTTTTTTTATAAATAATAAATATTTGGAGAGCATTTGAAAACTAATATGGGTGGTAACAGTTATATATCACTTATTATAAATTAGGTTTAATAAACTCAAATAAAAGGAGAATATAAAATGGCTATAAAAGTAGAAGTATTTTCAACAAATTCTTGTCCACATTGTCCTGCAGCTATTGATGCTGCTAGTGTAGCTAAAGATAAGTTAGGTGACGCAATTGATGTGGAAGTCCTTAAAATAGATGAAAGTGAAGAAAACAGAAAAAAAGCTATTGATTATCAAATTATGGCAGTACCTACCATTGTTATAGATGGTGAAGTTGCTTTTGTAGGTGCTCCAACTGATGTCGAACTTATAGAAAAACTTGAATCATTATAGATTCTCTTTTTTTATTCTTTTTTTGTTAAAAATGACCAATGATAATTATACTGGAGTTACAACAGGTACGGTAGCTACTGCATGTTCTTTGGCGGCACTGGATATTCTTTTAGATGATGAAGATATTGCTTGTGTTAAAGTCGAAACTCCTAAAAAGACATTGGATATAATTATTGATGAGTGTAAACGAATTTCTTCTTTTAAAGCTTATGCGACAGCTCATAAAAATCCATATAATGATCCTGATGTTACTGTGGATTTGGCAATCGTTTCTACTGTTGAATTAATTGATAAAACTGATGAATCATCAAATGTCATCATAACCGGCGGCGAAGGTGTTGGCATAATCACAAAACCTGGTCTTCAGATACCTGTTGGCGAGTATGCTATAAATCCTGTTCCTCGTAAAATGATTGTTGAAAATTTAACTGATAAGATTCCTGAAGGTAAGGTTGCTAAAGTTACCATTTCCATTCCCGAAGGCGAAAAAATAGCTAAAAAAACAATGAATCCTAAATTAGGCATCATTGGCGGAATATCTGTTCTTGGAACAACTGGAATTGCAAGATCAATGTCCAGTGAAGCATATAAAAACTCAATAGTCACCCAAATTGACGTGGCTTTGGCATCCAATATTGATGATTTGGTTTTTGTTCCTGGAAATATAGGTGAAAAATTGGCTTTAAAGCAGTTAAATGTCACTAAAGAACAGATTATTCAAACAGGTAATTTCGTCGGCTTCATGTTTGAAGAAGCTGAAAAAAGGGGAATAACTAAATTTACTTACTTTGGCCATATTGGGAAGTTAATCAAGGTTGCTGGAGGAATATTCGATACAAAGCACGCCGTTGCAGATGGCAGGCGTGAAGTGATGGTTACTCATGCTGCTCTTTGTGGAGCGGATAGACAATCCCTTCAAAGGTTATATGATTCCAAAACAACTGATGATATGATGGATATTTTGAATGAAATACATCTTTCAGTTGAGGTTTCAAACAGCATTGCTCAGGAGTTAATTTTTTATGAAAATAGCGATGGTTGGTCAGTTTCCACCTCATGTCGGTGGTGTAGGTGTTCATATTCATACATTATCAAAAGAACTTGTAAGGCAAGGGCATGAAGTCTATGTAATCACATATCCTCACAAAAACATTCATGATATTGATGGAATACATGTCATTGGTACCAGAGGACTTAATATTCCTGGTGTTCGGGGGTTGATGTTTAAAAAGAATGCAAAAAAGGCATTGAAGGAGCTCCTTGAAAGAGAAAACATTGATATTATTCACGGCCATTACCTGTTCCCTGCGGGGGCCGCCGCCGTTGAAGTTGGAAAGGAACAAGGAATAAAGACTTATGTAACAGCCCACGGCTCTGACATGTTTGAAGTATATAAAAAGCAGCCGTTGATGAGATCAACAATTAGAAAAGTATTAAAAAGTGCAGATGTTGTTTTGGCTGTAAGTAACGCATTAAGGCATGAAATCATCGCTACGGGTGTTAAGGGCATTTCAAACAAAACAAGATTGTCCTGGAACTCTGTTGATATTAATAAATTTTCAGATGATGTTAATGATTCATTTAAAAAAGAATATAGGTTGGAAGATAAGCCAATTGTTCTTTTTGTAGGTAATTTAATTAAAAGGAAAAATGTTGATTCCATTTTGGAAGCCAAAAAGATAGCTAGCAGCGACTACCATCTGGTCATCGTTGGAGATGGTCCTTTATTTAAAAAACTTAAAAAGAAAGTCGAAGATGAAAACATTCGTGATGTAATATTCACTGGAGCCAGAAATGATGTTGAAAATATCATTCCAAGTTGTGACGTTTTGATTTTACCTTCATTTTCTGAAAGTTTTGGTTTGGTATTAATTGAAGCGTTAGCTTGTGGAAAACCTGTCATCGGCAGTGATGTTGGAGGAATAACTGAAATAATAACTGATGATGTTGGTTTATTGGTTGACCCAAATAAAATATCTTCTATTGCTCAGGCAATTGATAAAATGATTAACGATAAGGATTTCAGATATATGCTATCTTTAAATGCACGAAATAGAGCAATGGATTTTTCAACAATGACAATCCCTTACGATGAGGTTTATGAATGAAAAAAATAGTTAGATCCCCGGGTTCCGCCACAATAATTAATGCAATTGCAACAGGTTTCGGTTCTGCATTTGGCATTGGGTTGGATATTGTATGTGAAGCTAAAACATTACCTGAGTCTATTAATTGCTCCAATGATGTTGGTGCAGACACTTCCCTGATGGAATTGTGTGTTGAAAAGGTATTCGATTATTATAATATCAATAAGGAAGAATTTGGGATTGATATAAAAACTAAATCAAATTTACCGATGGCATCTGGTCTTTCAAGCAGTAGTGCTTCATCAAATGCTATCGTTAAAGCGACTTCTTTGGTTATTTGTGATGAATTTGATTTGCAACCGCTTAATGATTTGGAAATTATTAACATGGCTATTGATGCGTCTTTGGATGCTGGTGTTACAATCACTGGCTCTTTTGATGATGCAACTGCATCCTATTTTGGCGGTGTTGTTGTAACGGATAATAAAAATAGACAATTTATCATAAAAGAAAAAATGGAAGATTATTCCATTTTGGTTTATATGCCTAATTTTTATTCAAAATCCGGTGACTCAAATCCTGAAAGGATGAAATTATTATCTCCTTTGGTTGAAACTGCTTTTGGATTTGCAAAGCAAAAAGAATACTTTAAAGCCCTTACTTTAAATGGGCTGATTTATTCTGCAACATTAGGATTTGACGCAACTATTGCAGTTGATGCACTTGAAGCGGGAGCAATTGCTTCTGGATTGTCAGGAACAGGATCTTCGTTTGTAGCCGTTGTGGATGATGATTCCATAGATCAGGTTGCAGAATCATGGAGCAAATATTCTGGAGATGTTATCACAACGAGTGTGGATAATATTGGATGTGTTCAATTATGAAAAAAATCTTTATTTTTTCAATTTTAATATTGTTTATCTCGATTTCTGTTGTTTCAGCTCATGAAAATGTGACTGATGATACATTAATCGGAGAAAATAATGGTAATTTTGAAAAGTCCATTTCCTTAGATAATTATTCATCAGATGATGCGAATTCTACTGATGATTATGTTATTGGAAATGATTCTATAGATAATAGTACTGACAGTAATTCTACTAATTCTGATAAAATTTCTATCAAATCAAAAAACTTTATAGCTTATTATAAAATTAAACCAGTTTATAAAGTTCGAATCATAAACTCTAAAGGTCATGCCGTTGTTGGTAAAGCGGTTAAATTTAAACTTAATGGTAAAGTTTATGATAGAAAAACTGATAAAAATGGTTTCGCATCTTTAACTATTAATCTTAAACCTGGAAAATATGCTATTAGGATTAGTTGTGAAAAAAGTTCCACAAAACAAACTGTCAAATTATTCAAATCAAGGACTTCATCAAAAAATATCAAAAGTGTTTACGGTAAAAAGGTTAAGTATAACCTTCGAGTTTTTGACAATTATAGAAGAGTAATGAAAAAAACTATGGTGAAATTTAAAGTTGGTAGGAAAACTTACAAAAGGTATACTAATTCTAAGGGTATAGCTACTTTAAAATTGAAATTGAATTCAGGAAAGCATATAATAAGATATTCTGTTAAGGGTATTAAAGGGAAAAATACATATATTGTTAAAAATAGGATTTCGTTAAAGGTTTTAAAATGGCATATTAAGGGAAATCACATTAAGATTCCTCTTATTCGCAAAAACATGCCTCATAATTATTGGGTTAAAAAAGTTGTTGCAGCCACTAAGACCGGATTGCCTATGTTAACTTTTCAAGGTGGAAAAGGTAAAAAGGTATTCATTACTGCAGGTGTTCATGGAAATGAGATTCCTCCTCAGGTTGCTGTAATGAAATTAATCAATTATTTGTCCAAAAAGCCGATTAAGGGAACAGTTTATTTAATTCCTTTTGTAAACATTAAGGCAGCTTATCACCAAGTCAGGTTGACAGAATATGACTTTAACAGGGTAGCAAATATTGGAGGAACAGTTTCAAACAAGATTGTTAATTTGATTGTTAAATTAAAATGTAATGCTTATGGTGATTTCCACAGTACTGAAAGCCCAGGTGATCCTGGTTTAAATATCATTTTAGGTTTTGATAATCCAAAATCTGCGAAACTTACTCATTATCTGTCTAAATCTTGTAATGTACATGAAAGGTTACATTATACTGGCGGAATACATCTGTGGACACTAGCAGATTGGGCTACTTATAAAGGCATCCCTTCTGTATTGTGTGAAGTTATCAGTAAGGTTAGCACAGTCTCCAAATTTAATTCAGCACTTTCTTATAAAATGATGAATAAGTTTTTAAAATATAACTCAATAATATAAGCGATAAACATATCTTTATATAGTAGGATTGATAATAAATTATATTATTATCATTGTTATCAAGAATGGTGATTTTTTGACTGAAGATATAATAAAATCGTTTAATAATAAAGAGGAAGCTGAAATACTTCTTGAAAAGTCTAGAAATCGCATTGATGAAATTGATAATGAGTTAATGGACTTAATTTCTCAGAGAACTTCTCTTGCAAAGGATATTGTCCTTGCTAAGGACTATTTGGGCATTCCAATTTATGATGAATCTCGAGAATTGAGCAAAATAAAATTTTAAGGAGGAATGTTGATGGGAAATATTAGAACTTCATTTGTTAAACGTTTAGCAAAAGAACTTATTGAAACTCATAAAGGTGTTTTCACTACTGATTTTGAAGAAAACAAAAAATTAGTACAAGAATACTCTACCGTAAGTACTAAACATTTAAGAAATAAAATTGCTGGATATGTAACAAGACTTGTAAGGTTAGAACAAACTCAAGAATAAACTTTTTACATATTTTTTCTTCTCTTTTTTTAATAATTATATTGTTATTTTGTTGTATAGATTTTTTTTATTTTTTTTAAATTTTTTTTAAACATTTCTTTTAATATTTTATAGTATCTGCAAGTTGTTTAAGTATAAAGTTTATTAATATGATGAAATATAAATACTAATGTATAATAATTTACTTAATTTCAATGAACTTTAAGAAAAATAGGTGAACTTAATGGATTTATTAGTAGCAAAATTTGGAGGAACCTCGGTTGGTAATGGTTCCAGAATTAAAAAGGCAGCACAGTCTGTTGTCAATGAATACATGAAAGGGAATCAAATTGTAGTTGTAGTTTCTGCAGTTAATAAATCTACTGATGACCTTATCGGATTGTCTGATGAGGCTGTTGGTGAAGGTTTGACTGATAGGCAAAGAGCGGAAATTGTGGCTATGGGTGAATTAACTAGTGCAAGACTATTTTCTGCAGCTGTTGAATCTTTAGGTGTAAAATCAGAATATATTGATCCTTATAATGATTTATGGCCAGTAATAACTGATTCTGATCCTTTGGAAGCAAAAATTGATTTTAAATCTACTGATATTAAAATGCAAGGAATTAAAACCCTTCTTAATCAGGGTATCATACCTATTATCTGTGGATTTTTAGGGAAAGGACCTCGCGGCGAAATTACTACTTTAGGAAGAGGAGGCAGTGATGTTTCCGCATTTTTAATAGGACATTGTTTGGAAGCTAGTGAAGTAATCATTGTCACCGATGTTGATGGTGTAATGTCTACTGACCCGAATAAAATTGAAAGTGCCAGACTATTGGATGAAATTACAGTTGAAGAAATGAGGGATTTAGCTACTCATGGTGCAC
Source organism: uncultured Methanobrevibacter sp. (assembly GCA_900320955.1). Classification (GTDB taxonomy): domain Archaea; phylum Methanobacteriota; class Methanobacteria; order Methanobacteriales; family Methanobacteriaceae; genus Methanocatella. The sequence continues at coordinate 1,866 of ONUN01000113.1, read as the reverse complement.
AAGTATTGCATCCTCGCGCATTAACATATAAAGACCCTGTAATAAGTGCAAAGATAATCAATTTTGAACATGGGGACTTGTCTTCAAAAGGTACAAGAATTATCGGTCCGCATAATAGTGATGTATTAAAAGGAGTATCACTTTATAAGAATCCTATTTCTCTTATTGCTGTTGTTGGTGAAGCCATGCTTAAAAAAAGCGGTTTATTCGCTGGATTAAGCGGATGTCTTGCTAAGGAAAAAATTAATATTTTCGGCATTTCCGCAGCTCAAAATTCAATGTCTGCTTTTGTTGATAAATCTGATTCCAATAAGGCATATCATCTATTACACCAATTTGTTGTAGAGACTGATGTTTTAAGTTCATTGTCATTGGGAAGTGATACAGCAATGATTACATTTGTCAGTCCGGATATTATTGAAAAACCAGGAATTATATCTGATATTACTGAACCATTAAGAAAAAATGATATTAATATTGTTGAGATTATTTCATCACAAACTGCAATTGTTTTATTTGTTGATTGGAAAGATGGTGAAAAAGCACGTGACTTAATTAATGAGGTTTTGAAATGAAATTTGAAGGTACATATGTTGCAATGGTTACTCCATTCGATAAAAACGAACAAATTGACGAAGAAGGTTTCAGATCAAATATAAACTATTTAATCGACCAGGGAGTAAATGGTTTGGTTGGAGCTGGAACTACTGGTGAATCAGCTACAATTGACCATGAAGAACACAAAAAAATCATTGAAATTTTAGTTGATGAAGTTGATGGCAGAGTAGAAACAGTTGCTGGAACTGGAAGTAATTCCACATATGAAGCTGCTGATCTTACTAAATTTGCTGCTGATACGGGAGCGGATGCAGCTTTATTAATAACTCCATACTACAACAAACCACAACAACACGCTTTGATTGAGCATTATAAATATGTGGCTGAAAAATCTGAATTGCCTATTATTGCTTATAATGTTCCGTCCCGTACTGGTGTTGACATGACTGTTGACACTATTGTTGAATTGGCAAAAATTGATTATATTGATGCTGTTAAAGAAGCTAGTGGAAGCGTTGATAAAATATCAGATATTTACAGAGCACTTCAACACGAAGGTCTCGAAGATGACTTCAACATACTTTCCGGTGAAGATTCTTTAACCTTACCAATAATGGCTGTAGGTGGAACTGGTGTTATTAGTGCATCAGCTAATATTGATGCAAGAAGAATGGTTTTGATGGTTGACAGCATCTTAAATGATGATTATACCAGAGCTATGGAGCTTCACTATGAAATGGTTGAAAAGATTCTAATTTAATTTAAAAAGGTTATATTATGATTAAAGTAGCAGTTACTGGAGCAGCAGGAAGAATGGGCTCCGGTATTATTAGAAAAATATCACAACAAGATGATATGGAAGTTGTTGCAGCTATTGAAATTCCAAATACTCCTCTTGAAGGAAAAGATGCTGGAATTCAAGCTGGAATTGGTGAAATGGGCGTTAAAATTACTGGATCTCAAAATCTGGAAGAAGCATTAAAGTCATCAGGTGCAGATGTTCTTGTTGATTTTACTATCGCTCATGCGGCTGTTGACACTATTAAACGTGCAACAGGATGTGGAGTTTCCGTTGTTGTCGGTACTACTGGAATGTCTGAAGAACAAATGGAAGAAAACATCAAAAACATTAAAGAAAATAATGTTTCAGCTGTTATTTCATCAAATATGGCTATTGGAGTTAACGTGTTCTTCAACACTTTAAAGAAATTAGCTCCATTATTATATGATTTTGATATTGAAATTATTGAAGCGCATCACAATCAAAAACAGGATGCACCATCCGGAACTGCAGTTACTGCATTTGAA
>ONUN01000185.1 GCA_900320955.1 uncultured Methanobrevibacter sp. | reverse complement strand
AGCGTGTCTTCCAACGAAAATCATTGCATTATGGTATTTGGTCTGCATATAGTAATAAGCTGCCAGATACTGATGGGTTGGAGCTACAGCAGTACAGTGATATAAATTTTCAATGTCAGATTCCCATCCTCTTTGAGGTTCAGGAGCAATGAATATATTTCCATAGGTCAAACCAGGTATTACAAAGTAATCAATACCGTTCCTATTGACAACCATCACGTTACCTGGTGCATCTCCCCAACCGTTTAATCCTGAAATATTTAACTTTTTAAACTCATCAAAGTATTTTAAAAATAGATTATAATATTTTACATCCCGAGTTTTAGTATAATTTTTTAAACTAGATACGATGTTAGTTAAAACGCTTTTGGATTTAACGGAATTTTCTTCTGGAAGCAGGGCAACAACCTGATTGTACCAATCGTCAATTGTATCCCCAATTGTTACTGTATAGTTTAACTCAACTGCACGTCTTGAAAGTTCACCAATGTAGGCAACAGGTCCTTCTCTAACTTGTATCTTAACAATTTCATCCAATGAATTAAACCATTTTGTATACTCTTTAACAGGCAATAATGTAACGCCTGACCGGTTAGCTAATTTTTCAAGTTCTCCAGGCGCCCAGGTAGCTACATTAATACCACATTTAAGCATTAAATCTTCAAGTTCAACAACATTAGCTGGCAACTCCCCCACATTATAGCCAGCATTTTTTAAAGTTATAAGCATATTATAAATACTTGTTATGGTATCCAAGTAACTTGAACCGATATTCTGTTTTCCAGGAGGATAGTTATAATAAATTATTGAAATTAACTTATCAATATTGGATGTGTATTTTAAATCAACCCAAGAATCGATTCTATCAGCCAATAACTCTATATTTCTATTGTGAGGAATGTAAGTAGTTATTTGCGCTCCAGTCATATTTGAAATGTATTTTGATTGACCGCCAACGAATGTTGCATCAATTATTCCTTGAGTTTCGGCAATGGTGATATGCCACCATTTATCACTTTTTTCTGTTGTAAGGCCGGTAGATCCCAATTCCCACATTTCATTAGAAACATAATCGGAATGTACTGCCCTAAATACAGGCACACCCACCTCTTCAAAAAAGTTTGTAGCATTGGAAAAGTTTTGACCTCCGACACCATAAGCCACCATTGAAACTATTGCATCAACATAAATATCATAATTGGATGGATTTGTTAAAAATCCGGAATAATCTGTTTTTGCACTGGTCCAGGATTCAATCATTACTTTCAACTGTTCAGCAGACCCTCCAGCAGCAAAAATAGGAATTACATTATATCCTCTTGATTCCAATGATTCGATAATACTATAGCACGGATGCAATTGCTGAGATTCAATATACATTGTACTTTCCAATATACCAACGGTTCTTGAAACATCCGGATTGAAGAATGTTGCAATATACTCATCAAGGGAATACCATCTGTCCCTATAGATTCCATACTGTTTTACTCCTGTAAATGTTGGAGCCCTGACATCAAAAGCAGCGCCTAAATAGTTTAACGTGTACAATATCTGATTTTTAAGATTTTCTTTATCATTTAAATTTTTATAAAGAACCATCTGATTGAATAGCGGATTAAACTTGGTAGCACTCTTATCTATGTAACTGTAAACATCAGTATAGGACTTGCCCCTTTTTGTATTTTCAAAATATGAAATAAGCTCCCGGTCTGAAAATGTTGTGAAAATCTTTTGATGATTTATTGTATTGTTTCTGATTAAGCTGATTGAACTGGAACCAGAGTTTAATTTGCCTGAAGGCGGTTCCAATATAAGAAACAGTTCTTTATTTGACAGTTCAGGATATTTACCCAAGACATTTGTTAAAACTGAATCCACATCACTGCTTATCCATTCCCCAACAAATCCATCACAGGAAGAAAGGAGTTTTACCAATTCAACATCATTCATTTCCTTTATCTGTTCACCGCTGCGAATAACCAAATTGATATTACTTAAATTTTGAGAACTGCTTAATTCATCACTAGCTTTATCCAAAATGTTAGTTCCAGGATTATCGCTTACAATAAATAAAGTAATATTTTGGGATTTTGATGAATCAACACTTCCCAAATTATCATTGTTTACTGATTTTTCAACTGAATTATCATTTAATAAGACATTATCATTATCTGAAATAGAAACATCATTTGAAGTGGAATTATCCAATGCAAATGAATAAGGAATGATAAATATCGTTATTAATAAGACCAATACAAAAAAATATTTTTTATTTTTTAAATACAACATAATAATACCTACAATTAATATAAAGTTATTTTAAATTATTACTTTTAATATTAATAAATATATTTAAAGTATTACTAACTTCATAAATATTAAAAAATAGTATTACTTGTCTAAAAAATTAAATTTGTCTGGAAAAAACATTTTAATAAAAATATTTATACTTTCAAACACAATATATAGAACATAATAACGTAAGGGTATAACATGAAAGTTGGTAAAGGTATTGTAAAAAAATATTCAAGAGAGTATCACAGAACTCTAAAAAACGGTGAGAGAAAAAAATATACAACAGAACAAATCCAAATTACCGTTCCAAAAAATGAAGACATATACAATAACCAAGAAGAAGTACTTATTATACCACAAAGTGAAATTGAAACATTTAAAAGTAGAGAGGAAGAAAGTGAGTCTTTAAAAATAGCTAATTATTTGTATGTGCAG
>ONUN01000151.1 GCA_900320955.1 uncultured Methanobrevibacter sp. | reverse complement strand
CACCAGTATTATTTGAAATATTAACGCTAGCAGTCCGAATATCAAATAATTGAATCCGATTTTTGAGAAAAATTTTTTATGTATATTCAATTTCTCACCCTTTTTGCTTTTGTTTTGTTATTATTGGTTTTTCTATATAATGTTTGCTATTGGTTTTTAGGCATGACAGTTTTTGCACATTAATTTAGGTTAACCTAAAATTTATATAATATAAAGTACATATTACATAAATGTCGGGGAATTTAGGTTCTCCTAAATATCACTTTATTTTAAAATTAGAGGAGAGAAGTTAAAATGATAAGAAATGAAATTTTTGAAAAATGTGCAGAACATAAACATGCATTGATTTTTGCAGCTGGAATCGCAACTGCAATTGTCGGTAAAAAAATAATTGAATCTAAAACTGTAAAAGATGCAGCAACTCAAGGAATGGCATCTGTAATGTCTGTTAGAAAAGATGCAGAAGAATGCTTCCAGGACATGAAAGAAAATGCTGAAGAGATTGTACTCGATGCACACGAAGAAGACAAAAAAGAAATCTACGTTGAAGCTAAAAAGTAAGTTTATTTTTTTAGGTTGAAAAATGAAATTCCAAGTAATGTATGATAACGGATCTCGTTTAAGGGTTCGTGCTGGCAAATGGGCCTTCACTAAAGAGGAAGGTTATGGTCTTGCTTCATTACTTTTGAATCAGAGTTTTATCTATGAGGTCTATACTTCTCATAGGAATGGTAGTATATTAATATACTATGAAGAGGGTATCGAAAATAAAGAGAAAATATTTGATATCTTGAGAGGAATTACATTGGATGATTTGTTTGAGGCTGAACCAACACAAACTCAAGTTTCAAAAGAAATCACTGATGATTTTTATTTAAAATTTTCCGTGTCGATGTTGCACTCCTTGACGGTGCAGCAGTTGCTGGTTCATTATTGTTAAAACAGTATCAACCAGCGAGCTCTATGATGTTCTTATTGTCTATTTCCGATGAACTTGAAGATTACACACTACAAAAAGCCAAATCAACACTCAAAGATAGTTTGGCTTTAAATATTGATACGGTATGGGTAATTGGTGAAGATGGTGAGGAAAAACAATGTCCTGTTGTGGACATTGATAAAGGAGATAAAATCAAAGTACATATGGGCGATGTAATTCCTGTTGATGGAAAAGTAATTGAAGGAGAAGGAATGGTTAATGAAGCGTCAATGACTGGTGAGCCATTGGCTGTTCATAAAAGACCTGGAAAAACAGTTCATGCAGGAACTGTGATTGAAGAAGGAAACTTGATTGTCGAAGTCTATTCAATGAATAAAGAAACAAGATTAAATAAAATTATTGATTTAATCGAAAATTCTGAGGAGTTAAAGGCAGGAAATCCAACAAAGGCATTATCTGTATTGATGGTTGATTTCTCCTGTGCAATCAAATTGACTACTCCATTGTCCATCATATCTGCTATGCGCGAAGCATCAGATAACAGAATGATGATTAAAGGTGGAAAATTCCTTGAAAATTATGCCAATGCGGATACAATTGTATTTGATAAGACTGGAACATTAACAAATGCAACACCTAAGGTTGTAGATGTTATTCCTATGTCTAAAAGATACACTCGTGATGAAATCTTGACTATGGCTGCGTGTATTGAAGAGCATTTTGCTCATAGTATTGCTGCCGCTATTGTAAAACAAGCTGAAAAAGAAGGTTTGAAGCATGAAGAAGACCACAGTGAAGTTGAATATATTGTAGCTCATGGTATTGCAACTGAATATGATGGTAAACGTGCCGTGATTGGTTCAAAACACTTCTTATTCGATGATGAAAAGGTTAAGATAACCAAAACTCAGGATAAAAAAGTCAATAAAGCTGCCAAGGAACATTCTGTTGTTTATCTGGCAATTGATGGAAAGCTTGAGGGAATTATCTGTATTGATGATCCTGTACGTGAAGAAGCAAAATATGTTATTGAAGAACTTAAGTCTTTAGGCATTGAAAATATAGTGATGCTTACTGGAGACAGTGAAAGCGGTGCAAAAGCAGCTTCAAAAGCTTTAGGTATCACAGAATATAGGTCTCAAGTGCTTCCAGAAGATAAATCAAGAATTGTTGAAGAGTTTAAGGATGAAGGCAAGACTGTAATAATGGTCGGTGATGGAATTAATGATTCACCAGCGCTAGCGGCGGCAGATGTATCTGTTTCAATGAAAAATTCATCAGATATTGCCCGTGAAGTAGCAGACATATCATTATTGTCAGATGATTTATGTGACCTTGTAACACTTAGAAAATTAAGTACTGGAATGCTAGACAAGATTAATGACAATTATCGTAATATTGTATTGGTAAACGGTTCACTTCTTGTATTAGGTGTATTCGGTGTAATCTCCCCATCAACATCTTCAATGATACACAATTTGTCTACAATGTTGTTTGGAGCTATGAGTACCAAATCAGTTCTAAAAGATGAAGACTATAACAAAGGTATAGAAGTAGAAGCTATTGAAGTGGTTGATGCTTCTTAATTTTTTCTTTTTTTTAATATTTTTTTAAAGTTTTTATATTATGTTAACATAATTATTAATGTATAAAAATTTTAAATTAAGTGATGAAATGTTTGATAATTATAATAATAGGTTTGTCCCAATAATTTTACCGATAATTTTAATATTTTTTTGGTATTTGATAACTAATGGTTTGGGATTGTTTTCTTCATATATCTTGCCGGGACCTATTGATGTAATCAATTCTGCATGGGTAGTTATTCAAAATGGAAAATTGCTCACTAATACTATTGATACATTATTTAAAGTATTTGCTGGTTTAATTTTGGCATCTTTAGTGGCTATTCCTCTTGGGATTTTACTTGGGTGGTATAAGACTTTGGAAGATTTATGTACTTTTGTAATAAGTGTTTTAAGACCAATCCCTCCTGTTGCATGGATTCCATTTTCAATTTTATGGTTTGGAATAGGAACCGTTCCTGCAGTATTCATTATATTTATGGGATGTGTATTCCCTATTTTGGTATATACTACTGATGGTGTTAAAAGAACTGATAAAGTTTTAGTGGAATCAGCTCAAACTCTTGGGGCTACTGATTGGAATGTTTTAAGACGTGTGGTTTTACCTTCTGCAGTTCCTTATGTCGTATCTGGTTTAAAGGTAGGTATTGGTATTGCATTGATGTGTACTATTTCAGCTGAAATGATTGGTTCAAGTAGTGGTTTAGGTTATATGATTTTAACTGCAACAAACCTGTTTGATACTGGTACTACTGTTGTTGGTATGCTTGTAATTGGTTTAATTGGACTTATATTTGACTTTATATTTACAAGAATTCAAAACAGGATATTTTGGTAGGTGTTATGAATGTCAATTGATGTAAAAAATATTAATAAATCCTTTGAAGGTAAAAAATCAGATAAATTATCTGTTTTAGAGGATATTAATTTAACTATTGATGATGGGGAGTTAATTTGCCTTTTAGGACCATCAGGATGTGGTAAAACAACTCTTTTAAGATTGATTGCAGGATTGGACCAACCTACTTCCGGTGAAATTGTTGCCAATGGTGAAGTTGTTAAAAAGCCATCTGGTGACAGAGCCGTAATTTTCCAACAATATTCACTATTTCCTTGGTTAACTGTCCTTCAAAATGTAACTTTTGGTTTGGAAATGACAAAAAAGGGAAGCAAGGAAGAAAATATTGCAGCTGCTGAGAGATACTTGACAAGTGTTGGTTTAATTGACTTTAAGGATAGCTATCCACATGAACTTTCAGGTGGTATGAAGCAAAGGGTTGCAATTATTAGATCTTTGCTTAATCATTCACCAATCTTACTTATGGATGAGCCATTTTCTGCATTGGATATGCAAAATAGACATAAGCTTCAAGAACAACTGATTGGGGTTTGGAAAAGATTTGAAAATACAATTGTTTTTGTTACTCACGATGTTGATGAAGCAGTATATCTTGCAGATAAAATTGTCATTATGGATAAAAATCCTGGTAAAATTGCAAATATCATAGATGTAGATATTGAAAGACCGAGAAAAAGAGAATCTAAAGAATTTATAGCTCTTCAAGAGTCTATTGTCGAAAATTTAGATATGGGAGACTAGCTTTTCAGCTATATCTCAGTTAATTCTTTTTTTTTAACATTATATTTTAGTCATAGACATAATCGAGGGATTTTAAAATACTTGTTTTTAAATCATTATCTTTTGCCAAATATGCAACAATTGCTGATGATAAATTACAGCCTGTTCCATGCAAATTATCTGTTTCTATTAATTCCTGCTTTTCAATCATGATTTCGCCATTGATGCTGATGGTGTTTATTCCATCCAGATGTCCTCCTGTAATGAGACTGTCACAAACTATTTTTTCACAGGCTTTAATAGCATCTTCCTTCGAATTAATTTTTAAGCCGGTTAACTTTTCGGCTTCGGCAATATTTGGTGTTGTTAAAATGGAGTTTGGAAGCAGATATTTGTTCAATGCCTTTGCAATGTCTTGTTGAGTTAAGTCTCCGCCGGATGTTGCAACCATGACTGGATCTACCACTGCCTTTAAGTCATATTCCTTGATTTTTTTAGAAACCAATTTGATTATTTCCGGGGAATATAACATTCCTGTTTTTATAAATTCGACATCATATGAATCCATTACTGCATCAATTTGCTCAGTAATGTAGTCTTCACTGACAGGCAATGTTGAAAAGAATTTATAGGGATTTTGTGCGGTTAGAGCTGTTACGATGCCGGTTCCATAAACACCAATTGCCTGAAATGTCTTTAAATCTGCAAAAACACCTGCTCCGGCAGAAGGGTCAACACCGGCTATGCTCATTACAATCATCTAATCAGCTCTTGTAACTTTAATTCTTTCACTTCCACGGAAAGGCTCAAACTGCACTTTCAACTCTTTTAGATATTTTCTGGTATGGGTTTTTTCACCGTGAATCATGATTTCACCCAAATCTTCTGCAGTATTGACATCCAAAGCCATGAATAGTGAATCATGAACTTGGGGGTTTAGTTTTTTCCTTTCTGCAGCATTGACATGCTCTTTATAGCTGAACCCTTCAAAATGAGTGTGAATAGCCATAGGCTTCATAATCATCATATTTGTCCCTCCACCTTTAGATGGGACAATAATGAAATCTAGACTTTTTGATGCTTCAATTAACATGGCAATGTTTGTTTTTCCTATCAATGGGATGTCTGATGGAACAATTATGACCTTTCGGGTTTTACCTTTGCAGAATTTCATTGCCTGTGTTAATGCTTTGTTTAGATTGGAATTTTCATTTTCAAGAATAGTATCCAATTTAAGGCTTTTAGCGTAAGTGAGGACGTCTTCATCTCTGCTGATTATGAAAATTTTATCGACATATCTTTTTAGGGCATCGGTTACATCCTGAAGCATTACTTTCAGGAGTTTTTCCCTTTCTTCTTCTGATAAAAAAGGAGAAAGCCTTGTTTTTGCATTTTTGAATTTGCTTACTGGAATTATTGCATAAATATTGTCCATATTATCACTAGTAAGTTTTAGCTATTAAAGCAATGTATTTTGCATCATTGTCGCTGGCTATACATTTGCCTTCAGATATTTCTTCTTGAATTCCTAAAATGTCATAGCCTGTTTTTTCTTCGATTTCCTTACCTATGGCTTCATCTCCACACCAGTAGAATTTGACTACATTTCCAGCTTCAACAAGCTCTGAAATTTCGTCTATGTTTTCTGTGAATTTGACATGTTCGGCTTGGAAATCCCATGCGATTTCTGAAAGGTTTCCTTGTGATTTATTTAACAATTCAATGACATTATCTGCCAATGCATCATCCAATGGAATTTCTATTTTTTCTTCCTCATCCCTTCTCATGGCTATAGTAATGTTGTTTTCCAAATCACGCGGACCTAGTTCAAGCTTGATTGGAGTTCCTTTCAATTCCCAATCATTGAATTTTTTACCCGGCCTGATGTCTCTGTCATCAAGATTAACTCTAATGCCTTCAGCTTCCAATTGTTCCTTTATTTCAGCACATTTTGCAAGAACTTCCTCTTTTCCTTTCTTAAATAAAATTGGGATTATTGTAACTTGGTTCGGTGATACTTTTGGTGGTAAGCGTAAACCTTTGTCATCTCCGTGAATTCCAATAACTGATGCGATTACCCTATCTGATAATCCTGCACATGTTTGATAGACGAGTTTGTGTTGACCGTCTTTATCTTCAAAGGTAATGTCAAATGTTTTTGCAAAAGTTTGACCTAAATTGTGGATTGTACCAATTTGTAATGTTTTTCCGTTTGGCATTATTACATCAAATGCCATAGTGTAGTCTGCTCCTGGGAATTTGTCCCATTCAGGTCTTTTAGAAATTAAATATGGAAGACCCAAATCATCAAAGAATTCTTTGTAAATTTCAATAAAGTCTTGGATTTGTTCATCAGATTCATCTTTAGTTGCATGTGCAGTATGGGCTTCTTTAAATGTTGTAATTTCTCTTACACGAATCAATGGTCTTGTGTGTTTTGTTTCATATCTGAATGTATTTACGATTTGATACATTTTGATTGGAAGGTCAATATGCGTTCTAATCCATAATGAATACATCGGATAGATTGCTGTTTCGCTTGTAGGTCTTAAGGCTAAATGTTCATTTAAATCAGTTTGCCCTCCTTTTGTAACCCAATATACTTCATCTTCAAATCCTTTTACGTGAATTCCTTCTTTTGCAAGTTCGGTTTCAGGTACAAGCATTGGGAATAATACTTCTTCGTGGTCCTTATCCAATAATTTTTTTATAATGTTCATGGAGTGTTTTCTTATTTGAAAACCGTATGGCATCCATACTGCCATTCCTTTAATAGGATATCTTGAATCAGTAATATTTGCATTTTCTAAAATATCATGAAACCATTCATCAAAATTTTCCACCATATCACCTAATAAATTTTTATAATATTAAATAATCTATTTTTAATAAGTATTAAATTTATTTAATGATGAAGTTTCATGTAGTGGTTGTGACATTTTTTCATAAGAAAGTTATTTATAATTACTTTTTACATATATATTAATGTATAATTTATTTTAGGAGATATTATGAGCAATAGGAAAATACAAATGCCTCGTGAAGTTTACATTGATCCGGGTATTATAAAAGACACTGGAGAAATTTGTAAGTCTTTGCATTTGGATAAAAAGATTTTAATCGTTACGGGCAATCATACATATGAAGCAGGTGCAAAACCTGCAATAGAAAGCCTTGAAAAAGCAGGCATTGAATGGGATGTTATTAAAGTCAACAATGCAACATACGATTCAATAACCGAAGTTGAAGAATTGATTACTTCAGACACTACTGTTTTAGGCATTGGTGGGGGAAAAATAATCGATGTAGCCAAGCTATCTTCACATAATCAGGGTGTTTATTTTGTTTCCATGCCAACAACAGCTTCACACGATGGTATTGTATCTCCTTTAGCTTCAATTAAAGACCCTAATACTTCAACATCTGCTAAAGCACAGTCTCCAATAGCTGTAATTGCTGATACTGAAATTATTGCACAATCCCCATTCAGACTGCTGTCTGCAGGATGTGCTGATTTGATTGCAAATTTTACAGCCATTAAAGATTGGGAATTGGCTCATAGGCTAAAAAATGAACCTATCAGTGAATCAGCAGCTGCACTGTCAATCATGTC
>ONUN01000183.1 GCA_900320955.1 uncultured Methanobrevibacter sp. | reverse complement strand
TGCCTATTGCGAATTCTTTAACTAGATTTTCACGGTAAATACTATACTCCAATGTTTTATTGTACACAAAAGCACTGGCATTAATATTAAACCATAATTTCTTTTCCATCTCTTCATCAGGAACAAATTCAACCTTATCCGTTAAAATAAAAGTTTTATCGCACATATTCAACATCTTTTTTTCACATTTTATTAAAATTATAAAAAAAATCCTAAAAAAGCATCGTCCTAGTGACTAAAAAAATATAATCACTGAAAGGATTGTTTTTGTTTTTTTTTTTAGAATATTATTATGAAACCGTGCTTAAAAAAGAAAGGAAAAAAATTAACTTATTGAAGTTTTTTCCCCCATCTTTCTATATTACATATACTCCATCCACATAAAAAAAATATAGACACTAACCCACTAAATGTGCAATTCATCCCCGGCTTAAAGAAGCCGGAGAATTCTTGCACAATAAAGTTAAAATTCTATTCAAAATTCATTTCAAATGATTTATTGGTTTTAGTTATTGCAGCTTTAATTCAATTTATCACATCATTTATTGGATGTATGATTCAGGTTGCATTGCATTTAATGTCTAATTATTTGAATTTAACTATTGAACTTGCTAATTGGATTTCTATTTATAATCTGATTTGACAAATGATTTTAAATGGAGGTGTAAGTATGCCGTCAAGTGAGCAATATCTGGAATATGTGCTGGAGCAGTTATCTGATTTGGATGAAATATCATATAGGACAATGATGGGTGAGTACATCATATATTATCGCGCAAAGATTATCGGAGGCATCTATGATGACCGATTTCTTGTCAAGCCTGTAAAATCGGCAATGTCAATGATGCCTGATGCCCGTATGGAACTTCCCTATGGAGGTGCAAAGGAAATGATTCTAGTTGATGATTTGGAAAATAAAACATTTATGAAGAAGCTTTTTGAGGCAATGTATGATGAGCTTCCGGCTCCAAGAAAAAGAAAATGACAGCCGTAATGCGGTAATATTACGGCCATTAACTTAAACTTTTTTTTAATTATTCAGAGGGATTGAATTCGTTAACGACATCCTGTATGGTGTAGCAGTCGCTGTCTTTCATAGCTGCAAGTCCAAGCTGGAACCTTATGATGGAATATGAAAGCTCATCATCGCTTGTAAAATCTGAATACTCTTCAATCAGCCTTTCGAACTGTAGTGATCTTCTAAGCAAATCAGCCTTTATTAGTTTCAGGTTTTCATTTTCGTCGTCAACCTTGTCAACCAAATTCACTGCCAGTTTTCTCATTTCAACTGCAAGCCCATCATCGGCATCGTCACATGCTCAGGCGCAATGAAGAAGAGAATAAAATTCAGAATTATATTCCTTTTCAGCTTTTGATATGAGATAACGCCTATAGAATCTTTTGGACAAATCGGACTCGAAGTCATTGCCTTCACAGGTTAGGTATTCCTCGCTTTTAAGAATATCGGAAGTTGTTTTGAGTTCATTGTTAAGCCCTTTTGCAACATATCCGCAGTGAGGACATTCCATAAGCCAAACATTCATGGTATCTCGATACATTGGTGTGGGTCTCAAGTCCAAATCAGGACGTCCCCATGAATTTGTACTGGTCATAACTGCTCGTTGACTTGTTTTTCCACAGACGGAACACTTTATTTCAATTTTAGTAATGATGGTCATAATCTAACAATGTATCAGGTTATATTTAAATGTTTGTTGAATAACTCAAAAGAGTTATTCTACACTGCTGATTTTATTGGACATGTCTTCGGTGAAATTCATTGTTTTAAATGTATCATCTGTTGGAAGTATCATGTTGAATTCATGGATTTCATCAATTTGAGCGGATCCTTTAAGGCCATTGAATCCTAAAACATGACCTCCTTTTGTCTTGTCATCAGACAAGAAATGAAGATGCCAGCCGTGCATGTTCAATTCGTTCATGTACTCTGGGAAGTATACTGCAACAAGTGTTCCGGTCTGGTCAGTATGATTGAATACTTTTTGGTCTACTGCTGCAACATTAGTGAATTCCTTATATGGTTTTTCCTGTTTTTCAACGCTTCTGACTGTAATGTTTGAAAAGTCACCTTTGATTTTGATTACATACATGTTGTTTGTACCATATTCTTCAATTGTCTTATTTAACTGACCGGTCAAATCGTCAAAGTTACTTGCGGTTATGTTGGTTATATTTCCGTCTTCATCGAATTTGGTGACTGTAGCGAATGGTATTTTTTCATCATCTTTCATGACATTGATGCTTCCGTCAGCAGCTGCCTGATAGACAACACCGTCCAGAACTATCATCTCACCGTTTACTCCTTCAAATGTTCCAAGACCAATGTCTCCATGCTTTTTCAAATCTCCTACTTTGACTACTCCATCATATTCTCCATGCATAAAAGCCTGCAATAAAGAGACCTGATACATTGAATCGTCATTATTGTTGTTTAGAATCAATGAGTTTTGAGCATTTGCAGCGGAGATTGCAAGCAAACCCATTATTACTAAAGCAAAAACTATCTTTTTATTCATAATAAATTCTCCTCCTATTCGATAATTAGATTTATATTTTAATAAAGTAATAAGTTTAATGATTTGAATAGGTAGGTTTATTAATATCAGCTTATAGATTTTAATTTAAGGATTAAATATTTTTAACAGTGAATTAGTATAAAACTGTTTAGAATAAGTGATAATTCCTAAATTTTTATCATTATCGACAAAGGATTATTGCAAGAAATCCTATTGGTATTGGGTTGTTAATATGTTAATGAATGAAGAGACTAAATTAAACAAACATCATTACAGAATTTTTGCCATGAGTTGGGCAGGCTGGGTTTTTGATTTCTATGACCTGGTTTTATTCACTTTTTTAGTATCACAGCTTCAATCCAGCCTACACTTTTCAGCCGAAATGCTTTCATTGTGTTTGGGTATGTCATTATTTGCCACTGGTTTTGGTGGAATAATCTTTGGAGCGCTGGGAGATCGATACGGGCGTAAAAAGGTATTGCAATGGACTATAATCATATATTCGATTGGAACACTATTGTGTGCCTTTACATGGGACTTCTATTCTCTTTTAATATTCAGATTTATCACTGGATTGGGTGTTGGTGGAGAATGGGCTACCGGTCAGACCTACATTAATGAAACATTTCCTGATGAATTAAGGGCTAAATTTGGTGCTTTCATGCAGTCAGGTGCACCAGTTGGAGTTATTTTGGCTTCAATGGTCGGTGGATTGGTGACTCCTATCATTGGTTGGAGAATGACTTTTCTCGTTTCAATAATTCCTGCAATTACAATAATTTTCATAAGAAAATATCTTGATGAATCTGACGTTTGGATTCAAAACAAAGATAAATACGTTAACAGGAGCATTCTAAAGCAATTCAAGGAATTGATTAGCCGGGAGCACAGAAAGATATTCCTGATATCATTGGTATTGTGCATATTCGGAATGTCTGCATATTGGTACACTTATTCATGGTTGCCGACTTATCTTGAACAGGAAAGAGGTTTGGCATTGCTTAGCACAACATTTGGAGTTATTTTAATCCAATGTGGTGATTTCACAGGTTATACTACTTTCGGTTTTGTAGCTGAAAAGCTTGGAAGGCGTCCTGCATTCACAATATACAGTTTCATCATGGCGTTGGGAATATCAATGATAACAATTTTCTGGAATCAAATTGAGCATGTCCACGATTTGCTTTATGTATTCATGTTCCTAACCGGTTTTGGAACAGGATTTTTTGGAGGATTCGGATCATTGTTCTCGGAACTGTTCCCGACAAAAATCAGAAATACTGCCGTTGGAACAGTTTTCAACCTTGCACGTGGAGCGCAATTCATAACTCCGGTAATCATAACAACTGTTGCATCATACTTTGATTTGAGTTATGGTATCGCAATTGCTGCATTGTTTGCCCTGCTTGTGGGTATTTGGATTTGGGTATTTCCTGAAACCAAAGGAACTGTTCTCAATGATTTGGATTAAAAAAATAATCATGGTGGATGAGAAGTCATCCGCTTTCATTTAATTTTTTAATTTATTGAAATATAATTACTTTTTAATAGTATCAGTGTACGTTTGTGGTTGAAAAAGTAAGTGGATGTGTATATTGCCGCTATGAGATATCCCAATGCCATACCCAATGCCGCACCGGAAATCCCCATGTTGAAGCATTCTATTAAAATCACATCAAATACAACATTCAAGATGTTGGCTATAAGAAATCATTTAAAATGTAATTGAACGAAGTTATCTGTTTTAACGAAGTATGTCAAAACGATAAAATAACACATGAATGGTATTGCCAAAAGATAATATTTGAAATATTCATAAACCAATGGTCTCAAGTGACTTGAATTACATAATGTCTCAAGGAAACTATCTGGAAACAATAATTATAATGCTCACTACAAATAATAATATTATTCTTCCTCAATAATTAAAGTTTTGGAAATTCGTTCAAATCGTAGAATTTTAACATATATTCAGATATAAAATAAAAACATTAGTGAATGTATAGAAATAAAAATGTTGTCTTGAACAATTATTATTTAACAGAGTTGGCTGTATGATGCTGGTCAAAACACAAATAAGAAATGTTAATGTCACCAGATATAGTAAGTGATAACATGATAATAAACGTCGGCGGAAGAACAGATATAGTGAACTACTACACTCCATGGCTACTGAACAGACTTGAAGAAGGATATGCATATTCAAGAAATCCATTTGCAAGAGAGAATAAACTACCAACCTATACTGAAACATATAGGTGACATTGATGAAAAGTACAATATATTGTGCAACTACACGATTACTGCATACGGCAAGGACATAGAACCCAACGTCCCATCAATAAATCAATCTATTAAAACGTTGAAACGATTATCTGATATTGTTGGTGAGAATAAGATTCTCTGGAGATACGATCCGATACTTCTGACTGAAAAATACACTGTTGAAAAACATCTGGAAACCTTTGAGTATATGGCCGTCTTCAGCTTTGTTGATATGTACAAAAAAGTTGAAGAGAACATGCCTGAGATAATTCCACTTGCTGAGGAAGAGAAAGTGAAGCTATTGAAAGGAATTGGTGAGATATCAGAGAGATATAATCTTTACACTCAATCATGTGCAACAAATGAAAGCTACGAAAAATATGGCATTCATCCTGCAGGATGCACCACTCGTGAAATACTAGAACAGGCTCATGGTGTAGTTTATAAAAATGTTAAAGGAACAGGGATTAGGGAAAATTGTCATTGTATTCCATCAAGAGACATAGGGGCTTATAATTCCTGTTTAAGTGAATGTAAATATTGCTACGCTAATCGAAAACCTGAAATTCCAAAAAATGTTATAAAATTGCATGATGAGAAATCACCGTTGTTGCTAGGACACCTTAAAGAAAATGACAAACTAACAGATACTGAAGTAATAAAATATATTGAACCAAAACAAACTACTTTATTTGATTTTTAAATTTATTGGTAACTTAAAGATTTTTAGTTATATAAATTAAAGTATCTATTATAAAAATCAACCTCAAAGCGACAATTTGATTCGCATCAACAACTCCTGTGTGTGCTATTCCATTTCTATTCACTAACCCAATATCTTCTTTAAAATCTATGTTGTCACCTAAAGGTTTCAATATTTCAGAA
>ONUN01000182.1 GCA_900320955.1 uncultured Methanobrevibacter sp. | reverse complement strand
TTAGGTGCTTTATATCTTTTAAGATGTTTTCTAGATCCCATTTTAGCCATTTTAATTATCTCCTTTATTTTTAATTCTTCTATCGTCTTTTAAATCTGCTTCAATAATTACTAAGTTAGATGGATCAACAGGAAGGAAAGTAGCAGTTCCATCAGGTTTTGATAAAGTAACATCTTCAATAGTTACTTTGTAAGAAGTGTAATCTACACTAAGAACTTCTCCTTCATGTCCTTTAAAGTCTCCACGGACAACACTAACTTTATCTCCTGTTCTAATAGGTAAAGACCTTTTTCCTACTTTTGCCCTTAAATCTTTACTTAAGGAAGCACTTAAATGTTTTCCACGTGCGTGAGCAGGAGCATTGTAAAGAGCTTTTCTTTGTTTTCTTGGTTGTTTTGACATTTTTTCACCTTATACTAAAATACTTGCTGCACTACCAACACTAGGCCATCTGTCAGCTGCTTCTTTAGCAACAGGACCTCTAATTTCTGAACCTTTTAAGATTCCTTCAGGAGTAATGATTACAGCTGCATTATCTTCAAATTTAACACGAAGACCATCAGCACGTCTGTATTCTTTTTTCTGTCTAACTACTACTGCATTAACAACTTCTCTTCTCATGTCAGCAGTTCCTTTTTTAACTGAAGCAACAACTAAATCCCCAACACCAGCAACATCTAATCTTCTTCTTACACCTTTAAATCCTTTTACGGAAATGATTTCAATTTCACGTGCACCAGTGTTATCAACACATTGTAAAGTTGCTCCAATTGGTAATGCTTTAGAAACATTTGAGGTTAATGGTTTCATAATATTTACTCTCCTTTAACTTCAACTAAAACAAAATGTTTAGTTTTACTCAATGGTCTGCATTCTGCAACTTTTACTGAATCTCCAACATTAACATTTAAACAATCAGGTTTGTGAACGTTAATTTTGGATTTCCTTTTTTCATATCTTTCATATTTTCTAATGAATTTGTAGTAACTACGTTCAACAGTAATAGTCCTTTCCGCTTTATTACTTACAACAATGCCTTCTAAAACTTGACCTCTTACAGGTAAAGTTCCGTGGAAAGGGCAGTTAGGATCATCACATGTAGTTTCTGGTTCTTGAACATTAAGCCCAACCATATTATCACCATTTATATTTTTTTAAATCTTTTTTTTATTCTATCTTCAGGACGAATTGATAAAATTGTACCATTAATTTCTATTTTTTCCCCGTTTGGAAGTTCGAATACGAATATTGAACCTTTTTTTGGAATAATCTTTTCAGCCTTATTCTCATCCTCAACTTTAATGGTATTCTTAGTTTCATCAATAATTGTTCCTATTAATTTAAGAGATGAATTCTTCTCACTGGTTACCTGAACCCTCAATCCGATGAATTCATGGTGAACCAAATTTTTAGAAGTAATCATAATCCCATCTCTTAATGAAATATTTACAATAAATCATGCAGAAAATTACAAAATTTTATTGAAAAACATATCGAATAGATGAACTATCTCCTTTTTTTGTTATTCTTCTTAGATTCACGAATTTCGATAGTATCAGATGAAAAACCCATATCAGATAAAACTTCTTTAACCTTAACTTTATGGTCACCTTGAAGTTCTATTTGGCCATTTTTAGCAGTCCCACCGCAAGCACATTTTGCTTTGAGTGTTTTAGTGAGTTCTTTGATATCTATGTCATGTTCATCTATACCTTCGATAATTGTCATGAGTTTTCCGAATCTTCTTCTAACTGTAAAAACTTTTAGAGTCTGAACTTCACGTGCAATCTCTTCACAAACACAAAGTTCTTCAGGAAGCCCACATACATCACAGATTTTTGACATTTAATTCTCCTTTTGTTTTTCATTCAATATTGTAAGAACACGAGCAATTGTTCTTTTTAATTCTCTAATTTTTCCAGGGTTTTCAACAACCCCAGCAGCTGCACTTTTAGAAACGTTTTTGGATAATTCAGTTCTGAGTTCAACTAATTTATCTTGAATCTCATCAACTTCCATGTCCCAAATTTCTTTACTTCTTAAAATCGCCATTGTTCCAACTCTTTTGGATAATTAAATTTAAATATTTAACTATCATCTTCCTCTACTTCTTCAGCAGAATCTTCTTCAACAACTTCTTCTAATTCTTCGAGATCTTCAACTTCCTCAATAATTTCTTCTTCGATGATTTCTTCGGTTTCAACATCGATTTCTTCTTCAATAACTTCACCATCTTCTTCAATGATGACTTTTGGAGGAAGGATTTCGACGGAATCAGGTAATACAGTTTCTGGAGGCATAATTCTTACATAAATACCTAAAACACCAGGTTTTAATTCAGCAGTAGCAAAACCTTCTTCAACTAATCTGATTGAAGGTTCTCCACATTTTTTAATGTATCCTTCAACAAATTTAGCTACAGCAGATCTAGAACCTCTGATTTTACCAGAAATAGTAACTTCTACACCTTGAGCTCCTGCACCCATAATTCTACGAATAGTGGAGTAAGCAACTCTTCTGAAGTGCATACCTCTTTGTAACATGTTGGATATTTTGTATGCCATGATTTTAGGGTTAAGTTCAGGAACTTCAACCTCTTTAACTTCAATTTGAGGATTGTCTAATCCGAATTCAGTTTTAAGAGTGTTGGTAATAGTTCTTACGTTTTTTCCACCTCTACCAATTACCATACCAGGCCTTTCTGCGTAAACAATAACAGCTCTTTCAAGTTCTTTTTCTAAGTATTCGTCAATTCTAGTTCTTCTAAGGCCTTCTTGAACGAAATCTTTTTCTATCATTAGTTAGCCTCCTGTAATACAATTTGAATATGAGTAGTTGGGGTATTGAATGGAGTCATTCTACCGAATGCTCTTGGTATGTAACCTGGGATTACAACGCCTTTGTGGCTTGAAATATGTTCAATGAATAATTTTTCAGTGTCCATACCTTTGTACTCTGCATTAGCTTCAGCATTTTCTAAAACTTTTAAAATTTGTTCTGCAGCTTTTACAGGGTATCTACCAGAAGGCCATCCTTCTTGTCCTTTTCTGTGACCAACTTTTTTGTTGTGTCTTTTGAAAGGAACAGCCTTTTTCATATCAATAACATCTTCTAAGTAAGCTTTAGCTTTAACTACTTCCATTCCTCTGATTGCACTGCAAATTTCAACACTGTGTTTTGGAGAAATCTTAAGAGATTTAGCCATAGCACGTGCAGTTTTTGCTTCATCAACTTCTTTATTATAAGCATATTTGTTAGCCATGTTTTAATCTCCTTATTTAAGTGGTACAAACATGGATGATCTAGTAGCACCCATACCAGGGTCACCGTGTTGAACTCTTTTTCTAGTTGGTGCGTATTCACCAAAGTAGTGTCCAATCATTTCTGGTGTAATAGTAACTTCTACAAAATTTTGACCATCATAAATACCGAAAGTGGTTCCAACCATTTCAGGTATAACAATCATGTCTCTACAATGGGTCCTAATAACAACAGGACGACCATCTTTAGTTCCTTCTTTATTTAATTTTCTCATTTTATCCAAAACAATTTGTTGTCTTGGTAAGAATCCTCTCTTTAAAGATCTTCTTTGTCTTGCAGGGAATAATTCCATTACTTCCTCTAAAGACATAGCTTGTAATTCTTCAAGAGTATAACCTTTATATTTAAATACTTTTCTTGCCAATGAAACACCCTCTATCTATCTTTTTAAACCTGTTCTTTTAGCTGCAATTGAACC
>ONUN01000020.1:11165-35706 GCA_900320955.1 uncultured Methanobrevibacter sp. | reverse complement strand
CAAACGCAGCAATTAATATTCTAAACCGCTGGTTCAACGGGGATAGCCTGATAAAATACTTAAATTAACCATTATTAAGTGAAAATAATTCAGGAATCCTCATCCTCTATAGGATGGGGTGGTTCAATGATTTTACTTTGGAAAATTTATTTTAGAGTGTTATATTGCTTTTATTTTTAATTTAAGAAAATTTTAAATATTATTTTTCATAAATAATTATTTAGTAATTGTCATGGTTCAAAATAAGGATGCTTCATTTAAATTCATATCTAAAGATCATTTAAAAGAACTTTTTGACATTCTTGATTTTCACTTGGATTTTGACATTGACCCTTTGGACGTTGAGGTTTTGTCGACTGAGGTTGTGGTAATCGAGCCTTCCCTTGTGCGGCCGGATTACATCATTCGAATTAAAAATATAATATTCATGATGGAATTTGAAAGTTCTCATGTGGGCTTGAAAAAGAAAAAGCTATTCAAATTGTATATTGCAGCCTATGATTACAAAAATAATGATAAAAATGATAGTATAATCTTTTTTGTTGTTTCCACCAAAGAAAAATCAAAAATGGCTGAATATAACATTAATGATTGGGATTCGTTCAAGTTTCCAATCATTTCACTCAGGGAATTGGACAAGGAAAAAATTATTAATGATATTAAAACAAAAATGGATAACAAAGATACGTTCACCAATAGGGAATTGATTGAATTGGCTTTGACACCTATATATGTATTTTGATGAGTTGGATCCAATTAGAAAAGATATTCAAGGTGATTTGATGGGTAAAGTTGACTGTGTTGCGGAAGCTTGCAAGAAGAGTTTTGATGAAGGGGAGATTAACGTTGTTAGGAATATGTTAGTTAATTCTGATTTGTCTGTTGAGGAGATTTCTAGGATTTCTGGTGTTTCTTTGGATAAGGTTGTTGATTTGAAAGGTAGGTTGTGAAGTTGGTATTGCGAGTCTATTTTTTGGATGATTTTGGAGGTAAAGTTGACTGTGTTGCGGAAGCTTGCAAGAAAAGTTTTGAGGAGGGTCATTCAGAAGGTCATTCTGAAGGATATTCTGAATGTGAAGATGTTGTTGTTAGGAATATGTTAGTTAATTCTGATTTGTCTGTTGAGGAGCTTTCTAGGATTTCTGGTGTTTCTTTGGATAGAGTTGTTGATTTGAAAAATAAGTTGTGAATTAAGCTAATAAATCAGACAGTCAATTGCGGTGAGTGGATGTTAATCAAAAGAAAAGTCTTAAGACCAAAGGATTTAAAGAAAATTTCAAAGTATTCCTGTGATGAGAAGATTAAGGAGGCCTACATTAATTACCTGACCAATTATTCATTCAAGGAGTTTGTAAAATACTGTGATGAGAATTCAAATATGGATTTTCCGGATTTGATTTTCAAGTTCGCCGATTTGCAGCTGGAAAAATATGAGCCCAATTCTCTGATTTGGGTTTCCCATGTGATGCTTAATTTTGTAATATATTTTGATGTTAATCTTGATTATGGCGAGTATTATGATGCTTATGCTTCTGCTCTTCAGCTTACAGTCCTTTCCTGTGCTATGAAAATGTCAATCGACAAGGTTTCCTTTGATGAAGTTCCGTTTCCTGAAAGTTCTGCGTCTTGCTTTGATAAATTATTCTCCACTAAACCTGATTTTGAATATGATTTGAAAAAGGATTGCGATTTGGCATATAATTCATTCAACACTAATTTTGATTTTGAAGCTGGGCAATTCTATGCTCTCGTCAAAGCTCATTTTGATGAAAATTTTGTTTCATATTAAACAGTTTCATTGGAAACATTTATATTGTCTTATTTTAAACTATTATTATGGACGAAGAAATTTTTGAAAATGCTCCATTCATAGCATGGATTCATAATCTGTCTAAAAGTCAGCTGAAGTACTTGAATTCACGATTGAATGATTTGGACTTGGGCCATGAGATAAAATACATAATGATGATTTATGAAAATCCCAATTCCTCTCAGGATGATTTGGTAAACTTTTCCGGTCAAAGCAAAGGAAATATTGCTAAAATCGTTAAAAAACTTGAGGATATGGGATATGTTGAAAGAAGTGTCAATCCAAACAATCGCCGAAAGTACATGCTGAAGACAACTTCTAAAGCCAATGATATAGTTCCTAAAATTCGAAAGATCTCTAAAGAGTGGGAGATTGAAGTTGGAATAACTCCGGATGATGATGAGTTAAAGCAAAGAATCAAGGAAATATCAATCAATTCAATGAAACTTGTTGGAGAGTAGTTATTTATGAAAATAGATTTTGAAACAAATATTTTTCCTGGTCGTGGCGGTTTTCACAGTTCCTGCAGGTCAGATTTCAGGAAAATTTGGTGTTAAAAAATCTCTTCTTGCCGGAATCATCGTGTATCTGATAGGGTCAATCGGTGCGGTCTTGTCATTTTCAACAGAATCATTTCTGATATTCAGAATAGTTCAGGGAGCAGGTGTGGCATTTTTAAATGTATCTGCAATGGCAATGGTTGTGCAGGCCGTCAAACCCCAAAACAGGGGAAAAGCATTGGGCTTTACAGTAACTGGAGTATACCTTGCAACATCCCTTTCACCGGTAATATGTGGATTTTTGGTTTACAATCTCGGCTGGAGATCAATGTTTTACTTTGTAATTCCATTTCTGGTATTGTGCATAATTTTGATGATGGTAAAAATCCCTCAGGAGTGGAAAACCTATGAAGGTCAGCCAATCGATAAATTAGGTTCAATCCTTTGGGCAATAGGAATACTGACATTCATATACGGTTTCACTTCACTGATAAACACTCAGGGAGTAATCCTGACAATAGTTGGGATCGTCATACTGTGCATATTCGGAGCATATGAGCTTAGACAGGACTCTCCTGTGTTCAACATGAATCTCTTTAAAAACAGCAAGTTCACATCATCAAATGTGGCTGCTTTATGTAGCTATCTTGCGATTATGGTGGTTACCACTATTTTGAATTATCATTTCCAGTATGTGCGTGGCTGGAATGCTCAGATGTCAGGTTTGATATTGATAATCACTCCGGTCTTAATGGCAATCATGGCTCCGAATGCCGGTAAGCTGTCAGATAGAATTCATCCCCAAAAGCTTGCTGCTGTGGGAATCGGAATTGCTGCAATTGCACTGGCCATATTGACATTTTTGAACGGCGACACTCCACTTTATATCGTCATACTGGCAATGATTTTGCAGGGTATTGGTATGGGACTTTTCTCAAGCCCGAACATGAATGCAATAATGAGTTCAGTTCCTCCGAAGTATGCTCCAACGGCTTCTGCTTCACAGGCAACAATGAGGACAATAGGCCAGACCATGAGTCTCGGTCTTTTGACATTGGTATTTGCTTGGGTAATGGGATCCCTGCAGCTGGCACCGGAATACGCTGCAATGATTGTTCAGGCATCTCAGACAATTTGTCTTATCTGTACTGTTGCTTGTATTCTTGCGGTATTCGCTTCACTTATAGGCATACGTTCAAAGGATGAATTCAACACCAAAAGATAAT
Organism: uncultured Methanobrevibacter sp.; assembly: GCA_900320955.1. Classification (GTDB taxonomy): domain Archaea; phylum Methanobacteriota; class Methanobacteria; order Methanobacteriales; family Methanobacteriaceae; genus Methanocatella. The sequence continues at coordinate 32,170 of ONUN01000020.1, read as the reverse complement.
AATGCTTCGCTTCGGCGAAGCAATTAAATTTTTAATTGTGAATATTTTATTTATTATAAAGTCCAATATCTTATTATGCGAACGGAAAGATTCGAAACATTCATGGATGCAATTCTTGCAATTATCATTACTGTTCTTGTATTGAAGCTGGCCCAACCTGCCGCTCCAACATGGGATGCGGTTTTGTCTTTAAATTCCAGTTATCTTCTTTACGGGATTTGTTTTTTAATTATATTCAACACATGGTATAATGACCACAATCTTTTCCAGATGGTTGATGAGATAAACAACCGGATTGTGGTGGTTTACGGCGTATTGATATTTATCATTTCCGTTCTTCCTTATTTTGCATCCTGGGTTGCACTGAATCCTCAGTCAATTCCAGCCCAAACGATGTTTGGTATTTTGTTTTTGGCCACAAATGCATGCTATAACTTGTCCACTTTTCTTATAGTCCGTGCAAATCCATATAATGGGGAACTTAAGAAAATCAATTTTAAAAACTTTTGGCGATACGTTCCTGTAATCGTTATTCTCATAGGATTTTTGGTCACATACACTGTATATGCTCCGGGAATATTTATTTCCTGTATCATAGCCACTGTCTATTGGTTTTTCATAGCCATTTCAACCAAATCTGAAGTTGAAAGTACTGGAAGATTTGAAGCGTTATTCGATGCTATTGTAGCTATCATATTGACTGTTCTTGTACTCGAATTAACAATGGCTTCAAATGGCTCATGGCAGGCTTTATTTGACTTGAAAATTGAATTTTTAGCTTATATTATAAGCTTTGTTGTCTGTTTCAATTATTGGAATCATAACAACAATCTCTTTTCCATTGTAAACAAAATTGATACGAAGGTTATCTGGTCAATAGGGGCATCTATATTTGTATTGTCACTGATTCCTTACTTGTCATTGTTTGTTTCCCATAATTTCTATTCATTCGTGCCTCAGGCATGCTATGGACTTGATTTCATTGTTGTTGCAATTCTTTCCATGGTTACATCACGAGCCTTAAAGAATGTGGATAGGGGAAATGTTGCATTGATGATTGTGCTTAAGAATAATTGGGCATTCATATCAACAATAGTATTTGTTGGAATTGGTATGGTAATCGGCTATTTCTATTATCCTCCGGCAGTCATTGTGTCATGTCTTTTGTCAATTATCGCCGTTTGGGTAACTTCTTACTTTAATAAATAATTTCATGTTCAAAAATTATAAGTAATTTGTGAACTATAATTAATTCTAGGTGAAAAAATGGCAAATTTTGATGATATTGAAATTGCAAGGGAATTCTTCTACAAGGATAAGTTTGCAGTTGATACTGGCGTTACGTTGGATGAATTAAGTGAAGATCATGCAATATGTTCTTTGGTAGTAACTGACAATCACAGAAACGCTTATGGTGGCGTGATGGGGGGTGTAATATTTACATTGGCTGATTTTGCTTTTGCGGTTCTCTCAAATCAGATACATCAGTTGACAGTTGCTCAGCAGGTTGACATTCATTATCTTTCTGCTCCAAAAGGCAAAAAGCTCATAGCTCATGCAACCTGCAGGAAGGATGGAAGAACATCTTCCATTGTAAATGTTGACATAAGCGATGATACCGGTCGTGATGTTGCCCAGTTCATTGGAACCGGATTTAAATTATGATTTTTCATAAATTTGGATAAATATAAAATAGGTGAATTGGGTGGAGATATTTGAGATTTGCATCAGTTATATGTAATTTTTTTATTTGAACCAATTCATTTATATGCTATTAAAATCAATATTTTAAATGACTGATTAACAAGTCGTGAAAAATCCGATTCGAAGTTGCACTGCCGCAACTTCGAATTTTTTTTTGAAGAATTTAACTGTTGTGAGTATCAACATTTATTTTAATTTCCTTGGCTGAATTTCAAATGCTTTTTTTGGTGCCTGCGGCCACTCATTTTAGGTTTAATTATTTTAATTAAATGGTTGATATTTTTAATATTTTCAGGTGCAGTTTTTGTTTTGGTTGGGTGTAAATTAAATTTAATATATTTGACAATTAAATTTCATTAAAAGTTGCGGTGTTATCTATATCATTAAAATAAAAAAATAAAAAATAAGGATTTTTTAATTCCTTATTATGTTTCGGGTACTTCTTTACCGTTTTCGTCAATCACTACATCCATTTCATTACCGTTTTCATCGATTACTCTATTTTCATCACCTGAATCAGCGCTGCTTTGACTATCTTGACTGCTCTGGCTGTCTTGTGATGTATCTGTGTAATCTTGAGAGTATGAATTGGATGAATCCGTATCTGTAGGTGCTGTTTGTGTATTCGCTAAATTAGTATTGTCTCCAATCATTGCGGTCATGTTTATATTCTCTTCAACATATCCTTGCTTGATGTTGATTTTTTTGGTGAGACTGCTTGCTGTGTAGTTGTCATCCCCATTAAAGGTTACATGAACTTCATAATCTCCCGGACTGAATTTAGTCACGTTTACAATTGCAACACCTGTAACGTGTGTCTTGACAGTTTTTGAAAAAACTTCCTTTCCATTTTTGTCAGTAATTTTTATGGTAATTGGCTTATCGGCCAATGATTGCTTTTGGGCATCTGTTAGCTTGATATATATTGTTCCGTTTTCCCCAATGGTTGCATTATTAAGCATTTTCAATTCTGTATCTTTTGCCCCATTTGTAGGGGAAAGCATGATACTGGCAATCACTATAAAAATAACGACCACTATTCCAATTATTATCAATTCCTTTTTATCCATTTCATCACCTTTAAAAAGAAATTTTTAATTAGTCTTTTTTGTATTTAAATTTTAATTTTAATCTTATATAAATTAATAATATTTGCAGTTATTTCTTTTCGTTTTTAATTTCATTTAAAATTTCATCCACCAAATCGGACCCGCCGTTTTCATATTCGACTTTTTGATCCTTGCCGTCATCCAAGGTCAATTCCTCAAGTTCATATTCAACATACTGATATTCATCTTGTGATTGAGTAATTTCAGATTCAATAGGATGATATCCTTCAGGTTTTTGTGTGATTTTGACTGGCTCTTCATTTCTGACCGGTGCCGGGGTTGCAGACCTTTGAGAGTTTAGGTTCGGCCACATATTTACCAAAATTATTATTATCAAATAGCAAACAAGCAGATTTGAATAAAGATTGTTCTGACCGGTCGCAAGACAGATTATCATATTCAACAGATTAGGAATGAAAATTAAAAATATTTCCTCTGAATTTGTTTTGAAATAGATAAATCCAAGAAGAATTATTGATAAAATCACATACACAATCGGACTGTTTAAAAGCCCATCCAGAATGATGTTTTCCCGAGTCAAATCAACGAATGAATTCAGTGACTTGAATTTGTCGGTTTTCAGATTTGCGGAAGTTGAATTTTCAAAATTTTCTCTCGGAACGTCATTGACGCTAGTGAAAAATTGATTTTTCGCATTTGCAAGGTTGACTCCATCTTCAAAGGCATCATTTGCCGGGAAGTTGGAATTTCCAGTGCCGTCAACATGATATATCATACCAAGAGCAGTAATCAGGAATATGCAAGCTACGGTTATGACACCAAACTTGATTAATGTGTCCCTGGATGCATTCTTTTTGAACAGATATGCAATGATTAAAGCCAATGAAATAATGGATATGAATATTCCAAAGTTATTCAATCCGCTTATGAAAGCAAGTGTCACTCCAAGCGCTATGGCCAGCTTATTGCCGATTTGGCCATTTCTGTCAATCATTACCTTAATCAGGAAACATAAAAACAATATGGCATAACTGAATAGGATATTGCTTGATAATGTAATTGAATAAACCGCATTTATTGGAATCAGACAGATAATTAGAGTTACAAAAAACTGCAATACAAATTCGTTGCTGTCGCTTTTTGAATCATCACGATGATAGTTGCATATCAGCATCCAAATAAGGCTGAATACCACTATCTGGAAAGCGCCGATTGACGCTGGGGATGCATAGATTTTAAGACATATTATCTCAATCAATGTATGCAATATAGGATATGCGCCGGTGAATTTGCCTGTAGCTATCTGATGAAGCTGGCTGAATGATGCGGCGGTCAAAACGCCCGGATTGTATATATAAAGATACAATGAAAATATTAGAACGGGCACTATGAATATTATAAGATCCCTGTAATTAAATTTTGAGTTTACATTCATGTGAATAAATATGTTTTTTAAGGTATATAACTGATTTTGTGTTTCGCATGATTTTTTTAATTCTTCTGTCATTAAAAGAAGGGCTTGAGGAAATCAGATATGCATTTTTAAAAAAATAAAATGAAAAAATAAGGATTGGTGAGACCCTTATTTTTTAACTTTGACTGTTTTTTTGACGGTGTCTTTTAGGTATGTTGCCTGGTAGGTTATTTTTTTGCCTACTTTGAGTTTTTTCAGGATATTGGCTTTGATGGTTACTTTTGCGACACCTTTTTTGTTTGTTTTTGCTTTGTATTTTTTGCCGTTGAATTTGAATGTTATCCATTTGTTTTTTAGGTATTTTTTGTTTACTTTGGCGAGTGTTGCCTGTAGTATTAGTTTTTTGGCGGATTTTTTGACGTTTACTGTTTTCAGTGTTACTATGTGTTTTACTGTTAGTGTTTTTGTTACTGTTTTTCCAAGGGATGTTATTTTTAGTTTGTAGGTTCCTGGTGTTTGTGTTATCTTGAAGCTTGCGATTCCTTTGGAGTTTGTTTTTATTGTTTTGAATTTCTTGTTGTTTAGTTTTATAGTTACACTGACGCTCTTTGCCACTATTCCTTTGTTTTTGTATACTGTTATTTTGTATGTTGGTCCTGCTGTGTAGAGGACTTTAGGGTTGGATGCTGTTATTGACGGGTTGGCTTTAACGGTTACTTTTGCCTCTTTTTCAAAGGATGGGTAGTTTTTGTCTCCGGAATACTCGAATGTTACTGTGTGTTTTCCTTTCTTGTTGGACAGGTCGATTTTGAGTATTCCTCCGACTATATCGTATACCTTGTATTTGGTTCCGTCAATGAATACTGTGAGTGTTCCTTCTGCATCATCTGGGAATTCCAGTGTGAATATTCCTGCAGTACTTGTTTCTATTTCCTCTGGAATGTCAACAGGTATTACAGTAAATTCACTGGTGCTTGAGCTGCTGTTGTAGCTGGAGTCGTCGTTGAATTTTGCCAGTACTTGATATGTGCCTAAATCACCTGTTTTATATATGTATGCAGTGTTTGCAGGTATTGTTGCCATTAATTTGGAATTTATGTATATTTCGACTGTGCCTGTGTTTACTAGTCCTCCTTTTTGGCTTAGGATTAGTGTTGTGATTGAAATATCGTTTCCACTGTATACTGCAGTTTCATTTATTGAAATGATTGTTGTTGTGTTTAGCGGAGTGTATGTGTTGTTTTTGAATGTGCAGTCTGGATCGACTGTTCCTCCGTATACTGCTGCGCTTTCTTCTGCTGTGTTGCTGTCAAATATTGATGATTTTACTTCAACGTTTCTGTTTTCCGGAACATATATTGCGCCTCCGTTTTGTGCATAGGAATTGGTGAATATGGAGTTTGCTATTTCTCCGTTGTTTGCGTTCCAGTAGATTGCGCCACCGTTTGATGTTGCGGTTGATTTGTCGAATGTTGATGTGTTTATCATTCCGTTTTCAGCATTCCAGTAAACAGATCCTCCATTTTCAGCAGAACAGTTAATGAATGTACAGTTGGATATTGTGCCGTTGGCGTTGATTTTTCCGTTGACGAATCTGATGTTGTTGATTCTGACGTTGTTTGCAGAAACGCTTAGGATTCCGGACAGGTTTTTGGCATCAAGTGTGGTTTCTCCGTTACCTTTGATTGTTAGTTCTTTGTTGACGGTTATTGTTGAACCTGTTCCGTAGTATGTTCCTTCTAGATTGATTTCGTCTCCTGCATGTGCATTGTTGATAATGTTGGTTATGTCTTCGAATGTTTTCATGTTGGATTTAACAGTGAACTGTTTGGAATTTTGGGATGCAAGGTAATTGGTATCTCCAGCGTAATTGGCTATGGCTTCATAATTGCCTGCATCGAGTCCGGTTATGTTGAATGTTGCCTGTCCGTTTTCTATGTTTGCGATGTAATTTTCACCGTTGACTGTGAGTGTTATTGGTCCTGTTGCATCATTTTGGACATTTATGATAATAGTTATGTCTTCGCCCTGTGCTGTTTCAGGTATTGGTTGGATTGTTAGCATGGATTGTATTTTTGTAACTGTGAGGGTTGTTGTTGCGTTTGCTGCTTTGTAATGGTCGTTTCCTTCGAATGTGGCTTTTATGTTGTATTCTCCTGCGTTTAGGTTTGGTATTGTTATTTGTCCTGTTCCGTTTGTGATTTCAAGGGCAATATTTTGGTTGTTTATGCTGACTGTTACTGTGCCATCGATAGACATTGTTGCTGTGATTGTTGCGTTCTCACCGTATGTGGTGTCTTCGGCAGATATTGTCAGGATGACGTCTTTTTTGCCTGCACTAACGTTAACGGTAGTTGAATTTTGAGCGTAAATTCCGTCGCCACCAACTCTAATAGTAATGATGCCATTACCTTCTTTTAAAGCGGTAACAATGCCGTTTTCATCAACGCTTACAACTCCTGAGTCATCAGGAATATAAGTTACATTCAAAGCATCCGGAATGGTAGTAGCAGCAATGCTAAAACTATCACCAACTTTTAAATCCAAGGTGGAGTTGTTTACGCTGATGCTGGCATCATTTAAAGTAACGGTAACATTAATAGTTTTATTTGAGGCTTCATAATTTTCATTGCCTTCAAAACCGACAATAATAATGGTTGTGCCTGCACCAGTGGCTTTGATTGTACCATTTAAAACGATGGCAATGCTTGTATCATTTGAAATGTATGTTAGGTAGCCCACATTTGGAATCAAAGTGGCTTCTGGAGCAAATTCCTCAAGAACCTTGAGGTTGACAACATCGCTGGCAACAGTGATTTCGGTAGGTGCTTTACCTACTCTAAATTGTGTAGTGTTTTGGCAAGCCATGTAATTTGCATCTCCAGTATAATTGGCTATGGCCTCATAATCCCCGGCACCCAATCCTGTAATGTTGAATGTGGCCTCTCCGTTAATGATTTCTGCAGCGTAGTTTTTATCGCCGATGCATATTGTAACTGTTCCAGTTGCATCTGTTGGGGTTGTGACAGCTATTGTTGCGGCTTCACCATAAGTTATGTCTCCAGCAGTTATTGTCATATCCACTAATTTTTTATTAACTGCAACTGTAAAGTTGCTTTGGCAAGGACCGTAATTATTATCTCCGGAATAGATCACATTAAATGTATAGTTTCCAACATCAAAGCCTGTCATGTTGAATACTGCTATGCCGTCGAAAATATCTGATTCATATTCTGTTGAATTTGCTTGGGTGTTTGTAATTGTAATTTTTCCTGTTGCATTTTCCGTTACTGATACGATGATGTAGAGGGAATCTCCATAGCTGATGTCTGTTGCATTTACAGTTAAAAAGGTTGACCCTGGATGATTTGAAATAACAGTATTGCTTGCGTCTGTGAAATTGACTGCATCATTTCCAAACAATTCCCTTGCATATAAATGGTTGTCCCTTACAGTGTTTTGCTTTGAACTGCCCAGATTAACTGCATAAATCTCTGTAGTGTTGATTATATTTTCAGTGATTGTATTGTAATCTCCGCTGACATTTACGCTGCCTCTTGCATTGTTTCTAAATAATTCATTATAGTCTCCGGTAATATAAAATGATTTGTCAGTTGAGTTGATGGTATTGCCTTTTATTATGGAATTGTCTCCTAGGACTTTGATTCCTGAGGTATCAATGCCAAAAAATTCCCAAATGGATTCATTTCCTACATTGGAAGCATCTGCAAAAATTGTGTTGTTTTCAGCTATTAAATTGGATCCTCTGTATGCGATTCCAGTTGTGTAATTGCCTCTAAGATTAATAAGGTTTCCGGTTACATTGCTCTCAACATCACCTAATGAGAATCCGAACACATTATATGCATTACCAACAATTTCATTACCAGTATAAGTTGCTGAAACATTTGCACCATTTATACCTGAGTAAATACCATTAGCATTGGTAATTGATTTAACTTCAATGACATTGTATTCCACTACACCTGCAGCAGGACCTTCAATATCAATACCATTAGCGTAATAATTGGATGTTGTATCAATGATGTTTGCTTCAATATTGAAATTATCACCAGTAATTATTAATCCGTAGATATAAGTATTTCCTTCAGATGTAATTTTGTTATTTGAAATTACAGCATTGTCGGAATTTTTGAAATCTACAGAGTAAATAGTATCATAACTTCCAACAACATCGATAAATTTAACATTTACTTCATTATTATCAAAAGTAGTACCATTAGATTTTTCAACTACAATACCTTCGGAAATAGGGGCACTTACCCAATATCCACTACCAGAAGGCACATTAACCCATTCAACATCAGCAGAAACCAAAGACAGATTAAACATGTTTCCAGTTATTACAGCAGTTGTGGAATTGGTTAGATATATTGCAAAATTTTTGCCGGTGCCGTTGGTATTTCCAGTATATGTTACTCTGTTCCCGTAGAATACCAAACTTTCAGTGTTGTTGGCATAAAGAACATAGGCATCACTGTCAAACATTGCTTTGTAAATGATTGTGTTATTGGATAACAGTATGTTTGAATGGGAACTTGCATTGATTGCACATCCTGTGGCGTTTTCTGAGATTATTGTGAAATTAACTATACCAACATAGTCTGATTTCACGATAAATGAAACTCCTTTGAATGTTGCATTGTTTCCTATAAATGTAATGGCCTTATTGATTGTTATGGATGATGTGATATTTGAAAAGTCACCTTCAAATGTCAATTCATTTGTTGATACATTAAGCAATGTTCCGTTCTCGTCAAAGAAGCAATCGAATTTGTCCGGGGTTACGACTTTTGATTCGCTAGCGTTGATTTCTAGGGTTGCAGCATTGTTGGTGTTATCTGTGTCAATTTCATTTTCAGTACTTGCGGTTGCATTTAATGCAATCATGCCGGCGCCCATCACATCGCAATAGAATGTTATTGATGCATTATTATTTGCATTTAAACGGTCTATAATCCAGATAAATGTTTGGCTATCTTCATATGCTGTTGAGGTGTTGGATGATTTGTATCTTAATGAATTTGGAAGTGTTAGATTTACTGTGATATTTGTTGCATCGCTTGGACCATTATTTATTAGATTGATTATGAATTCGACTGTGTCTCCTCTTTTGAATTCTGTTGCGTTAGGATATGGTGAAATTCCTAAATCGACATCTGCTTTGTTTACGGTTTGTGTTGCGCTTTTGTTTGCTGGATTGTAGTTTTCATCTCCGGAATATGTTGCAGTTACTGTGTGATTTCCTACAGTTAATCCAGGGATGTTGAATGCTGCAGTGCCTGAAATGATGGTTGCCATGCCATAAATTTTGCTATCGATGCTGATTGATAGGTTTCCTGTTGCATCTGGAAGTGTTGTGACAGTTATTGTTGCGTTTTGACCGTATTTTATGTCTGTTGTGTTAATTGTGATTGGTGGGTCAGCTTTGTTTATGGTTAACATTATTGTTGTATTTGCCGGATTGTATTGGTCGTTTCCTTCAAATGTTGCTGTTATTGTGTGGTTTCCTGCAGGTTGTGTCGGTATTAGTAGGTGTCCTGTTCCTGCGATGGTGGTAATGTTGTATGTTTCGTTGTTTATGTTGATGGCTATGTTACCATCGATTGGCATTATGGCGGTTAGTGTTGCGTTTTGACCATAAGTTATTGTGTTTTCATCCAATGAGATTGTCAGATTAACGTTTCTCTTGTTTACTCTAAATGATGTGGTACTTTGAGCAGGCAGGTAATTTGCATTTCCGGAATATGTGACTGTAATGTTGTACTCTCCTGCAGATAATCCTTCTTTCATTATGACGTCTGAACCATTGATGAATGATTGTTCCTCAACTCCGCCGATGTTTATGGTAAGGTTGCCTGTGGCATCAAATGGGGTAATGTCAATAAAGATTCGTAATGTTTCTCCTGCAAATATGTCGCTAACATTAAGAGTTAATGTTGTGTCTGCTCTTAAAATGAACAGGTTTGCTGAGGCATTATTGTCAGTTAAATTCAAATCTTCTGCATCTGAACTGACAAAAGCATTTACTGTGGTATTTTCTGCTTTTATTGCTTGGCATGTGATTGTTAAGGTTGCCCATGAAGTTGAAAATATCTCAGGTATGTTCCAGATTCCAGTCATACTGTCAAAGGAACCTGCATAGGGGGTGTTGCCAATAATTTCTAAAGAGGGTGGAATTGCGAAATGTGCAGATACGTTTTTTGCATCATCAGGTCCATTGTTGTAGACAGTGGCGGTCAATTCGATTGTATCACCTATTTTGCAGGTTCCGATAATGTTTGAATCTATCCTCATGTTAAGATCTGCATATTTGTCAGATATTCCATTTAGGGTACAGTTGGTGAGGTTTCCGTTATAAACTAAACTGGATAGTGTTTCATTTCTTGTAGTGGTGAATTCGCATCCAATTATGTTCACTATATTGTCTGCGTATATCACTGTTGAATTTGGCATATTGCAATTTTTGAAAGTTGTTCCTTCAATTCGCCCTCTTTCACCATACAAGTAGATTGCTCCTCCTTTATTTGCAGTTGTATTTTCAAAATAGGAATATCTTATTGTATTGTCATTTCCACCCCAGTAGATTGCTCCTCCTTCATATCCTGAACAGTTTATAAAAGTAGATCCAATTATATTGGTATTGCTTCCTATCAGGTTAATGGCGCTTCCGTCAATACCTAAACAGTTTGTGAAGGTACAATTTTCTATCAATCCATTATCGCTGCCGTATGCCCAGTAAACGGCAGTGCTTGAATTGCCCTTCACGTTGACAAACTGTATGTTTTTCAGTTTGACATTTTGCGCATTGTCTATTCGAATTATGTCTCGGGTATTATTTGCATCAAGGGTATGGCCCTGTCCATCAATTGTAAGCTCTTTATCAATCGAAATTAGATCATAAAAGTCAGATTCTTTACAGTAGTCCTCTGTCAGAATCACTGTATCTCCTGCAGTTGCGCCGCTTATTAAAGTTTTTAAGTCAGCAAATTTCCCGCTTGAATTTCCAGGCCCTGAAAGAGGGGTTGTTGATTCGTCAATTCCAAGTTTGTCTTCAAAATCGTCATTTTCGTTAAGTTCTAAATTTGTATCTTCAGTTGCTGCGAGATTATCCGATGTCGTGTTGGTGTCGGCTGCACTTGCAGCGCCCATTGTTAAAATAATTAAAAGTAATATTGCTAAAATAGCTTTTTTAAATCCCATAATATCACAGTTATTATAGTTTATATGGGATTATTTCTTTTTAAGAAAGTATTTAAGTCTTAGAAAGCTTTTGCTTTAATTAAGAAAATAAGAAAAAATAAGGATTGCCGAGTCCTTATTTTTTAACTTTAACTGTCTTTTTGACTGTGTCTTTTACATATGTTGCCTGGTAGGTCAGTTTTTTTCCTACTTTAAGCTTTTTCAAGACACTTGATTTGATGGTTACTTTTGCGCACCTTTCTTGTTTGTTTTTGCCTTTTAGGTTTGCCCTTGAATTTGAAAGTTACCTGCTTCTTTTGAGTGTTGCTGTCAGTGTTAACATTTTGGCGGATTTTTTGACCTTGACTGTTTTTCAGTGTCACGTCATGCTTAACTATTTGTTAAAATGTCTATGCTGTTACATGTCACATTAATACGGGAAAAAGTGAAGCTGCATTGGTAACTCTTTTAATTTATTAACAGTTTTTTTAGTAACTGCTTTTTTAGTAACAGTTATTTTTTTAATGGTTATTATGGATTTCGCACTCATTCGGTAGTTTTTTAGGTTTGCTGATGTTATTGTGACCTTGTGTTTTCCGATTTTAAGGTTTTTTGTGTTGATTTTCGCTATTCCTTTTGAGTTTGTTTTAATTTTGTGTGTTTTTTTGTCGATTTTGACTTTGATGTATGTGTTTTTGAATGGCTTTTTGGTGGCCTTGTTTTTCACGGTTATTTTGAAGTATTCGGACTTTTTGTATTTGTTTGTCACTTTTGGAGCTTTTACGATTGTTTTTGATTTTGTAATGGTGGCACTTGTTGTTGTCTTTTTGACTTTGCACTCTCCATAATCTGTAGTGATTTCAATCTTGTGGGACCCTACATTTAATCCGGATGCGCTGAATTTTGCTATTCCGTTATTTTTTGTTCGTATTGTGTATATTTTATATTTTTTGCCGGTAAATACTTTTAATGTAACATCACACTCCTTCACAGGTTTTTTTGTAAATTTGTTGATAATTTTGATGTTCAATGTAACTCCAGAATTATATGAAGTCTTCACCTTATTGGTGGTGAGTTTGGCTACTTCCATTTCTTTTAAGTTATCATTTAAATTCACGCTTTTTTTAAATGTTTTTGAGTTGACTGTAAGCTTTGCGATGCTGTAGTAGGTATAGTCATAAATTCCCCATATGTGGCTTGTAAGTATGATGCTTGCCTTGCCGTTGCCTTTTAGAGTAGTGTTTTTGATTGTGACTTTTGCTCCCACGACCTTGAGGGCACCTGCATACTCTGCAGTATTGTTTGTGAATGTGGAATCTGAAATCCTGATTGTAGTGTAGCCGTGGTAATCGTTGCTGTATATTGCACCTGCCATTTCTCCAGTATTGTCCTTAAATGTGGATTTCTTGACAACCAAATTTCCGTCTGTGGATATTGCAGTGTCTTTATTTGACTTGAATGTGCAGTTGGTGATTTTCAGTGTCAATGCATCTGAAGGGAACGTTTGTTCTGATGAAATATATGGGGTGTATGATCTAATTCCATTCCGGTTGTTTTCAAATCTGGAATTTGAAACGGTTGAATCGCATGATGCATACATTGCGATTTTACTGTTGTTTGTGAAATTGCAGTTGTCCACATCAAGTTCACAATAACAGTATACATAGATTCCGTATTTGTTTTTGTTGAATCTGGAATTTTTAATTTTTAACGTCCCTGCATCATAGACTGCCATGGAGTTCTTTTGAAAGTCGCAGTTGTCTATAGTTACTCTGTTTCCGGTGACTGCATTATTTGCAGGATTATTTATGAATTTTGAGTTTTTCAAATCTATGACGTCTGATTGGATTACAGAATCTCCAAGATTGCCTGTGAATGTGCAGTTGACTATTGTCAGTTTTCCTTCACAGTATATTGCACTTCCATAGTACCAATAGTAATTCTGCATCGGCTTTATGTTGTTGTCTTTGAAGATGCAGTTTATGAATGTCAAATTTCCTGCGGATTTGATTGCTCCTCCGTATTCACTTGAAAGTGCATTTTGGAATGTTATATCTTCAAAGACAAGATTTTTATCGGTATTTATTATTCTTGAACTCTTTTTCCCATCCAGGATAGTATTATTTGTGCCCTTAAATGTTAAATCATTGTTAACTTCAATTTCGTTTCCTTCACTTGTATATGTGCCTTCAAGTTCTATTGTGTCGTTTTCACTGGCATTGTCTATTTCTGTTTGTATATCTGTAAAGGTTTTTTCCTCATTGACTGAAGTTAGTGTTGTGTTTTCGCTTGCAGATGCAGTTCCTATGCATACTGCCAGAATCAATGCGATTAGAAAAAAGCCGATTAGTTTTTTGTTATACATACATTACTATTTGTTGAAATGTATATATAATGTTGTATGTCTGTACTAAAAAGAAAAAAGAAACTGTCTCGAGGACAGTTTTAGGTTTTTATTTTATTGTTATTGTGGATTTTGCGCTCATTATGTAATTGGTGTTTCCGGATGAGATTACAACTTTGTGTTTTCCGATTTTGAGCTTTTTGGTGTTGAATTGGGCAATTCCTTTAGAGTTTGTTTTAATTTTGTATGTTTTCTTGTCAATCTTGACTTTGACATAGGTGTTTTTAACAGCTTTTTTGGTTGCTTTGTTTTTGACGGTAACTTTGAAGTATTTGGACTTTTTGTGTTTTGCGGTTATTTTTGGTGCCTTCACGGTTGTCTTTGCCTTCAGGATTTCGGCGCTGGTTGTTGTCTTTGGAATTTTGCAGAATCCAAATCCTGTTGTTATTTCAATTTTGTGGCGTCCGGCATCCAGAAATGATGCGTAAAGTTTTGCTATTCCCTTGTTGTTTGTTTGGATTTCGCTGTTTTTGTATTTCTTTCCTGTGTATATTTTCAAATTCATGTAGGAATATTTTACTGGTTTTTTTGTGAATTTATTTATTAGCTTGATGGACATAATTGCTCCTGAAGCGTATCTTGTCTTCACCTTATTGACAGTGACCTTGACAACGTCCATAGACTGCAGTTTGTCGTTTAGACAGGCATTTGTTGTGAATTTTTTTGAGTCGACATTAAGTTCAGCAATATATGTAATGTCGTATTCTTCCTTAAACCGGCTTGTGCTTGTAATTATGATGCTTGAATAGGTGTTGTTTTGGAATTTTGTGTTTGTAACTGTGATTTTCGCCCCTTCTGCCTTGATGGCTCCAGCATATTCTGCACTGTTGTTCTTGAATATGGAGTCTGAAATTTTGAGTTTAGTTCCACCATAGGAATAGTCGCTGTATATCGCACCGGCTTCAATTCCTTTATTGTCTTCAAAGGTGGTTTTTTTGACTATAAGGTCATTTCCGGTGGTTATTGCGGTCCTTTTGTTTGATTTGAAAAGGCAATTGCTTACAGTCAGTTTGCCTGGACTCGGAATTTCGTAGCCTTCTGAAGATCCAGGGTATGCTGAAACTCCCACTCTGTTGGAGATGAATTGGGAGTTTTTAATGGTCAGGTCGCACATTGCAAAGACTCCCATCTCCGTGTGTCCTGTGAAAGTAGAGTTGTCTATGATGATTTCGCCATATATGTCAGAACATTGGATTGCGTATTTATTTTTGTTGAATCTGGAATTGGTTACCTTGTCGCAGCTTCTGATTGCTATTAGGTTGTTTGTAAATTCACAGTTGTCTACGATTGTTGCATGGTCGGAAATTGCGTATTTTGCCGGGTTGTCTATGAATATTGAGTTTCTTATCTCAAGATTGTAGGCATTGATTATGGAGTCTCCTTCATTGCCTGTGAATGTACAGTTGGTCATGGTCACATCGTTATTGGCATATACTCCAGATCCACCACATTCAATGCTTTCATATGGTTTGATTATCCTGTTGTCTATAAAAGCACAGTTGATGAATGTCAATTTTCCTGTGGACTTGATTGCTCCCCCATCATCAATATTAAATGCATTTTTGAATGTGATGTTTTCAAATACAAGGGTTGTATTTGTGCTGATTATCCTTGAGGTGTTGTTCCCGTCCAGAGTTGCATCGTTTTCGCCTTTGATGGTCAATGCTTTTTTGATTTTTATTTCACTGCCCTGGCTTATATATGTGCCGTTGAGCGTAATTTCATCGTTTTCCTTGGCATTATCAATTATTTTGCTAACATCACTGAATGTCTTTTCGTGTGTTGAGTTTCCTGATTGTGGAGTGTCCTCTGCACTGACGATTCCTATACTGATTATTAGGATTACTAAAATAATTGAGAAGCCTATCAATCTTTTAGTCTTCATGGTTAATGGTATGTGGTATGTGTAATATATATTTTTCATGTTTAAAAAAAAGAAAAGTGAGCTGTCCGAAGACAGCTTAAGTTTAGATTACTCTGATTCTTCCTGAATTTTTAACAGCGTAGTAGTACTTGTCACCTTTAAATCTCACAACATATATGAAAATCGCTTTTTTATTTATGTTTGTGATTTTAAATGTTGCCTGACCATTCTTGTTGGTTTTTGCCTTGTAGTTTTTGGCATTGATTTTAAGGTAAATGTATTTGGAAGCAAGTTTCTTTCCTGCAGCTGATTTAAGGGTGATTACAACCTTTTTGACAGCTGACCTCTTGAATTTTTTGGTAGGTGCGGTGATTTTTGTCTTCTGTTTCACGATTTTCCACACAACCTGCTTTGCCATTGTACTTCCTGTAAACTTGTTTTTGCTTATTGTTTCTTCATATCCTTGTATATAGACTGAAGGACCATTTTTTGCAGAGTTCTTTGTGAATGTATTTGAAGTAATCTTTGCATAGTTTCCGTTAAGCCTTATTGCACCTCCGGAACCTGATTTGGCTGTTACCTTGTTTGATGTGAACTTGTTTGATGTGATGACTGCATTGTTTCCAGTAACATACAATGCTCCACCATGGTTTTTGGCAGTGTTGGAGGATATTGTATTGCTTTTTATTGTTGCCTTGTCACCGCTTACAAGTATTGCTCCACCGGAGGTTTCTGCTTCACAGCTTTTGATATTGTTGCTGTTGATTGTAGCTTTTGATCCCCATATGTAGATTGCTCCTCCACCTTCTTTTGATTTGCAGCTTGTGATGTTGTTTTTTACAATGCTGTTTGAGTCTCCTTTAATGGAGATTGCTCCTCCTTTGTAGCCGGCACTGCATTTGCTGATTGTATTTTCTGAAATGGTGTTTGAGTTACCGTCAATGAATATTGCTCCTCCGCTTTTTTCAGTAGCCTCATTGCTTGTGAAGGTGTTTTTTGTGAATGTTGCCTTGTCACCGTTACTGTATAGTGCACCTGCATTTTTAGCCTTGTTGTTTGTGAACTTGTTGTTTGTGATTTTGCTTGTGGTTTTTGAGGAATTGATTGAAAGCCTCATTGCACCTGCAAGGTCACCTCCGTTGTTTGAGTTGAACCTGTTGTTTGTAACTGTATAGTTGCTTCCTCTGTATGCTTCAAATGCTCCTGCAAGCTTAGTAGCACTGTTTTTTTCAAATACATTATCTTTGACAATTTCGTTTGATGTGTACATCAGTGCAAGAGCTCCACCTTCTGATTTAGCGGAATTGCTTGTGAATTTGTTGTTTATAATTTTGTTGTTCTTTGAATTTCCTATTTGAACGGCACCACCCATTGAAGCACGGTTGGATTTGAATTCACAATTGGTGATTGTATTTTCCTTGCTTAATGCATATATTGCTCCACCACCTTTCTCAGCAGTGTTTGATTCGAATTTACAGTTGATGATTTTTGCTCCTTTAACTTCCTGGAAAAGCCCGCTTTTGGTGTGTTCAGTCATGTAGATTGCGCCTCCATAGACATCTTTGCTGTTTTTGAATGTACAGTTTTCAATGACTATGTTGGATGCACGAATGAGTAGTGTTCCACCACCGTGAGCCCTTGAATTCCCGTTTATGAAGTTGATGTTTTTAAGTACGACATTGTTTGCATCTATGAAAAATGCTCTTGCAGAGTCCTTTCCGTTTATTGTGTGGCCGTTTCCATCGATTGTGAGTTGCTTTTTGATTGAGATTCCCTCAAAGGTAATGCCTGAATCATATTCACAGTCTTCAGTCAATATGATTTCACTGCCTTCTTCTGCTTTGTTGATTTCTTTTGACAATTCTGAAAATGTCTTTGAACTGACATTTGTACTTTTTACTATTTCTTCGTTGTTTGCTTGTGATATTCCCATGTCATCATCATTGCCGGTTAAAACATCACTGTCCGTCAGGTTATTCACGTTGGTGTCTGCTGCGCAGGCATATGATAAGGATACCAGAAAGATCATGACAAGCAATGGAATGATTTTCATTGATTTTTTCACAGTTTTCCCCTCCTATTTTGATGATGTTATTATATCTTAAAAAAGTGAATACTGTCCGGTTAAGGACAGTTTGAATTTATTTTATTATAATTTTACCTGTTTTGCTTACTTTGTTGAAATTGCTGTCTCCGTTGAATTTAACGGTGTATTTGAAGCTTCCTTTTTTGGTCAATTTGGTAATCTTGAGAGTAGCTTGACCTTTTGAATTTGTTTTTGCAGCATAAGTTTTACCGTTAACGCTTAATGTAATCTTTTTGGAAGCAAGCAATTTGTTTAAAGCGGATTTTAATGTAATGACAACATTCTTGGATTTCACGGATTTCTTGAATGTTTTTGAAGGAGCATTTATTTTTGTGTTCTGTTTTTGATGTTTCCAGGTTACCTGTTTTGCCATTGTACTTCCTGTATAAGTGTTTTTGGCGATTTTTTCGTTAGAACCTGTTATGAAAATAGAAGCACCATACTTTGCGATGTTTTTAGTGAAAGTATTTCCGGTTATGACTGCATCATGTCCGAACATTTTGATTGCTCCTCCGGAACCGCTATTTGCATTTCCTTTGTTGGATATAAATTTATTTGCAGTTATTGTTTCTGTATTCCCATTGATAAATAATGCTCCACCATTGGTTTTAGCGGAATTTCCTGATATTACATTATGGTGGATTGTAGTTTTGGAACCATCGATTTGAATTGCGCCTCCGAGGGAATTTGCATCGTTGCTTTTGATATTGTTGTCGCTGATTGTTGTGCCTAATCCCATTACATAGATTGCTCCTCCGCCGTTTCCGGCATGACAGTTTGTAATGTCGTTGTTTTTAATTTTGTTGAAGTTGTTTTCAATACTTATTGCACCGCCTTTGTATGTTGCACTGCATTTGTCGATATTGTTGTAGGAAATGACATTGCTTTTTCCGTTAATGAAAATTGCTCCACCGCTTTTTGAGGTAGCCTTGTTGTTGTAGAATGTGTTTTTTGTGAATGTTGCTTTGGCACTGTCACAGTATATGGCTCCTCCATTTTTTGCATGGCTGTTTTTGATGTCATTGCTTTCAATTCTGCTTGCAGTTGCAGATGATTTAATTGAAAGTCTCATAGCGCCTCCGAGGTCTCCCGCAGTGTTTCCATTGAATTTGTTGTTTTTGACGGTGTATCCGCTTCCTTTGTAAAGGTCAAGTGCTCCGCAGATGCTGCCTGCAGTATTTTTTGTGAAGGTATTTCCTTCAATTAGCTCGTTGGTTGATTCCATTAATGATAATGCTCCAGCTTCTGTTGTAGCGCTATTGCTTGTGAAAATGTTGTTTATGAATTTATTGTTTTTTGTTTTTACAAGTTGAATAGCTCCGCCCATTGCTGCTTTATTGCTTATAAATTTGGATTTGGTAATTATATTTCCTCTACTTTCACCATTGATTGCCCCACCACTTTTTTCAGCAGTGTTGCTTTCAAATTTACAATTGTTGATTTTTGTGCCGGTAAGTACTTTGTTATTAACTTTGGTTTTTGCATTCATGAAAATTGCGCCGCCATAGGTGGCCTTACTGTTTTTGAAGGTACAGTTTTCAATAACAGTGTTGGATGCGCGGATGAGTAGTGTTCCTCCACAATTGCCTTTACGATTTCCATTGATGAAGTTGATGTTTTTCAAAACAACATTGTCTGCATCAATGAAGAATGCTCTTGCTGTGTTTTTTCCGTTTATTGTGTGTCCTTTTCCATCTATTGTAATCTGTTTTTGAATTCCTATTCCATCAGCACTGAAACCGCTTTCACAGGAACAGTCCTTTAATAAAACGAGTGTGCTTCCCGCTTCAGCTGATCTGATTTCTTTTGTTAATTCGCTGAATGTCTTCGAAGTAATATTTTTTACATTTTCATTATCTTTAAGTTCATTGGTATTTGTTTGACCATATTTTGCTCCATCATTGTCAACTGATAGAGTATTTCCATTATCTGGTGAATCAGTATCATTTGCCAGTATTTGTTCGTCTGTATCGCTTGCGCAGGCGAATGACATGGATACTAAAAAAATCACCATTAAAAATGGGACAATTTTTATTAGTTTTCTCATTTTTTTTCACCAAAATATATAGTTCGAGTTATTTAAAACATTTTATAATAGTAATTATGTTTGTATTCTATATATGTTTGTTGGGGTTATGAAAATTAATAAATAGCATTAATTATACAAATTACATTGTGTGGTATCATGGATGTTGTAAAAACTGATGAAAATAACAATCAAATAATAGGAACAAATCCCAATCTGCAAAACAGTCAAATCATTTTCAGAGGCAGGAATAATCGTTTGATTTGTGAAGATAATGTAAATCTGCATAACTCAATTTTGGATTTCAAGGCAGACAATTCAATAATATATCTATCGTCAAACAGAAATGCATATTATTTGAATGTATCCATTTACAACAATTCCCTTTTCTATATGGGTGAAAACAGCTATATGAATGGGAGACTTAATTTTTCCATATCCGAGCAAAAAAACATTTTCATAGGAAAGGAATGTCTGTTTGCACTGGATATATGGATGAGGATTGCAGATCCACACCTTATTTATGATACCAATTCCCTTAAAAGAATCAATCTCTCCAAAAGCATTTACCTGGGAGACCATGTTTGGGTTGGCCAGGATGCACTGATACTTAAGGGAACTCAAATAGGTTCTGGAAGTATCATCGGTGCAAAAGCATTGGTTGCAGGCAAAAAGATTCAGTCAAATTCAATCTGGGGTGGAGTTCCAGCCAGACTGATTCGAGATGATGTTCTTTTTGATGGTTCAAGTGTTCATTACTACAAGGATGAACAGACTGAAAATTCCAAGGAATATGATGCTGGTCAATGGATTTACAAAAATGAGGGTGAAGTTCTAAGCTTTGATGAGATTGAGGAAAATTTCAATTCTATTAATAATGTTGATGAAAAAGTTGCATATCTTCAATCAGTAATTAGATGTGATGATTACAATAGGTTTTATATGGGTGTTAAAAATAAGCACTCTTTTTTCAATAAAAAGAAGTTTTAAATCATGCTGTTTGCACGATTTAAAACACAATGTTTTATTTTTTGTTTTGTTTTTCCATTTCTAATTCTTTTAATACTTTTGCCCTGATTTTTGCTTCCATTTGTTCTTTTGTTTCTTTTCTTTGGGAAAATTGTTTTTCAGGGGTTTTTTGTTGTTGTGGGATTGTTTTTCTTTGTTGTGTTTGTTTTTGTTGTTGTGGGATTGTTTTTCTTTGTTGTGTTTGTTTTTGTTGTTGTGGGATTGT
>ONUN01000020.1:0-11160 GCA_900320955.1 uncultured Methanobrevibacter sp. | reverse complement strand
TTTTTCTTTGTTGTGTTTGTTTTTGTTGTTGTGGGATTGTTTTTCTTTGTTGTGTTTGTTTTTGTTGTTGTGGGATTGTTTTTCTTTGTTGTGTTTGTTGTTTTTGAATTTCCTTTTGGAAAACAACTTGTTTTTGGGTTTGTTGTTTTGGTATTGTTTTCATTGGTGGTATTTCTTGTTTTGTTTTTTGTTGTTGTGGTTTTTGTTGTTTTTGGGCTTCTTGTTTTTGTTGTTGTGGTTTTTGTTGTTTTTGGGCTTCTTGTTTTTGTTGTTGTGGTTTTTGTTGTTTTTGGGCTTCTTGTTTTTGGGCTTCTTGTTTTTGGGTTTGTTGTTTTGGTTTTTCTTGTTTAGAATTTTCCTGTTTCTCTACATCTTCTTTTTTGACAGTTTCTGTTGTTGAAGATTTTCCTTCAGATTCGTTAACAATACTTGTAAGTTCTACTTGACTTAAATCATTGACTAATGAGTCGATTTCATCATCAAGGCTCTCTTTTTTGACATTTTCTGCTTTTGGTGAAGTTTCATCTTCAGGTTCATTCAATATGCTGTTGACTTCTTCGGGAGTCAAATTGTCAATTAGTGCGTCTAATTCGTCATATGTGTTTTCTTTTTCAACACTTTCTGTTGATGGGACTTTTTCTTCAGGTTCATTCAATATGCTGTTGACTTCTTCGGGAGTCAAATTGTCAATTAGTGCGTCTAATTCGTCATATGTGTTTTCTTTTGCAACCGTTTCGGTTGGTGGAACTTTTTCTTCAGGTTCATTCAATATGTTGTTGACTTCTTTAGAATTCAAATTACCACTCATTGCATCCATTTCATTATAATTTTCTTTTTGAGGGCTTGGAATTTCAGTGCTGGTTGCAACAGCTTTAGGTTTTAAACTGAAATTCTGTTTTGCCAGTATTCCAACCAGTATTAGCACTAACAGATAGAATATAAGCAGGTTCGGATATAGATACCTGTTGTCCTGCGTTGGTATTGAAACGAAAACAACTAAAATATTCAGCAAGTTAGGCAGATAGACAAGAATGATGTTCTTTGATTTGGTAAGATAGCCTATTCCAGCCATTGCCAAAATGGACAGGTACATGTAAAGTGCAGGACTTTCAAATAATGTATCTGTGATAACATTTATTCTTGCATTATATACGATGTAGTTAAACAAGTTAAACAATCCATTTCCTTCATTTGCCGAAGATACATTCTCATAAGTTTCAACTGGAGTGGTATGGTATGCCTTGAAGTAGTTGTTTCTTGAACTTTCAAGACGTGGGCCATCTTCTTCTATGTAATAAGGTTTTCCCTGCCAGAAGTTGTCTCTTGTGATGTCCCATGTGACTTCAGAGGAACTGAGCATATATTTTATGAAATGTATTGGGTCCTGCAGGGAATATTTTAATGCCATTCCTATATATTCTCCCTTGTTGGCTTCAAAGACACTTTCATTTGCAGCATTTCGCACGGGATCCGTGAAAAAGGTGTTGTATTTGTCTTTTACGGCAGTTTCATTAATGAGCTCATGGAACTTGGCGCTGTCTTTAGCATCCAGTTTGTGGTATAAGTCATAATTTGCAAGCATGTGTGTGGTCTTTGAAAGTGTTGCATCCTTTGCATTGTCCTGAACATTATATGCAACATTCAGGGATGCAATCAATAGAATAAATATTATTGCTATAACAGGCAATTTGATGAAAAACTTCTCTGTTTTATCATGCCTGTAAAGGTAATATGCTATGATAATTAATAATGGGACGATAACATAAAGACCGTTAAGCCTCAACTGGGCAACGCAAGCCATTGTGAATCCCAAAAGTATCATGAACTTTATGCTGACCTTACATTTTTTGTCAATCATTACCTTAATTAAAAAGCATAAAAATAGAATTGCATAACTGAAAAGCACGTCTTTCCACAATGTAATTGCATATATTGCATTGATTGGGATAAGACAGATTATTAATGTGATAATGCTTTGTATAATAAATTCTCTGTCGCTTTTTATGTCTGCCAAATTAATGTTTTCGTCATTATTTCTGAAGTATTTGCAGATTACCATCCATATTATTGAAAATGTCAATATCTGGAAAATTCCAACGCTTATCGGGCTAGAATAGATTTTATACAGCAACATTTCAATGAAAGTATGGAAAAATGGGTGCCAGTTGGTATATCTTCCGCTGGCAATCTGGTGGACCTGATTGAATGAATCAAAAGTCATTAGTCCTGGATTGTAGACATAAAGATAAAATGAGAATATTATGACAGGTATTAAAAATATAATTAAATCCTTGTAGTTTAGTTGTCTAAATCTCGAAAAAATTTTTTCCCTTTCTGTTTGAATATCCATGCTTAGATTTATAATGATTATTATATATAAAATGTATTAATCAGAATCTGAATTTTTTAAAAATGCCTTTGATGCCTTTTTTCGAAGTGATTTGCCGTTTTAGGAACTTGTTGTCTTTGTAAAGTCTGTGGTTTTCCTTATAGAGTTTGATTTTAACTCGTTCAGTGTCGATTAGTTCCTGCAATATGACCTTGTTTATCTGAGTATTGTTTTTGCTTTGTGAGTTGATATAGACTTCCCTTAAGACGTCTTGCCATTTCAAAAATAGCGTGTTGTCATCGATTTTTTCCAAAACATCCTTTTTGGCAGTTTTTCCCATTTCAACTGCCTTATCTGGGTTATCTAATATGTATAATATTTTTTCAGCCAAAGTGTTTACATCATACTGCTTGACTAAAAATCCGTTTTTTCCATTATTGATGAAATCGGATGGGCCATAGTTAATGTCATAGCTTATTACAGGTGTCTGGTTAACCATTGATTCAAGAACCACCATTCCAAGCCCTTCATAATCAGAAACGAATAATGTTGCAAGGGATTTGGACATTTCATCAAAGGCTTTGTATGTATGTCCCTTGAAAATCACATTGTCTTCAAGTTCCAACTCCTTAATTAAGTTTTTGAGTCGCTTTTCTTCTGCAAGTTCATCTTCGATGACTGCCCGTCCAAATATTTCCAATTTGGCATCATTTCTATTTTCTGTCACGACCTTGAAAGCCTTTATTGCATCTGAAATGTTTTTCTCATGGCTCAGGCGGGCAAAAATAGAAATCCTATTGTTTTCCTTTTCGGTGTTTTTGCTTGCAGTCATGTTCAGGATGTTCGGTATTGCCTTGATGTTTTTGAAATTGAACTCCTTTATCAAATCCTCTTTTAGTTTTTCAGTCAAAACGACGACATATTCTAGGTCTCTTGAATTTTTAAGAATTGTGAAATTATCCCTTAGCGGACTTCCGTAATGATATTCCTCCTTGTAGGGATTTGTATGTATACTTGCAATCTTGTGGGCAAGCATTGGAGAGATATCATTGAAGTTTGGAATCTTTCCTGAGTTTTCATTGATTAAGAATGGCTTGTTTTCGCATTTCAGGAGAACTTCCGTTATGAAGTAGTTATGAAATTCAAACATGTCCTTGAATTCTATTTTAAAGTTTGACTCTCTGTCGATTAGAGTATATTCGTCTTTAACGGTAAGATATTTGAAGCCGTCTTTTGTGTAGTAATTGGTGCTTTCATTTGTTTCTTCACATGAATACTCATCAAATTCATATTCTCTTTTGCATAACTTGCCGTCGGAGTCGTAATGCTCAGATATTCTTGTTTTATCTTTCTTTTCTGTTGAATTTGGCAATGGTGGCTTTTGAATTTTGTTAATATTATTTTTCTGACCGTAATATTCGACAATGTTGATTATATCGATTGATTTATCAAGATATCCGTTTTCATGGAAGTATTGTGTGATATATCTGCAGTTTATGGACTCGTTGAGGTTCAGCAGGGTAACTTTATATCCGTGCTCGTTCAGTAGATTTGCACGATTGAATGTGGCTTTTGCAAGTCCTCCAATTTCTATATCCAAACCGTAAAACAGAAGGAAAATCTCTTTTTCCTTAATCTTTTCCAAAAGGATATTCTCGTCGTAATAGATGTCCAGATTTTCGGATATTTTTGAAGCTTCCAGAAAGTCCTTCCTGGCGATGGCATCTAAAAATTCATCCAAAAATTCAGGTATCTTGAGCTTATCTGTAGCGATGAACTCTTCAAACAATGGATTTGCAACATATAATAGGTCAATTTTGTCCTTTATTGACAAATCGCTTAGGCAGAATTGTTTCATCCAGAAAAACAGGTTTCTGTAGCTTATCCAAGCATAGTCTCTGTTGAATTCATTCGCTATATGGAATAGTTTGGTGTATGATTCGATAAATCCTAAAAGAACCTCTTTGCTTCTGGTTGATGTGACTGATGTGGCCTGAGGCATATATTCAACAACTGCTTTGTTGATGAATCTGATTCCATTTGCCTTAAGAAGCGCTTCGGATACGAAAACCAGATCCTGTGCCGGAACTCCAACTAAAAATTCCAATTTTTCCCTTAAAACAAATTCTCTTTTGAATATTTTTGACCAGACAGAAGGAGTTGCAAGTATGAAATTAAAATATTCATTTATGTTTTTTGCTTGTCTTGACTCTTCATTATCTAATTTCAATATGCTCCAGTCATTTCGAACAATTCTGTTGTCTCTGTTGATGTTGTAGTTTCCCGAAGCAATGTCTGAATCATTTTCTGTAATGTTATCATATAGTGTTTTGCATGCGTCCTCTAAAAAG
The DNA here is from genome assembly GCA_900320955.1 of uncultured Methanobrevibacter sp. GTDB lineage: Archaea > Methanobacteriota > Methanobacteria > Methanobacteriales > Methanobacteriaceae > Methanocatella. The sequence goes on along the minus strand of ONUN01000020.1, from coordinate 6,480 downwards.
ACATCATCAGGGTCTAAAAACATCAGATATTGTGCAGTAGCATTTTCAATTCCAACATTTCTTGGCTTTCCTGCAAATCCACTGTTTTCACTCAGATGAATTGATTTGACGTTTTTGTAATTGTCAGAAAACTCTTTGATGATATTCACACTATTGTCGGTGGATGCATCATCTACAAAAATCACTTCCAGACTTTCAAAGCCAAAGCTCTGGTTTTTGATTGAATCAAAAGCTCTTTGAAGTGTGTCTTCCTGATTGTAGACAGGAACAATAATTGAAATCTTATACATTTTATCCTAATTTCTCTAAAATTAAATCCATTTTATGTTCAAGGTCATCCATTCTGTTTTCCAATTCGTTTTTGACTTCTTCTCCACTAGGTTTGCGGGCAATGACATAACTGTCATACCATGGTTTTGCAACTTCTTTGGCTGTTGTTCCAGCATCAAGAATGTCAAAATTCACATATTTTGCAAGGCTTCTTACCCCGTCCTCGTTGAATCTGTAGCAGTCATACGGATTTCTGTGAACAGGTCCTTTACTTGGAACGATAATGCAGCAAAAGCCTCCCGGCTTCAGGACTCTGCTTATTTGTTCCATAGTAAGCCAGAAAAATTCAATGTGTTCAAGTGTCTGTCCGCTTATGACAACATCATATGTATTTTCTTCGATTTCACTCCAGTCATAGGCATCTTTAACAACAATGTCGACATTATTGCCAGGTTTTAAGTCAAGACCTTGGTATGACCATTTTTTTTCATCTAGAAGCCTTCCGTAATTGTAATCTCCTACTTTGTCAAAAGAGCCGACATCCAATATTTTCAGCTCTTCATTAGGATCAAGAAAATTTTCTTTAAAGTAATTCATTCTCATAACAGAACTCTTGTGCATTTTTTCACCTATAATCTATTAAGTAATTTCCATAATCTTTTTGATTTGATTTCGTCCAATTCATTTTTTAAATTTGAATTTTCACTTTTAAGATACCTATTTTCTTTTGTCAAGTCATTTGTTTTTGTCTCGATGCTATTTATATCTTTTTGAAGTTCAACAACTTTATTGTTTATGTTATTGTTTTGTTCGGTTAATGTGGTGTTGTGCTCATTGATAACATCTATTTTATTGATTAGACTTTCCTTTTCTTCTTTTAAGCTTAAATAACTGATTTCATCAACATTAATGCTTCTGATTATCTTTTGACCATCCCTATATTTTCCATCACGCAGGTATTCAAAGTACCGGATAATTTGGAGTTTATCAAAGGCTGATTTTTCTGATAGTTCGTTGAATTCCTGTGAATTTAAGATTTTATCCAGTTCATCATCAGTTAAAATCTTCAGGTTCTTTGCTCTAAGGATTTGTGTTGTAAAAAAACCCAAATGCCTTTTAAATATTGCCTTTTGAATGTCATAATCTATTTTAAACTTTTCAAACAAATCGAATAGTGCAGTATATGCCTTAATCATTCCGAAAAGGTATCTTTCTGTGATATTGTATGATACTGATTTTTTGTGAATGTTTCTGTAGTAGATGTACTGGTTGTTCAGCACTGTAACTTTTCTTGAATTCAGAAGTGCCTCTTCCAGAAAGACCAAATCCTGTGCAGGAATTCCTTCTACAAATCTGATGTTGTTTTTAAGCAGAAATTCCTTTTTAAACACTTTTGCTGAAATTGCAGGAGTCATATTCAAGAGATTTACGTCATGGGTATTTTCAAAAACTTCCTTGCCTCCCAATGCCATTGCAGGAATGTGCTCTAAAACACCATTGTCATAGCGGTTGATGTGGGATCCAATGGCAATTTCACTTGCATCTGATTTGATATTTTTTAGCAAGATTTCACATGAATCAACCAAAAGCTGGTCATCCCCATCCAAAAAGAGAACATATCTTCCAGTTGATTTTTCAAGGCCGACATTTCTTGGCTTTCCTGCAAATCCACTGTTTTCATCGGTTTTAAAGACCTTGACATTTTCCCAATCATCTGAAAAACCTTCAATGATTTTCATTGTATTGTCAGTTGAATGGTCATCTACAAAGATTACTTCAATGTCTTCAAACTCGATTGTCTGGGACTTTATTGAATTGAATGTGTTTGTGATTTTATTTTCCAGATTGAATGTCGGAACAATGATGGACAGTTTATATTCGCTCAATTAATCACCTTTATTATTTTTCAGCATTTCAGTTGTTTTTCTAAGAGGCTTTGTGACTTTCCAGCTATTTGAAGCATACAAAGTATTTATTGCCTTTTGCTTTCTTTCCAACTCTCTTTTTAATGATTCTATTTCTTTGTCTTTTTCTTCAATTTCTTCGCTTAACTGGTTTTTTTCAAGAAGCTCTTTGGTTATCCTTCTTTCATAATCCACATTCTCGTAAAAGTCATCTCCAAGGTCTATCAGAAGTTCTTTCAACTTTTTGGCATCTAATTCGGGAAGTATTTCATCAACCGAATCGTTCAGTATGAATTCATAAACCCTTTTGCAGTTGTTTTTGTCATGGTATTCAAAGAAATCGTCCACTCTCTTTTTATACTTGTCTTTCATTTCACAATTGCAGTTTACATAATTCATGATGAGATTTACCAGACCTTCCGGACTTTTTGCAATCTCTCCAAAGCCCATTTTCTCATAATCAAAGAAACTGTTTTCAATATCAAAATGATAGTCCTCTACAGCGTGATAGTACAGTATCGGCTTTTTGATGTATGCAAAATCAAACACTGCAGATGAATAGTCTGTAATGAGTAATGAAGAATGATTGAATATTTCATCATAGGTATGAACATTCCCATTTGAGGATGCATGGTCAAATTCCACTAGGGGGTGTCTTTCGAACAGATACAAATGGGTATTCAAATTATGATGTGGCTTGAATATCAATTTATAGCCCTGATCATCTAAAAATTCAATCAATTCTTCATTTGTTAAAAGTGAATTGTATGCCTTGTAGAACTCGGAATTCTTAAATTGCTCTTCTGTCAAATGCTCCAGTGACCTTCTCCATGAAGGCATAACTACGATTTCTTTTCTGTCTTCCATCTTTTCACGATAGTCGTGGCGGGGAAGACCCAACAACTGAACAATGGATTCATTGTAGTTGTATTGTGAGTTTGAGCTGAAAAATGAATCATATTCTGCTTTTGCAGATGTTAATATCAGGTACAGGTATTTGTCATATCTGTGAAGCCATGATGATATGTCTTCCTTGATGACTCCATGTTGCAGGAAATAGACCTTTGCAGAAAACAGTCCGTTACAGTACTTCTCATCATCGTAAAACGGATTTATGACAACTGCATCTGCCTGCGAAGAAATGATTTTTTCGGCATGGCAAGCAAGAAGCTTGTGCTTTTCAGAACCTGCTGGAATAACGTTTCCAATTTTACTTAATCTTTTGAAGTCTCTTGAGTTTCTATTTAGGATGAAGTATTTTTCAATGCCGTCGTTTTGTTTAACTGCATACTTGAATAGATGCTCTGCATTGTCATCAGCCACATCCGGCCGATCCATAAACAACCATATTCTTCGGTTTATATATTTGAAGAATGAATAATAGTAATGTTTTCTGAAGTTGATTACTTTATTTAATCCAATTTTACTTTGCCTTTCAATAAACTTGATGTTTTCCTTTTCAAGTTCTAATAATTTTTCAATTGAGTATTTGGCTAGTTTAAAAGTATTGTTTTTGAAATATATGAGATAATTTTCCTTTTTTGAATAGAAGCTCTCTTCGGTTATCTTGCAGTAGTTTTCCATTTTTGTAGTTAAGTAGAAATTCATTGAATTGCAGACTGCCCTGAGCCTGAAGTTTGCGCTTTCATATTCAGCTAGTGGAATATCGAACTCAAAATTGTAATGGGAGATATGGTTCATGTCCAGGTATTTTTTCTCCCTTAAAGGATATTCTATTTTATCTGATTCGAAAACCTCTCCATTTTCATCTAGATATTTCTTTAAGACATCATCTTTAACGTTGTTGTATGTTACCTCATCAATGTAATCGCTTTTTAGAAGTTCTCTTTCACTGCTGAAGTCCCAGTCGTTAAAGTCAAGGTCGTTAATGAATTGTGAAAGGTCATTTTCATCCAAGGCTTTGCAATTGTTGAAATCATTCAATAAATTTGTTTTGTATTCATGGCCTTTGTCGCTTAAGTATTCCCATTCTAAAAATCCTACGGCTCTTGGAATAAAATACTCAATCCAATAATTCATGAAGTCATCTTCATTAAATTTAACTGCTTCAATTTTAATTTCAGGATATTTGAAGTATGATTTCAGATAACCAAGAATGTTTAATCTGTTCTTGTTTATTTCAAATGCATCAAGATAGAACACATGATAGTAAAGTTCATCGATAACAGAACCGTTTACCGTCTTTTTGACATTGTCTTTCAATATTTCCGTTTCCATTTGGCCATGTTTGAAGATTAGAATGTTGTAGTGAAGGTTTTTGTCATGATATCTCTGTTTTAAAATGAATTTGTCCTCGATTTCCTGCAGTATATCATATAGGATTGATTTCAATTTGTTTAGGTCATCTTCACTGAGTATTTCTTCGATATTGTCCATTAAAAAGATCCATTGGATGTCATAAACGACTGTGAATTTGATGAAGTCATAGACCTCTCCGTATTCTGATTTCGAATAGTCCATGAGTTCTCTAAAGAAGACCTCTGACCTTTGGATATAATAGTCTCTGCTTTTTACGGACAAATCAACTGTTGAATCACTCAAATGTCTTTTTCGATAATAATAGCAGGTATCAGAGATGACTCCCAGCTTTCTTTTTTCAAGAAGAATCTTGTTGATGAAAATAGCGTCTTCTGAAACGACCAGATGGGGATCAAAAACATAATCCTTTATCGCAGCCCTTTTTATGAATGAAGCTGAAGCTGAAAGCTGAATGTAGTCTGGATGTTCGTCAAGGTCAATCAGTCTTGTGGAATTGAATTTGTAGTTCAGCACATGGTCTCCGTGCTGCCTGTCAAAGAATCTGATTGGAATTGAGACAACATCAACATCATCGTAATGTGATTCAAAGAAATTATAGGCAAGTTCCAGGGCATTTTCTTCAAGCTTGTCGTCGCTGTCAAGGAAATTGATGTATTTTCCCCTTGCAGATTTCATTCCATTGTTTCTTGCAGTTGCCTGACCCTGATTTTCCTGATGGATGTATATGACATTGTCTGGGAATCGATTTTTATATTCAAGACAGATTTCACCTGACTTGTCTTGGCTTCCGTCATCAACCAAAATCAATTCAATGTCCTTAAAGCCGATGCTTTGATTTATGATGCTGTCAATCGCTTCGGCTAAAAAGTCCTCGGTATTGTAGACGGCCATAACCACTGAAATTTTAAATTCTTTTGATTCCATATCATCACATTAATTTTATTTCGCCCTGCATTGAACGATAGTATCTCCTAAAAACGGCCAAGGCTGTTCCTTAAGCACTTCAAATTCATATCCTAAGTTTAAATTAGCAATCATGGGAATTATTTCAAAATAGTCATCAATGCTGTGATACAGGCTGACGCTTAAAATCGGCTTTTGAGTTTTGATGGTATTCATCGCACCGCTTAAAAGGTCTCTTTCCGCTCCTTCAACATCAATTGTAATATATCCGACATCCAAGTTGTTTTCTTCCACGAATTTATCGACAGTAACCTCTTCAACCTTAAGCTCATTGTCATATGGCCGGGTATTCGGATTTGATGTAATGCCCTGAACGTTGCTTCCGGCCAGATATAATGTCCTCTCGCCGTTGATGTTTCCAAGGGACTTGTTTACTGGGATGATGTTGTCAATATTGTTGATTTCAATGTTTTTTTGAAGCAGTTCGAATGAATCCTTGAACGGTTCGAATGCATAGACATTTTTATCAGTTATCTTTGATAGGGGAAGTGCAGTATCGCCGGTAAATGCTCCTGCATCGATAATGTCCTTGTTTTTTAGAAATTCCCTATCAGTGTCTTTGAGATTCAGGTCAATGAATGCATGGAGATTATAATCTCCCTCGAATTTGAACCCTGCAATCTCATTTTTTCCAGCATTGTTTTTCTTGAATTCTGAAAATTTTTCCTGTTCGGCAAGCTCATGGTCAAAGTAAAGTGAATTTCTTGCAATCAGATTCACTGACAAGGCCCTTAAAAAAATCCATTTGTATGTATTTTTTGATTTATTGTCAAGGTTTTTGGTGACTTCCTTCATCTTGTCTTCAAAATCATCTCTAAAATAATAGTCAATGTATTTCCAGTTGCAGAATGAACCTGCATGGCTGTATAATTTAATGTATTCATCTCTGAGTCCATTTTTATTTTTAAGCTCTTCAAGTTCAGCCTTAAGTGCTTCATTTTCTTTAAGTAATCTTTCATTCTCATCTTTATAATGGTTATAGGAATTACTTTTTTTCAATAATTTTTCTTTGAAACTCAAAAACAAATCCCCTAATCAGTTTTTCAAATTTAGAATTGCATCA
>ONUN01000180.1 GCA_900320955.1 uncultured Methanobrevibacter sp. | reverse complement strand
CACAAGCCGAACATGCCACCACTGCGGACACATAAACAAAGAGTTAAAAGTCAAAACACGCAACTGGAAATGTCCAAAATGCGGAAAAATACTTGATAGGGACATAAACGCAGCAATTAATATTCTAAACCGCTGGTTCAACGGGGATAGCCTGCTAAAATACTTAAATTAACCATTATTAAGTGAAAATAATTCAGGAATCCCCATCCTCTATAGGATGGGGTGGTTCAATTGTTAAACGGTTCTCGTTTGTCTATGCCTCTTATAAAAATTTCTTCCAGTTTTTCTTCGCTTTCTCCATTTCTTATATGTGAAATCAATTCAACAAGATTATCGTTTCTAAGCAAACACGGTTTGATTTTACCGTCAGGTGTGATTCTTAACCTGGAGCAATTTGCACAAAATTTGGAGTTATCGACAGGTCTTACTATTTCAATTTCACCATCGTTAATGTAATATTTTTTACGGCCCTGCATAAATTTTCGTTCTCTTACGTCATCAGCCATATCAGATAGCTTATTTTCAATACTGTCTAATGGATAGTGGTATTCAGCATTGAATTTGTCCTCATCACAGTTCTCGCTTTCAATAAGTTCAATCAGTTGAAGCACCATATTATTTTCCCTGCAGAATTCAAACATGTCCTTTACTTCATTTTGATTGATGTCCTTCATTATGACCATGTTGATTTTAACAGGGTATAGTCCAACTTCAACGGCATTTAATATGCCTGTTTTTACTTCATTTAAATAATCCATTTTTGTAACGAATTTATAGGTATCCGGATTCAATGTGTCCAGACTTACATTTATTCTGTCAAGTCCTGCATCTTTCAGGTCCTTGGCATATTTTTCAAGCAGCACTCCATTGGTTGTAAGGGAGATGTCTTTGAAATCCAGACTGGCAATCTTTTCAACGATTTCGACAATATCCTTTCTGACCAGGGGGTCTCCGCCTGAAAGCCTGATTTTTCGAACTCCAATTTTTTTGGCTATTTTGCAGATTGTATATATTTCATCAGGAGTCATTTCGTCCTTGGAGGAAACCATCCCGTCATGATGGCAGTAGATGCAGTTTTCGTTACATCTGTTTGTAATTGTGATTCTTAGTGAAAGAATCGGTCTTTCATATTTGTCCTTTACAACGTCATCCAGCATATTATCGTTCTTCCACTTCAATTTTTATATCTTTAATTTCTGTGTCAATCTTGAGGGTATTGATGATTGCAAATATTGTTTCTTTTAGAATGCCTTGGGTGAAGTCATTTATTTCAACATCATGGTTGTTTGTCTTAAGTGCAATATCTGCAGTTCTCAAGTCATTGCTGTTGATATTTTTGATTTCAACATATATTAGCTTTACATCATCTTCAGTTTTAATGGCATTTACCATTCCCTTAATCGAATTTGAAACGATGTTTTTGGTAAATCCGTTTATTTCAAGATTATCGTTATTTATCAGAATGCTGCATTCGCAGTCAATTGCATTTTTAGGTGCACTTTCATTTGGAATTACAAGCTCAATTTTACCTATATCCTCAACATCGTATTCATCAAGGTTTAATGTATTGATTATGCCGGTGATGCTTTGCTTGAAATAATTCCGTCAATTGATAGGTATGAATGTATTTTATCCAAATCGTCAACACTTAAGTTTCCCTGGCGAATTTCACGGGCAATAACCTCTCCATTGTTGAATCCGCAGTTGTTGGCAAATAGTGTATCAACAATATCATGGCCTCTCTCTTCGATGAGGTCTGCAAGTTGACTGACGCCCTCTTCATCTATTGTAAATGAATCGACTTCCTTGATTGTATAGTCATCTTTAACGTCAGGGGATGTAATGATTTTCGGGTAGTTGTATCTTTTATATCCTTCAATAACTACAAAGTCGAAGTCGTCAAAATGTTTCAGCATATATAGTATTCTATTAAGATCATGCTCTTTTTTAACATTAAAGAATGTAGTTGAACCAACACCCACAACCAAGTTGGCACCTGCCTGTTTATGTTTCCAAGTGTCTGTATTTTCCTTGTCCATTTCTATTGAATGGTGTGAGTGCTTTATGGATGCAACATTGTAGCCTCTTTTGGTCAGCTCTTCAATAACTTTCACGGTTAGTGATGTTTTTCCGGTATTTTTTTTACCTACAATAGATACTATCTTCATTATTTTTTCCCCTTAATAATATATTATATGTTATTCTTCGTATTAATTAAAAATTTCTAAATGATTATATGTGTAGTAACTACACATTTTAGGCAAACCTAAACTTTTTTACATATTTTTGCCATTTTTGTAATACTTATTATATATTTAAGTATTACTAATTTTGATTGATTTTTCTATTTTTTCATAAGTTAAAGAATCACAAATTATTATTTGGTGTTGAATTGAATTATTTGAAGTATTTGACTTAAAATAATATATTTTAAATGTCTTTGTTTAATTTGGAGTATTATGAAAAATTTTTAAAAAAATTTTTGTGTACTATTACCACAGTAATATTTAAAGCTTTCTACTTTAATCTAGTAGGCAACTATATTTATATAAGAAAACATATGTGTTATCATTACACATGGTGGTTCAAATGCCAAAGCATATTGCATCTGGTCTAAAATATTTGGCTGCGGTCAAGTTGAAGGATGCTGGTGAAAGTCACCAGGCAATTGCTGAGGAGTTGGGTGTCGATAGATCTACTATTTCCCATTATTTGAATGGTCGAAATTTATCCTGGAACTCAATTGATGTTGCAAGGACTATTGTGGACTTATCTCCCAGGGATTTCTTGAAAATGACTGAGGCTATATTTGATGAACCGGAACAGAGTCGAAAAATTGTGAATATTTGCCGAGAAAGAAATTTCGAGGTGAGTATAGGAGATTCGTGTATTGGTTGCGGCTTATGTGTAAATGCATGTACAATGAAAGCTATTGAGTTAGAATCATTAAAGGCACATGCAGACTCCATACAATGTTGTGGTTGTCAGCTATGTAGCGATGAATGCCCAACTAATTCTATAAAAATTTTGGAGATTTAATATGATTAGAAATTTAAAAGAGGTTAAAGACAACAACTTTGACATCACAAGATCTGCTGAAGAAGTTAGAAACTTGTCTTTCAACGACCATGTATGTTTAGGTTGTGGGATTTGTGAATCTACTTGTCCTGTCGAAGCAATTACATTAAATGCAATTGCTGTTGACGCACGTCACAGAATCTCAAACGACGTTTATTTCAGTGGTCATGAAAAGATTGCTCAAAACTTCAAAGACGAATTTGATGTTCAAAGAGTAAGCATTGACGAAAGTAAATGTGTATTATGTGGTATGTGCAGCGGATTATGTCCTGTTGATGCATTAGTATTAACTATTGATGGAATTGAAGCATATCCTCATTATAACGCTTTCTCAGAAATTGATGATGATGAATGTATTTACTGTAAAAGATGTGAAATCGCATGTCCTCGTGATGCAATCGTTATTGAAAGAGTTTTACCAGACCGTGCTGACTTAGTAACTGGTGAAATTGATGTAGATGATGAAGAATGTATCTACTGTGGTGTATGTGAAGAATTATGTCCTGCAGAAGCAATCGTCGTTGATAAAGAAACTGGAAGAGAATCTATTGTCATTGACAAAGATAAATGTGTATACTGTTTAGTATGTAAAAAATCATGTCCTACCAATGCTATCAAAGCAATTTGTAGAGCATGTAACTACGGTGAATATGATTTAGACCCTGCAAAAGCTGCTGTTAAAGGAAACTCAGTCATCGACTCAGAACTTTGTGTATTCTGCGGATGGTGTGAAGGTGTATGTCCAACCGATGCTGCTAAACACAAAAAACCATTCGAAGGTTCTATTGAAATTGATGATGATAAATGTCAAGCTTGTGGAGCTTGTGTAGATATTTGTGGATGTAACGCATTAGCATTCCCAGTATCCTCCGGTCCGGGTTCTAGAATGGAACATGTAATTGCTAACAATGATTACTGTGTAAAATGTAAAGCATGTGCAAAAGCATGTCCTAACGGTGCAATTACTGTAAAAAGAACTGAAATTGACCACACACCTATTAGCTCAACTACTTGGAAAGATGCTTTAGATGCAATTAAAGACTAGGTGATTCGATGGAACTTAAAGTTAATCAAGATAATTGTTTAGGATGCGGGATTTGTGTAATCGCATGTCCTGTAAATGCTGCTATCAGTCCAGAAAACGCTGGTGGTAATGGTGCTAAGACTGAAGAAGTTATTATGATGGTAGAAAACGGATTCATCAAACTCTTTAGTCCTGAAAAATGTGAAAAGTGTGGAACATGTCAAATGTTTTGCCCAGTAAATGCTATATGGTTAGAATAGGGGGATTATTATATGCATTATGCTAATACTTATTTAGAAAAACCTGTAGTGCCTGATGTAAAAATTACTGGTGAAGGAACAACCGATGTACTTAAATGTATGTTAAACACCGGATCTGACATCTACCAAGGTGCTTGTAAAAAAAGAGGATCCACTTTAAAAGAAGAATACAAAAATGCTTCCGGTACCTGTTACATGGATCCTAGAGATATGGCAAAATTAGGTGTAAACAACTGGGATACTGTACTTGTAAAAACCGATTTCGGTGAAGTAGTTGTAAACTGTGCAGTTTCAAGAGATGCACCTCACGAAGGAACTGTATTCATTTGTAAAGGACCATGGGCTAACACTATTGTAAGTCACGATACTTACTGCTGTTCTGACCCAACTTACAAAGGAATCAGATGTACTGTCGAAAAAACCGACAGAAAAGTATTACTCATGGCAGACTTAATGAGATGGGTATACAAAAAATACGTTGATGAAGAAGATGACGATGTTGTTGAAAACATGGACTCTTTAGGTGAATTACCTGTTTATCACGGACGTAAATGGGAGGAGTTGATTGACCATGACTTATGAACCACCTGTAACTGATTATGATTACATTGTTGAAAATTGTACCTGTGCATTCTGTGGTTGTAACTGTGACGATTTAGATTACTTAGTAAAAGATAATCATGTTGTAGCAGTAAGACACGCATGCAGATTAGGAGCAAGTAAAATTATGGAAGATATGGATCAAAGATTACTTGTTCCAATGATTAGGGATGAAAACGGAGAACTCAAAGAAGTAGATTGGGATACTGCTTTAGACAAAGCTGCTGAATACATTGCTAATTCCATCAGACCAGTATTTTACGGTTGGTCCGAAACTTCTACTGAATGTATGAAAGAAGGAGTAGCATTAGGTGAATACATCGGTGCAGTATTAGATAACCAAGCTACTATCTGTCACGGTCCTTCTCTCCAAGCTGTACAAAACGCAGGTTACCCTATTCAAACTTTAGGAGAAGTACAAAACAGAGCAGACATGATTGTTTACTCTGGAAGTAACGCAATGAACTCTCACCCAAGACACATGGCAAGATATGCTGTGTTCTGTAGAGGATACTTCAGACAAAGAGGAAGATTCGACAGAACTGTTGTTACCATGGATCCAAAATTCTCCGATACTGCAAAATGTTCAGACAAATGGATTGGATTCGAACAAAACGGAGACTACGGTTTCTACAATGCTATTAGAGCAGTTCTCAGAGGAAAAGAATTATACCAAGACGTAATTTCTGGAATTCCTAAAGAAGACATTTACGAATTAGCAGAAGAAATGAAAAACGCTGAATTCGGTGTTCTCTTCTTCGGTTTAGGTTTAACCCATACTTTATCAAAACAAAGAAACATTGATATTGCAATTAAAATGGTACAAGACTTAAACAAATACAGTAAATGGGGTCTTACTCCAATGAGAGGTCACTTTAACGTAAACGGATTCAACATTTTCATGGCATTCGAATGTGGATTTGCTTTCGGTGTTGACTACTGTAGAGGTTACCCAAGATATATGATGGGTGAAACCAACACTATCGATTTATTAGTAAGAAAAGAACCAGATTGTTTCATGGTTATTGCAGCTGACCCGGGTGCTCACTTCCCTAACGGAGCAAACCAACACTTAGCTAACATTCCTGTTATTCAAATCGATATTCACTGGGGTCCATCAACTGAACTCGCTGATGTAGTATTGCCAGGTTCATTCATTGCTGTAGAATGTGCTGGTACCAGTTATCGTATGGATGGAGTTCCTATCTACATGAAGAAAGCTATCGACAAACCAGAAAAGAAACCTGTCGTGATGACGAATGGATTGTCCGTGAATTGAAAGAAAGAGTAATGAAACTCAGAGAAGAGCCAAACGTAGCTCCAAAATATGTGCCAAACCCAAACGCACTATAAAGGTGATATAATGGAATATATTCTTAAAAATGGTATTGTCTATGACCCTGCTAATGAAGTAAATGGGGAAAAGATGGACGTTATGTTCAAAGATGGTGTTATTGTAGACAATGTTTCTGCAGATGCTGAAGTCTTAGACGTTACCGATAAAATAGTCATGCCAGCAGGTATTGACCCTCACGCACACGTTGCAGGTCCTAAATTAGTAGTAGGAAGATTATACAGACCTGAAGATTCCAGAAGAGGTGTTACTCAAAAAACTA
>ONUN01000175.1 GCA_900320955.1 uncultured Methanobrevibacter sp. | reverse complement strand
TGTAAGAAAACAAAAAGATGAAAAAGAAGCTGAAATCTCCAAAGTTGCTGAAGAAAGGGAAGAATATAACAGAATAGCTAAAGAACAACGTAAAATTAGAGATGAATTAAACGCATCTTTAAAAGAAAACTTAAACAAAGCTATTGAATACAGAAACGAGCGTAATGAAATCAACAAAGCTGTTGAAGCTGCTAAAAAAGCTCGTAACGAAGCTAATAATAAAATCAAAAATCTTGAATGGTCTTCTGGTAAACGTGACAAAATCAAAATAGAAAATGAAATCAAAAAGATTGATAAGATTATCGAAACTCGCGTTTTAGACATCAAGAAAGAAAATCAGCTTGTTAAAAATGCTAATGATTTAAGAAAACAGTTAATGGACATTCATGAAGACGAATCCGTTAAATCTGAAGCTCAAGAGCTCAAAAAATTATCTGAAGAAGAGCATGAAAAAGTTATTGAACTTTCCGAAAAAGCTCAAACTGCTCACGAAGAAATGCTTAAATACTTCAGAAAAACTGATGATATTAGGACTGCAGCTGACGAAGCTCACAAAAAATTCATCGAAGCTCGTAAGAATGCTTCAGCTAAACATGAAGAATTCAAAGCTATCTTAAGTTCTTCTGGCGGTAACAAAAACCGTGAAGAAAAAGAAAGAGCTGAAGAAATCTTTGAAAAATTCAAACAAGGTGGAAAAGTCTCTACTGAAGAGATTTTACTCTTACAAAAATACAACATAGGTTAATTATATTAACCTCTTTTTTTTACTTTTTTAGGGTTTTAGAATGTGTGAAGAAAAAATTGAAACTTGTTTTATTTGTGGCAAAAAATTTGATATGAATAAGGCAGACCTTGCATATTATAGAAATGGTCAATTTCCAATATGTGATTTTTGCGCTGACTTTTATCGTTTTTATAATGAAGACTTAACTTCTAAAAATGAATAATTGCTTATTTTTTTTATATTTACAATTTTTATGTATTTTTTTTGGTATTATAATTTATAAAAAATTGAGTTAGGAAGAGTATCATGCATGAAGTAATAATTTGCGAAAAACCAAATTCTGCTGAAAAAATTGCTAAAGCACTGTCACCTAGTGCCAAAAAGAAAGTTTATAATAAGAAAGTTAAATATTGGGAACTTAAAAAGGATTCTAAAAATATTACCGTTGTTTCTGCAGTGGGACATCTTTATTCATTAACTCCTAACAATCCTAAAGACAAGGTTTATTTTGATCTCCATTGGGCACCGGCTTATGAAGTCAACAAGAAGGGAAGCGGTTTTACCAAGGATTATGTTCGAGCCATTAAAAAGCTTGGAAAAAATGCAGATTCCTATGTTCATGCATGTGATTACGATACTGAAGGAACTTTAATTGGATATAATGCTTTAAAATATGCTTGCGGACAAGATAACCTTAGTAAAATTTCTCGTATGAAGTTTTCAACATTAACCAAAAAGGATTTGCTTGAAGCATACGACAACCGAATTGATTTGGACATGAATCAGGTGGATACCGGTATTGCAAGGCATGTCCTGGATTATTATTTCGGTGTCAATATTTCCAAAGCTTTGATGAAATCTGTAAGCAATGCAAAGCACAGATTCTTAAAATTATCTGCAGGGAGAGTTCAAACTCCAACCCTGTCCATTTTGGTAGATCGTGAAAAGGAAATCAAAGAATTTGTACCTGAACCTTATTGGCTGATTAGAGCCATTTTAGATGGAAAAATTGAGGTTAATCATGTAGATGGTAAAATATTTGACCGCGAAAGGGCGGAAGATATTTTATCCAAATGCGATGGTGCTGATGCGGTTGTTGATAAAATCAAATTGTCAAAATCCACAACAAAGCCACCTGTTCCATTTAATTTAGGAGGCCTTCAAACAGAAGCTTATAACGTATTCGGATTTTCTCCTAAAAAAACTCAAGTCATTGCTCAAAATCTTTATACTGCAGGTTATACCTCTTATCCACGTACTTCCTCTCAAAAATTACCCGAAAGTCTTGATTTTAAATCAATATTCAATCAATTAAAAAATAATCCTGAATTCGGTAAGCACATTGACAAATTGCCTTCCAAGCTAAAGCCAAATGAAGGTAAAAAAGATGATGCTGCTCACCCTGCAATTCATCCAACAGGAATATTGCCTTCAGGACTGTCCAAGGATGACTTTAAAATTTACAATCTGATTGTGTACAGGTTCATCTCAGTTTTCTTTGAAGCCGCCAAATTCGAATCAATGACTACAACAGTTGACATTGAAGGAGAAAAATTCAAATTTGGTCGCAGACGAGTTATTCATAAAGGATGGATGGAACATTATCCATACAGAAAAATCGATGATGATGAGTTTCCGGATATTAGCGAAGGAGATTTGATTAAGGTTTTAGAAATAATTTCAGATGAAAAGGAAACCAAACCTCCGGCAAGGTATAATCAGGCTTCATTGATAAGGGAGCTTGAAAAAAGGGAACTTGGAACTAAAGCTACTCGTGCGGACATCATAGATAAATTGTATGACAGAAAGTACATAACCGGAGATAAGCAAATTGAGGTCAATCAACTTGGAGAGAACATGATTGATACCTTAAGCACTTATTGTAATGACATTACTTCCGAAGAGCTCACCCGTGACTTTGAAAATAAATTGGAAGGTATCGATAAGAATACTTCAACAAGACATGATGTTATTAAACAGGGTGAAAAGGAAGTTAATGTAATTTTGGGTGATATTGATAAGAATTCCAAGGAAATAGGTTCCAAACTTTATGAATCTTACCAGGAAAGTAATGTTGTTGGAACTTGTCCTAATTGTGGTGCCAATCTTGTAAAAAGGTATTCTCCTAAAACAAAAAGTTCTTTTGTTGGATGTTCAGGTTATCCTGATTGTACAACAATATATTCAATTCCAAAGGGAACAAATTTCTTAAAGAAAAAATGTGAGAAATGCGGTCTTCCTATAATTTCTTTTGGAAGGCCACGTCAAAGGGCTTGCCTTGATCCGAACTGTGGTAAGGATAAGACTAAACCGCATGATCCTAAAGTTGTGGGCAAATGTCCTGACTGTGGTAAGAATTTGTTAAAACGTTCTGGACGTTATGGTGAATTTATTGGGTGCAGTGGATTTCCTAAATGCAGGTTCACTTGCTCAGTAGATGAGCTCGAAAATAAATTAAAATAAAATTTATTTTTTCTTATTTTTTGTTTAATCCACAATATTTAATAATAGTGAATTAAATATATATTACTCAATAAAAATATTTTTTCATATCATGTTTTAATATTTTTATTTGTTTCTTAATTATTTTAATTAAATTTACTAGAAATTCTATATCTTTATGGAATTTTTATAGAATGAAATGAATAGAGGATTTATATGAATAAACAAACAATTTTAACAGTAGGTAAATCAATACTGATTATTTTGATTTTGTTAGCTGTTGTTTTTGCATTGAGGGCTCCTGCAGCCGATTTGCCATCAATGGATAACGAACTCAAAGCTCAATATGTTGATTCATCTGGTCTTCCTTATTTCAGTGAAATGGATTCATATTATAACTTAAGGTTGACACAAGATTATGCAGATCACGGTTATGTGGGAGATGAAATAATAAATGGTAGTGAATGGGATATGCATAGGTATGCGCCCGATGGTAATAAGATTAATTATGAGTTGGGTATTGTATATCTCACAAACTGGTTACATGATGTAGCAAACAGTTTCTTTGGAGGAAACTATTCACTTAAGGAAATTGCATTTTGGACCGGTCCAATCATAGCTTCACTCGCTGTAATTCCTGCATTTATATTTGCAAGAAGAGTATCTAACTATTGGGGAGCAATTGTATGTTCTATTACATATTTTCGCTGTTATTCGTATTTTTCTTTGTTGAATGTATACGGACGGACAATATTATTCTTAAAATAATTTATGCAATAATATCTATTATTTCAATAGGATTATTCTCACTATCCTGGACTGGTTATATCTTTTACGTCGGTTTGATGGGAATATTTTCAGTTGTATATCTAATTGTATGTTATGTCTTTGACATTGATGATGATAAAAGTGAATATTCAAGTAAGGTGTCTTGGTTTATCCATCAGGATGCAATATTATCACTTGTGATTTTAGGTGTAATTGGTTTTGCCGGACTCGCTGTTTTCAAAGGAGTCGACGGTGTAATAGGAATATTTGGAAGTTTAACCGGGTTATTAAACTTGCAATCTGCATCTGTGGTTGTAGGTGGATTCCCGAATGTACTTATTTCCGTTGCAGAGATGCAACAACCATCAATGCTTGGAGCTGGAATGAATTCCATGTTTTTAGCTAGTACCAATGGTTTCATCAACGGTATTGGTGGTATAGCAGTATTTTTCGCAGCATTAATTGTGGCTTACATATTAGTTTCCAGATCTTGGAAGTTCAGATCCGCAGGAAAAACAGTTCAAGCATCCGGAAAACCACAAAAAGGAAAAAGAGTATCTGTTGCTGAAAAATTAGATGAATCTCGTAAATTTAAGTTCTCATTCACTGATTTGAAATTCGGTGGTTCTAATGAGATTTTGGCTAGTAAGAAATTAACTGTACTTTATGCAACATTATTTGTTGTATGGATTGCAATTACTGCTCTTGCTGTAACTAGAGGTTCAAGGTTCATTACAACAATCGTATTGCCATTCGGATTATTGGCTGGTATATTTGTAAGTTATGCTACAGATTATATTAAAACCAGATTAAATAATGATAAATGGTTAGTTGTTATTGTGGCATTCTGTGGATTTTTAGCTGCAGTTCCATTATCAACTATTAACACATTGTATGGAATTGCTATGTTTGCTGTAATCTTTGCAGTTGGTTTAGTTTCAATTTATGGAATGAAACCTGATGCATCCGTTAAAGTTCCACTTAAAAAATACGTCGTTATTGCGGCTATTGTAATAGCTCTTGTAACCCCAACAATTTGTGGTGCTTATCAAGTTTCTACAAACGTTGTTCCGGGTACCAGCGATGCAATGTGGAATTCAATGGAATGGATTAAAGAAACCCAATCCGATGATACTGTAATTACATCCTGGTGGGACTTCGGTTACCTCTTCGAAATTGCTGCAGATAGGCAAGTAACTTTCGACGGAGGTTCTCAGACAGGAAGCCGTGCTTTCTGGCTGGGTCAAGCTATGGGTACGGACAATCTGGATTTGTCGGTAGGTATATTTAGAATGCTGGATACAACAGGTGAAAAAGCAACAAAAATGCTGGTGGATATTACAGGAGACACTGGTAAATCAGTAAACATATTGCTGGATATTTTACCAAGATCCGCTAGTGATGCACAAAAAACTTTGACGGATAAATATCAGCTGAATTCAACTGCCGCTGCGGATGTTGTTAAATTAACACACCCTTCAAATCCACGGCCTGTTATTTTCGTAGCATCTTCAGATATGCTTTCTAAAGCTGGTTGGTGGAGTTTCTTCGGACACTGGAACTTTGAAAACCAATCCTCTCAAAACTACAACTACTTGGTACCGACAAGTACTGTCCAAGTAGGTCCTGGTCAATCCGCTAGTTATCCTTTAATGAAGGATTCCGGTATGACTGTAAATATGATTATTGAAAGAGGAAACGGTAACAATACTACTACAGCACATGTTGACTCTGTTTATACTGAAAATGGTGAAAAAATCATGATTAATGATACGGAATATAATCCGTATAATGCTTCAAACATTATCGTGATTGAAAATAACCAAATTATGAAAAACGAGTCAATTAAAGGTGCTGAAAAGGGTAACTTTACTATTTTCTTAGTTGGTAATAATAATGAATACACTCCATTCCTGATTAGCAATGAACTTGTTAACTCAATGTTCACTAGACTTTACCTTATGGGTGGAGCAGGTCAGAATCAATTCACTTTAGTGCATTCCGAACCTGGTGTAATGTTATTCAAAGTCAACTTTGATGGTAGTAGTAATTCAACAGCTAGTAGAAATTCTACATCTAGCAATTAGATTAGGATTTTCCTAATCTTTCTTTTTTTTATTTTATTATGGTGATTTAATGGGAATAGAAGAGAAAATAAAGGAATACAATAAAGCTACTTCACACCACATTGGTAAATTAAAAGCAAAACTATCAAAACTTAAAGAAGAATCTTTACAAAGAAGCAGTGGTGGTACTAAAGGTCAAGGATTCCATGTTAAAAAATCAGGAGACGCTACTGTTGTTCTTGTTGGATTTCCTTCTGTTGGTAAATCTACTCTCTTGAATAATATTACAAATGCCGAAAGTAAAGTTGGAGCTTATCAGTTCACTACTTTGGATATTGTTCCGGGTGTCATGGAACATAAGAATGCTAAAGAGGAAAAGAAATTCTATCTGTTGCAAGAACTGCTGATTTGATATTGGTTGTATTGGATACTTTAAATCCACAGCATATTGATGTTATTGTAAAAGAGTTAAGGGCTATTGGAATCAGGCCAAATGAACAGCCACCGGACGTTACAGTTAAGAGAAAAAAACTTGGTGGTGTAAAAGTCTCATCTACTTGTCCGCTGTCTCATTTGGATGAAAAAACAATTAGGTCTATCCTTAATGAATATGGTTATATTAATGCTGATGTTCTATTCAGGGATGATGTAACTATGGATCAATTCATTGATGTGCTTGATAGAAACAAATCCTATGTTCCGATGTTGGTTTTATTAAATAAGGTCGACCTTGTTGATGAAGCATACCTTGAAGAACTTAAAAAATACATTCCGGAGTTTATTCCGATTTCCGCTGATAAAAATACTAATATTGATGAGTTAAAAGACACCATATTTGATAATTTGGACCTTGTTAGAGTATATTTAAAACCGCAAGGTAGGAAAGCGGACATGGAAGATCCATTGGTTATCAAAAAGGGTTCTACTGTAATTGATGCATGTAGAAAACTGCACAGAGAATTCGTTAAGAATTTCCGTCATGCTAAAGTTTGGGGAACTTCTGTCAAATTCCCTGGTCAAAAGGTAGGTCCCGACCATGTGTTGGATGATGAAGATGTTTTAAGAATTATTTTAAAAAAATAATTCCTTTTTTTTTGATTTTTATGCGTAAAACTATTTTTATAACTGGTACTCCCTGTACTGGAAAAACCACTGTTAGTGAAGTTTTAGCTTCTAAATTAAATTGCAGATTGATTAAAATTAACGATTTGGCAATTGAAAATGATTTTATTTTAGGAATTGATGATGATAAAGGTTATAAAGTCATTGACATTCCTGCACTCAATGAAAAAGTATCTGAGTTAATTGGCGGTAGTGACGAGTTGATTATTTTTGAAGGCCATTTGGCTCATTTGTGTGATGGGGCTGACAAAGTAATTGTTTTAAGGGTCAGGCCTGAGATTTTGCAATCCAGACTTGAGGCTCGTAATTATTCTGAATCTAAAATCCATGAAAACCTTGAAGCTGAAGCAATGGGAGTTTGTACAGCAGAAGCTTATGATATTTATGGTGATAATATCTCAGAGATTGATGTAAGTGATTTGACTGTAGATGAAATTGTTGATGTGCTTTTTAGTATAATTTCAGGTACTAAAAATTATCCTGTTGGCGAAATTGACTTTATGGGTTGGTTGATTTCAAATTCCTAAGTATTACTTGATAGCAATTTTTCATTCTAAAATCAATTTTTCTAAATCTCCTTAATTTTTCTATTTTAAGTTAATTTTTAACTTATATTTATCTATTTTTATAATGTGTAATTGTGCATTCTTGTAATTCGAAAATATTTATATATGTTCGAGTTCAATATTAACATGATTGTTCTAGCTAGTTCAAATACAATGTAAGCGGTTAAATTAATTATTTGGGATTTTAATTTAAATTATGTTCAAAGGTTGAAATAAAGTTGGTTGATACTATGTTAAATGTAAATTTAAAAGATAATGTGGTTGAAAAAGTTAATATAATGTCTAAATTAACTAATAAAACTCCTGAAGAGGTTGTTAATGATACTCTTTGGGATAATCTTAAACAAATTGAAGATGTTCCGGATGAAATTGATTACGAAAAAATTTGGGGCATGTTGGAGCATGATAATCCTGAAGGGGATGATATTTTGGATAATCTCATACGTCTTGGTAAAGAAGGTTGGGATTAATCATTAATCAAACACCACGAGGAATTTTGATGATTTTTTTAGATACCACTTACGTTAATGGTTTGATAATTAAAAAAGATCCCTATAAGAAATCTTCAGAAAATATTAAATCATTTTGACAAAGAAGCAAAGGCAACCAACATCACAGTTCTAGTTGAAGTGTTGAACAGTCTAAAAAGAAATAATTTCAATGGTAATGTCAAAGATATTGTTAATCAATTATTTAATGTTCATATTTTTGATTTTCTATCAAAAGAGGATTATAAAAAAGCTATGGAATTGTTTAGGTTTTACAATCATGCCATTAATTTTGCAGATTGTACTATATTAGTATCTATGCAAAAACATGGAATTACCAGAATTGTAACATTCGATTCTGATTTTGACAAAATTCATTGGATTAATAGAATATGTGGGTTTCATTAAATTATTTTTAAGTATTATGGATTGATTCCATGTTTTTTAATCAATTATTTTTGTGTTATTGATGAAACTTTTTTTTTAATAGGAATTTGGTTAATTTCGAGGATTTTAAGAGATTCTATTACAAAATATTTTTTTCTTATTACTTCTATTTTTAGCGAATTTCCAAATAATCCACAACCTTTATTAATAGTGATAAACATATTTATTCTTAATATTCATATTAACCTAAGGTTATCTTAACTATGGTTTTTGTTTTAATTTGCGCAAATCATTTTAATTCAATT
>ONUN01000050.1 GCA_900320955.1 uncultured Methanobrevibacter sp. | reverse complement strand
AGGTAATAAGTTTTTAGATGAATTGATGCAGGCTAAAGTATTCATACATGTTATTGATGCTTCTGGTTCTACTGATCTTGAAGGTAATCCAGTTGACCCAGGAAGCCATGACCCTCTTGATGATTTGGACTTTTTAGAAAATGAAATTGTAATGTGGATGTATGGAATATTATCAAAAAATTGGGTAAGACTTATAAGAAAAGTCGGTGCTGAGCATTTGGACATTGCAAAGGTATTATTCGATCAATTGTCCGGAACTGGTATTGCTATTGAAGATATTATTGAAGCTAAAAGAAATATTGAACCTGACTATAATAAATGGGAAGAAGAAGATTTAATCGAGCTTACAAGAAACATATTACATATTGCAAAGCCGATGATGATTATTGCAAACAAGGCGGACTTGCCTACTTCTGAAGAAAATATCAAAAGAATTAAAGAAAAATATCCGAATGTAATTCCAACATCAGCAGAATCTGAAATTGCATTGGTAAAGGCATCAGAAGCAGGTCTAATTAGTTATGTTTCAGGTGATGACCATTTTGAAATTTTAAAAGCTGATGAACTGAATGATAATCAAAAGAAAGCTCTAGATTATATTCAAACCAATATTTTAGATAAATATGGGAGTACTGGAGTTCAGGATGCTTTAAACTATGGTATTTTTGAACTATTGGATAATATTGTAGTATATCCTGTTCAGGATGAAAATAAATACACTGACCAAAAGGGCAATGTCTTGCCGGATGGCATATTGCTTAAAAATGGTTCAAATCCGCGTGAACTTGCATATTTGGTTCATACTGATATTGGGGATAATTTCATGCATGCTGTTGATGCAAGATCAAAGATGCGCATTGCCAGTGACTATGAACTGAAAGACGGCGACATTATCAGTATCATTACAAGGGGTTAATTCCTCTATTTTTTTTATTTTAAGATTTTCATGGTTAAATTAACTAAAGATTTAAAAGCAGATGAATTTTTCGAGTACTATTTTTTAAAAGAAGAATTAAAAGATTTCTGTAGACATGAAGGCTTGAAAGTCAGTGGTAATAAGCAGGATTTGGAAAGAAGGATAGTTCATTATTTAAAAACAGGTGATGAGTTAAAAGAAACTGCTTTTAAGCAAAAGTCTTTTGAAACATCATTTGAAATCAAGTTGGATGCAAAATTAGGTGAAAATTTCAAATGCAGTGAAGATAAAAGGGAATTTTTTAAAAATGAAATAGGAAATAGTTTTAAATTCAATGTAAAATTCCAAAAATGGCTGAAAGCCAATCCGGACAAAACATATCTGGATGCCATAAATGCATATCATGAAATCCAAAATTCTAAAGAAAAAACAGAAATTGGTAAGCAGTTTCAGTATAATCAGTACATAAGGGATTTTTTTGAAGATAACAAGGATAAATCTCTTGAAGATGCAATTGAGTGTTGGAAATATAAAAAAAGTCTTAAAGGCCATAATAAATATCAAAAAAGTGATTTGGAGATATTAAAATGAAAAAAGTTAAAATAACTGTCATGAGAAAAGTCAGGCATGATGATTTGATTGAAGAATACGAAAATCCTCTTGAACATGAATGTGATGTGGAAGAAGGGGATGTTTTCATTGCAAATGGCTGGCAAAAGCCGGATAATTTCTGTGATAGTGCATGGGAAAGTCTTTCACCATTTGTAATGGGGCTGGCAAATGGTGCCAGTGATTTTTATGATGGGTGGATGAAAAATAAAAAATCTGCAATGATATCATGCAATGACGGTTTCAGGCCTGTAAGCTTCCTTTTGGAAACATTGGATGAAGATGCGGATTAATTTTTAATAAAGTGATGTTATGTCTAAATTAATGGATTTCTTTAAAAATGAAACTGTATTTACCATATCATTAATATTGGCTATAATTTCTTGTTTTTTTGTTAAACCGAGTAGTAATTATTTAAATTATATTAATTGGGATACAATCATTTTGCTTTTTGTAATTATGGTTGTAGTTGAGATTTTAAAAAATTTGGCTATTTTTGAAATATTGATTCGTAAATTATTGGTTAGAATTGGAAATACGTATAGTCTGGTTTTCATTTTAGTTTTCATCGTATTTTTTAGTGCAATATTCATCACTAATGATGTTTCCTTAATTATTTTCATACCTTTCACAATATTGGCCTTAAAAAAAGTGGGAAGGGTTGATTTGACAATACTTACAGTTTCTTTGCAAACTATTGCTGCAAATATTGGGTGCATGGTTCTTCCGATAGGTGCTCCTCACAATATTGTAATGTATACTGTGTCTAAAATTCCATTTGGATCATTTTTCCTTTTGCTGTTGCCTTATGTCATCATATCAGTTTTATTTTTACTTGTTGTCTTATTTTTTGTTCCTAGAGATGATATAACATTGCCGAAATTTAGTAAAGTTGACAGAAATTATGACAATTTTTTTAAAAGAGTTTTTCTCGGTGTTGATTATTATCTGCTTTTAACTTTCATTGCTCTTTTTGTGCTTATTGGAAATTTGGAGAATATTCCGTTTTTCACATCTCTATTTGAGAGGTGGGTTGCCGGAAATGAGGTAATCTGTGGAGTTGCCTTGTCTCAGGTGATTTCAAATGTTCCCGCCGCAATGTTACTCAGTGGTTTCAGCACTAATTATGAGGCAATTATCATTGGAATTAATATTGGTAGTTTGGGGACTCTTATAGCATCTATGGCAAATCTTATCTCTTATAAACTTCTTGTTAAGGAATATAATGAATTCAAAATCAGATATTTAATAATATTCACGCTTTTAAATGTAATTTTGCTGGTTATATTACTGATAATCAATATGATTTTGAATTAGAAAAGTATTTTAATTAAATCCAGTATATTGTAGTTCATGAATGATTCATTAAACATGTATGACGATTTTTCGAATGTTGTTTCAAATGAAGAGAGTATTTCAACAAATTCTGTATTGGATATTTTGAAGGAATATTCATCTAATATTTCAGTATTTGACTTAATGGCTGTTAATGCGGAAATGATTGAAGATAGCAAATATGTTCAGGAAAACTATAAGCATAAAAGTCATGCAGTTTATGTTAAGTATTTTTTAGGTCGCATCAAGGATGTTCACAGTGACAATAACACATATGAACATGATATTGATAAGGAAGAGTTTATTGACGCAATAGCTACTTTAAAATCGTATCATATTAATGAATCAGTAACATCCAAGACAAAATTTCCGTTAATCTATGGAATCATTTCTATTTACACTACATTTATTTTGGAAGAGCCTATTCATCCTGTGGGAACTCCTTTCCCTGGATCGTTATATGTTGAAGAAAAAGACGGGAAATTCTATTGTCCTGTAAAGGATGCCAATTTGGAGTCTCCAAATGCGGTCTGTAAGATGTGCATTGCAGAGCAATTGGAATTCTGACTAAATTTTAATGTTAGTATTTAATGAATTTGATGACTTAATGAATACTTATATTATATAAAAATTATACATTTAATTGATAATATGGCTAATAAAAATGTTGAATTGATGAGGGGCGAACCTGAAATTGCTGTTGGGAAACTGGCTATTCCTATAATGATTTCAATGCTTTTAACAGCATCCTATAATATTGTTGATGGTATTTGGGTTGCAGGACTTGGTCAGGCGGCTATTGCAGGTATTGGTTTTGTAACACCAATTTTCATGGTTTTAAATGGTTTTAGTGTTGGACTTGGAAATGGTGCAACAAGCAGTATTTCCCGTTCGGTCGGTGCAAAAAACCGTGAAAGAGCCAGTAAAGCAGCAGCTCATTCTCTTTTAATATTTTTAGTAGCTTCCATTGTATTAACGGTGGCATTGCTTATTATTCAAGAGCCTTTGCTTAAGACATATGGTGCTAGTGGCCAATCATTGACTGAAGCAATAAAATATGGGACACCTTTGTTTTTAGGTTTATTTGCTTTTATGTTTGCAAATGGTGGAAGCGGAATTCTTCGTGGTGAAGGTGACATGAAAAGAGCGATGTATGCTATGATTGTGTCAGTTGCCTTAAACTTTATTTTGGATCCTCTTTTCATATATGTCCTAAATTTAGGCTCAGCCGGAGCCTCTCTTGCAACTATTGTAAGTTCTTTGGGTGCGGCAAGTGTTATTATTTATTGGATTTTAATAAAAAAAGATACCTATGTTAATGTTACTTTTAAAGGATTCAAATTCGATTCGGAAATCGCTCGAGACATTTTAAAGGTAGGTATTCCAGCTTCTTTGGACATGTTTGTAATGTCAATAGCAATGAGTTTCTATCTGATATTTATTTCATCTGTTGGTGGTGAATATGGTATTGCAGCATTCACATCAGGTCAAAGGTTATATCTGTTTGGTATTATGCCGTTAACAGCTATTGCCAGTGCGGTTGCAGCTGTTAGTGGAAGTGCTTTTGGTGCTAGAAACTGGGATTATCTCTCAAGAACCCACATATATGGAACTAAATTTGCAATGGCATTTTCAGTTGTTATTGTACTTATATTGGTAATTTTTGCACCGCAATTGTCAATGATTTTTGCATATACTTCCGAAACAGCTCCATTAATTCCAGAAATTACAAACTTTTTAAGAATTGCATCATTCGGTTTATTGTTGGTTGGAATAGGAATGCCCTCAAGCTTCTTTTATCAGGGAATTGGTCGAGGTACAACAAGTTTGGCATGGACAATAATAAGGGAGCTGATTTTAACTGTCAGTTTCACTTATCTGTTCGGAATGGTGTTGAATTGGGGCTTAACAGGTATTTGGGTAGGTCTTGCTGTTGGTAGGATTATAGCATCTATTTTAAACTTCACTTATGCAAGATACACTATAAGAAAGTTAAAACCGGTTTTAAATTAATGTTTTTCAATTATTCCACTGCAAAATCAGGTTTGTTTTTCTTTTGATGTGAATACCATATGGCATTTTCAATTAAAAATTCTCTTGCCAAATTTATAATCAGCTCTTCACTTTCTTCTTTTCTTTCCATGATTTCATATTCGGCAGTGTTATACAACCAGTGCATTCTTAAATGCTCATCAATTTTACTGGTTAAAGACATTTTCCCATAGTAATTTGCAAGAAATATTGTGATTGCAGATGAGGTTCCAACTCCAATTTTCAATCCTGCACGAATCCAGTTTGCAGTCATTGGATCAAATGGGGATGATAATGTCATCCAAATTTCAAAAATCAATGTTATTGCATAAAAGAAAAGGGTTGCATATAATGAAATTTTTTCATAACGGTCATTTCTTTTCTTTTGAACTAATGCTCTTTTGTGTGCATCATCGTGGTATTTCATTTGGTCTCTAATCCAGCAATTTAAGATTCGTTCCTTTTTATTTGTCTGTATGGGTATGTCTGAAAGGACATTTTTCACCAATGGTATTCTGATTTCAGTAAACCAAGGCAGAATATTTTTTACATTTTTATTTATTCCTGCTTTTGAAATAAAATATTGGACGCGAAGTGACTCCGCAAGAACACGATATTCAAGATATTTGTCATGTGTATTTTCTTGGTTGGCTTTGCGATAAATTAGATATAAAATTATAATTAACAGTAGAACTGCGAAAATAAGAAAATGAAGTTCCACTTCGTCATAAAGAAGAAAGAAAAATACAATAAAAGGTGCAATAATGGAGATGTTACGAACTTTGTTGTGATGTTTTTGAGCATATTTTATGCTTAAGACATCTGCAGCTCCAAACAATTTGTCTATTTCAATAAGTGTGGGGTCACTGATTTCCTTTTCAATATGAGTAAGGTTTTTGCAGGTTTTTCTCTCTTCGTCAAATTCCTGTTTGAAAATCATAAACATCTATTTTTTATCATCCAATAAATCAGCTACTTTATTTGCAATAAAAACACAGCAGTCAACACAAGGTGACTTGTCTTCTCCGTTTTTGCTTATAATGTCACAACGGACTGTTCCGTATTCTTCTTTAAATGCATTGAATATTTCTTTTGCATTGGCTTTGATTTTCGCCGGGTCATCATTAAGTATTCCATTTGCAATTAAAGCACCTGTAACAGCACCGCAGGTTCCTTCATCAAATGTTCCGCCCATTCCACCTGCAAATCCACAGGCCAATTTTGTCATTTCCTTTTGAGTAATGTCGGCTTCGGCAGTTTCACAAAGCCCCATTAAAGTTGATTCTGAGCAACTTTTAAATGTTCTGTACTCCCTAATCTTTTACTAAGAATTTAAAATATTTACTTATTAATTTGATAGGTGATAAAAATTATACATCCGAGACCAAGTCCAATTGCAGCCACTCTTTATACCTTAAGAGACATGAATGTTGATGTTATTGTTATGCATGGACCTACTGGTTGTTGTTTTAGGACAGCAAGACTTTTAGAAGGCGATGGGGTGCGTGTGGTAACTACTGGAATGTCTGAAAATGACTTTATTTTAGGCGCTGGTGAAAAGTTAGTTGAGACATTGACTGAAGCTTATGATTTGTTTAAACCTGAATTGATGGGAATTGCCGGAACATGTGCCAGTATGATTATTGGTGAAGATTTAAAAGATGCAATCGCCAGTGCAGATTTGCCATGTACCGTAATACCTGTTGAATCTCATGGGGGATCAGGTGAAGGTGATAATACTGTTGGAGCAATAATGGTATTGGATGCAGCCGTCGAATGTGGTGTAATTCCAAGACAAGAAGCAGATAGACAAATTGAAATGCTTGAAAAGGCAACAGAAGTTGAAAAGACTCGTGGAATGGCCAAAGGGAAATACATTAAACCTAACTTTGGAGACTCAAAGGAAACTGTTGCAAAAGATGTGGTTAAATCTTTAAAAGATGGAAAAAATGTTGCTTTTGTTTTAAATGTTAAAAAGGAAACATCATACCTGTTTGCAGACATTATAAATTTTGACTATGGTCAGATTAATCCTGATAATAAACCTATTTTTGTGGCTAATCTGGATGAAAATATTGGTTTGCCTAGAATCAGACAGCATGCAGTAAATATTAAAAATCAATTGGATATTGAGCCTGATTTTATCACCGGCGGTCTTGATGAATATCCAATCACTGCTGATGTGGCGGCAGAATATCTTAAAGACAAAGATTTGGATTTGATTGTAGTGTTCGGTGTTCCTCACGCATTTCCAATTGAAGAGTTTGATGTTGAATCAGTTGCAATAACAGATGGTCCACGTTTGGTTGAACCTCTTAGGGAGTTAGGATACACTCATGTTGTAGCTGAATTGGATGCACATTCAAAAACCTTGGGCACTGATGAAATTGTCTTTTCAGACTTTGGTGGAATGATTAGATCAGCTATTGGGTGGTTGGACGAATGATTACGATAATTGATTATAAAAGCGGAAACTTAAAAAGCATTTCCAACGGATTTAAAAAAATTGGTGTGGATTATCAAATCACGGATGATAAAGATGTGATTGCAGACAGTGATTATTTGGTTTTACCTGGAGTGGGCGCATTCGGAAGCGCCATGGAAAATTTAGAATCATTTAAAGATGTAATATATGAGCATGTTGATGCAGATAAACCATTTTTAGGAATTTGTCTGGGCCAACAAGTATTGATGAGTTCAAGTGAAGAGACTCCGGGTATTAAAGGTCTGGACTTATTTAGTGGAAATGTGGAAAAATTGCCTGAAGGCGTAAAAATACCTCATATGGGTTGGAACAGATTGGACGTGTGTAATGATTCACCTATTTTAGAAGGTATCGATAAAGAATTCTTTTATTTTGTTCATTCTTATCATGTTGTTCCGGATGATGAAAGCATCATTGCCGGGACCTGTGATTATGGTGGAGATGTTGTTGCATCTTTAAGCCAAAACAATTTAGGATTTGTAAGAGCTAGAATTGATGATTATTCCTATGATGATTTGGCTGATATTCTGGCAGTACGCATAAGAGAATATAAAAACATTTCAGAAGAAAACTCTCATGAAATGGCAAAGGCAGTAATAGATGAAGTTTCAACTACTTTAAAGTTGAACGAAAGCAATGATGAATTTTTAAAGGAAATAGCAAATGTCAATAAGGCTGATGTACTCATGGGTGAAATGGGAGTGGGTTCCCGTGGAGCCGGCGACTTTTTTGTTCACAGAAAAATAGCAGAGATTGTAGCCTCAACAAATACTGCATCACTTGTCAATCCATCAGAACAGGATGATGGTGGTGTTGTAAAAGCTCAGGCAAAGAATGATGACGTTTATATTACAACAGCCGTTGACGGAATACACTCAAGATTAAGCGAATATCCGTTTTTAGGTGGTTTTCATGTAACTCGTGCAACACTTAGGGATGTTTGTGTTATGGGGGCAGATCCGGTAGCTATCTTAAGTGATGTTCACCTTGCAGATGACGGTGATGTTGCAAAGATATTTGACTTTACAGCGGGTGTTGCAGCAGTTTCTGAACTTGTAGATGTTCCTATTGTAGCTGGAAGTACTTTGCGTGTTGGCGGAGACATGGTTTTAGGTGATAGGTTTGTTTCCGCTGTTGGAAGTGTCGGAGTTTCAAATTATCCTCCTACTGCAAGAAAAGGAGCAACTGAAGGCGATATTATTCTTTTAACTGAAGGTTCCGGTGGAGGAACAATAACTACTACAGCATTATATAACGGATTTTTCGATGTTGTATGGGATACAATGAATGTAAACTTTGTTCAAGCATCACACGCTTTATTTGAAGCAGACCTTGTAAAGGACATTCATGCAATGACTGATGTAACAAATGGCGGTCTTAGAGGAGATGCCCACGAAATATCCAATACAACTGGTGTTGGATTGGAATTCTATGAAAAAGAAATAAGGCAAATGGTGGCTCCAAATGTATTGAACATGCTTGAAACATTAAACATTGACCCGTTAGGTGTTTCAACAGACTCATTGATGCTGATTGCACCTCCTGAAATTGTCGGAGATATCAAAAAAGCAGTTGCAAAGTATGACGTGGCAATTTCTGAAATTGGTGAAGTCAACAACTCCGGTGAGCCAATTTTAATTAAAGAAGATTCAACTGAAGAAAAATTAGTTCCTTTATTTAGAGAAGCTGCATATACAAAAATTAAAAAGTTAGTCGGTGAAACAACTCCTGAAGACTTTGAAGAGATGAAGCAAAAGGTTCAGAAAGCTTCTGATGCAGCTATTGCTAAAAAGGATAAAGTCATAAAACACATTCGTGAAAATTAAATGTGGATTTGTGCAAAAGCACAATTTCACACTTCAACTTTTTTTATTAATCCTGAAATCTAACTCTCATACATGTTAGATGATAAAGGAAATTTGTTTATTATAGATGCAGTACTAATAGTCGGTTTGCTTTTATTTGCTTTTATCGTATTTAATCAAGCTATTTTTATACAAGATTCTCATTATTCAAGTGAAATAAAAGATTCCAAAGATGCTCAGGATATTATGGAAAGTTTAAGCGGAAAAATTAATTTCACTGATAAGACATTTATAGGTAATATTTCCGCAATTTTAAAAGAGGGTAAAAATTCAAAAGAATCTATCAATAAAGTTTGCGAGCTTTCTAAAGATAAATTATCGAGTTTTAATCTTAAGAATTATCGCTTTAGTGAAACAAATATTTTAGACGGTAAGGTATTGGCTAGTTCTGGGGAGTATTCTAATGCAAATTTTTGTTGCCCTGGTGGTGTAGTTTGGATAACACATGGGACTGCGGATCCCATTCCCCGGGTTCAAATCCCGGCCAGGGCATTATTATTTTCCGTGATTGATATGTTAAATGCTAATACTTATGTAACAGCTCAAAAGGGTATTGGTGGAACAATTAGAAACCAATATGAAGATTTTTATGTTGAAGAAATTCCTGAAATAATTCCTGAAGGAGAAGGTCCTAATGTTTATGTTTGGATTGAAAAATTAGGAAGAACTACTTTGGATGTTGTTTTGGATATTGCTCGTGATTTGCATATTTCAAGAAAAAGAATGGGCTTTGCCGGAATGAAAGACAAAAAAGCCATAACCAGACAATGGATTTGTATTGCAAATATGGATTCTGAAGAGCAACTCAATCAAGTTAAGGCTCTTGACGGAGAAATTTATAAAACTGATTTTTTAAAGATTGTTCGAGGTCGAAAAAAGCTTAGAATGGGTCAGCTAAAAGGAAATAAGTTTCGAATCCTTATTAAAGATTTAGATGATGTAGAAAAAAGTGCAGATACTGCTAATGAAGTTTTAAAACAATTGGAAGTAACTGGTGTTCCCAATTATTTCGGATGGCAGAGATTTGGAAAGCCACGAACAATAACTCATCTTGTTGGTGAAGCATTAGTTGAAAATGACCTTGAAAAAGCTGTTGGAAGGTATATTGGTAATCCTCAGGATGACGAATCTGATGAAAATCAATTGGCAAGACAGGCATTTGATGACGGCAATTTAGAAGAGTCACTTAAGTTAATGGGTAAAGGAATGCGTTATGAAAAGATGATGATTAAGGAATTAATTAAGGATTCCAAAAAAGGTGAATTGACCGACAAGTCATATATGAACGCATTGCATGCTCTTCCAAAACCTCTTCAGAGAATGTTTGTACATGCTTATCAATCTTATTTATTTAATGAAGCCGTAAGCAATAGGGTAGAAATGGGAATAAACAATTATGTTGAAGGGGATATTGTAATAGACAATGAAGAACATATTGTTCGTGATAAAACTTCTGAAGAATTCCAAGAATTAATTGAAACTTTCCAAGCTAGCCCAACTTGTCCTTTATATGGTACAAAAGTTCCATTTGCTGGTGGAAAAGTTGGTGAAATGGAAGAAAATATCTTAAAAAATTATAACATTACAAAAGAAGACTTTGAAGTTCCAAAAATGCCTCGTTTAGGTAGCCATGGACTAAGGCGGTCTATGCGTTTTCAAGTTTGGGATACATCTGCAGTTCCAACTGAAGATGGTGTTTTATGCGAATTTTCAATTAATAAAGGGTCTTATGCCACTGCAGTTTTAAGGGAAGTAATGAAAAAAGATGTAGTTTAGGTGATACCATGGTAATTTGTCCTGAATGTGGAAAAGATACAAAGTTTTCAAGTGTTTATGAATTTGATGATAATTATAAGTTGAAGATAATTTATTTTAAATAAAGTATGTGATTTTTATGATTGAATGTAGAAATATTGCAAAAGGAAAGGCAAAAGGTGAATTGATTGTTTCAACAGAACCTATTAGTTTTTTAGGTGGAGTAAATCCTGAAAACGGGGAAATTATTGATCCCACTCATGAACTAAAAGGAGAAATAATTAAAGATAAAGTTTTATTCATACCTGGAGGAAAAGGCTCCACTGTTGGATCATATGTTATCTTCCAAATGATGAAGAACAATACTGCTCCAAAAGCAATAATTTGCCTAAATGCTGAACCTATTATAGCTACTGGTGCTATTATGTCCGATATCCCGATGGTGGATTCACCGGCTGAAACTAAAGATTTGACAAATGGAACTTTAGTTGAAGTTGATGGGGATAACGGAACTATAGAAGTATTGTAGTGATAATATGAAAACTCTAATTGAAAATGTAAACATTATAAATCCAGAAGAGATTGAAACCAATCAGAACATTTTAATTGAAGATAATATTATTAAAGAAATATCTTCAAGTAAAATTAAAGCAGATGCTAATGTTATTGATGGTGAGGACAATTATCTGCTTCCAGGTTTTATTGATTGTCATGCCCATATTTTTGCAAAAGGATTTCACAAAGAAGAAAATATGTCTAATCCATTGGGACTACATTTCTATAATGCGGTTCCTCATGCACTGCAAACAATCAATGCAGGTGTTACAACAATTAGAGATTGCGGATCAGCTGATTTAAGTTTCAAATTAGCTCAACAACGTAAATTATTTACAGCACCAAAAGTACATTTGTCAATAACTCCTTTAGTAATGACTGGAGGACATTTTGACTTACTTTTGCCTTCAGGATGGGACATGGAGATAATTTATCCCGGATTTCCTAAAGGCAGATGTGATGGTGTAGAGGAAGTTTTAAAAAAGACTCGTGAAGTAAAAAGAGCAGGTGCAGACTTTATTAAAGTCATGGCTAGTGGTGGAGTTCTAACTACAAATTCTTCTCCGGAATTTGCCCAATTCAATAAGAAGGAATTAAAAACAATTGTTAAAGAAGCCTCAGCAAATGATATGAAAGTATCTGCTCATTGTCATAGTTTAAAGGGAATGAATAACTGTATTGATGCTGGATTTTCATCAATTGAGCATGGAACATTCATTGATAAAAAGACTGCTTCTAAAATGGCAAAAAATAATGTCAGTTTAGTTCCAACATTGTTGGTTCATCAATTCTTATATGAAAACGGTTTTCCTGCTTGGGATAATTATGCTGGTGAAAAAACAGCCAAATTAAAGGAAATTGTCAAAGTTCACAAAGAAAATATATCCGTTGCATATGAAGAGGGTGTAAATATTTTAATGGGAACAGACAGTGGAGTTATTCCTCATGGTCATAATTTGGAGGAATTAACTCATTTGGTTGAAATTGGAATGTCTGAATCACAAGCCATTGCTGCAGGAACTGTTAAAGCAGCCGAATTTTTGAATCAGGATAATTTGGGTCTTGTAAAAGAAAATTATATTGCTGATTTGATTTTAGTCAATTCGAATCCGTTAGATGATGTTTCTATTTTGGGTGATAATGATAATATTTTGAATGTTTTGCAGGATGGAGTCTTAGTAAAATGAAATTGTTGATTGATGAAAACGAATGCATTGCCTGCGGTCAATGCAAATCAGTATGTATTAGAGACAATATTGAAATAGGTGAAGTGGCTTACGAAACTGGAAGTAACTGTTTTGAATGCGGTCATTGCATGGCAATATGCCCTACATGCGCCATAACTCTTAAGATATTTAAGGGTCGTGAAGGCAGGATTGAAGATTATAACCCAAAAGAGATTCCAGTAAATTATGATGAATTATTGGTATTTTTAAAACAGAGAAGATCCATTCGTTGGTTTAAAAAGAAAAAAATTGATAATGATACTTTTAATAAACTGATTGAAGGTGCATATTACTCTCCATCAGCACAAAATGAGCAGGATGTTGAATTTGTGGTTTTGGACAAAAAGCTGAATGATTTCATGAAACATGTTTATGACATAATTAAGGTTCAGGAAGATGAATTTTTCAGAATAAAGGAATTCGGGGACTATATAAGGGACAACTCAACAAAAAAATATCATCCTTTGCTGTGGCAGGGCCATCAGTTAATTTTAACATTTTCAACTGATAAGACAAGTGCTGTTATAGCAAATACTCGTTTGGAATTACTTGCATATTCATTGGGTCTTGGTGGATTTTATTCTCTGTTTATCCTTAAGGCTGATGAAATTGACCATGACAGATTGATGGAATTTTTCCCATTCATTGATAAAAATAAGCATATGTACTCTGCATTCATTATTGGTTATCCTAAGAAGAGATTCAAAAGGACTATTCCTCACAAGGACATTAACATAAAGTACATGTGAGATATTTATTACTTTTTTTATTTTTTTGTTTACCTAAACTTTTATAATGATTAAAAACCATATATTGTTTCATATAATGGGAACGGTTGTGATGTTATGGTAAAGCATAAACATATGGATTTACCAATTGAAGGAATGCATTGTGCTTCCTGTGTTTTAAGTGTAAATAAGACCTTTGGTAAGATTGAAGGTGTAGAGGATGTTGATGCGGATTTAGCATCAAATAAGCTGCACATTACTGTTGATACTAAAAAAATTTCATATGAAGAAATGGAGAGGTTAGTCAAAAACCTAGGTTTTGACCTGCATTGTGATGAAATGACCATTAGAATTCAGGGAATGCATTGCGCTTCATGTACTATGAATGTTGAGAATTTTTTAATCCGTCTGGATGGTATTTTTGATGTAAAGGCTGATTTGACTTCTCAATCTGCAAGGATCAGATATGACTCATCAAAAGTGACATTGGATGAAATAGAAGAGGTTATAGATTCACTTGGTTTTGAGCTTTTGGGAGTTGAAGGCCAAACTGAAATAGATGAGGAAGCTATCTATCAACAGGATTTAAAGGAAAAACGCAATAGGATTATTGTCGGTTTGACCTTTTCAGTAATTTTAATGATTTTAATGTTTAGCGGTTGGGATCCGCTAATGGGTCTTACTCACAGCATTCACCAAGCAACCGGAATTAACATCTCTTCGATGGGTCTGCTTTCATTAATTGTAAGTATTGCTCCTTTTTTATATGTTTCTTTACCTATTTTAAAAGCGGGAATCAATGGATTGATGCATAAAAACTTAAATATGGATGTAATGTATTCAATGGGTATTTTAGTAGCTTATATATCAAGTATCTTTGGAACATTCGGAATTGTTTTGGATCATACGTTCATGTTCTATGATTCTGCAGTAATGCTTCCTTCATTTTTAATGATTGGAAGATATCTTGAGGCAAGAGCTAAAAAACACACTTCTGATTCAATTCGTGAATTAATAGGTCTTCAACCGACAGTTGCAACTGCTATTGAAATAGATGAAAATGGGGAAGTCGTATCTCAAAAGGAAGTTTCAATTTCAGACATTGTTTTGGATGACTTGCTGCTTGTAAAACCTGGTGAAAAAATACCTGTCGACGGTGAAGTTATTGGTGGAGAATCTTATGTTGATGAATCTATGATTAATGGTGAACCAATTCCTAAAGTTAAAAAAGATGGTGAAGAAGTCTTTGCAGGAACCATCAATCAGGATGGAATATTACATATTAGGGCTAAAAAAATTGGAAAAGACACTGTTTTATCTAATATTATCCGTTTGGTAGAAAAAGCACAATCTTCAAGGCCTCCGGTTCAGAAATTCGCAAATACCATTGTTTCTTACTTTATTCCAGTAATTCTATCAATAGCTATCATTGTATTTTTAATATGGTATTTTGTTTTGGGTGCTTCATTGCTCTTTTCATTAACATGCTTAATTTCTATTTTGGTTGTTGCCTGTCCTTGTGCATTGGGATTAGCTACTCCAACTGCTGTTACAGTTGGTGTTGGAAGGGCTGCCGAGTTTGGTATATTGATTAAAAATGGGGATACCTTAGAAAATGCGGGACAAATTGATGTGGCTGCATTTGATAAAACCGGAACAATAACTGAAGGAAAACCGGAAGTGGATGATGTTATTGCTTATGGTATAAGTGGTGATGAATTAATTGGGCTTGCGGCCAGTATTGAGCAAAATTCAACCCATCCAATAGCAAAAGCCATTGTAACCAAAGCCAAGGAATTAAATTTAGATCTTGACCAGACTTCTGAATTTGAAAACGTAACTGGAAAAGGTCTTAAAGCTGAATTAAATTCTAGTGAAGTTCTTGCAGGAAATCTTGCTTTAATGGAATCTTTTGATGTTAGTGTCTCTGATGAAGCGGTTGGGAAGTATCATGAACTTGAAAAGCTAAGTAAAACCATCATTTTCCTGGCTCGGGATAAGAACATAAAAGGCATTTTAAGTTTGTCAGATAAGATTAAGGCTAATTCTAAAAGAACTATTGATGAATTGCATAAAATGAATGTTGAAACTTATATGTTGACAGGTGATAATGAGTCTACAGCACTTACTGTCGCTCGTGAAGTTGGAATAGATAATGTTAAGGCAGGAATTCTTCCAGAAAACAAATTGGACATTGTCAAAGAAACTCAGGCGAATAATACTAAAAAGGTCTTGTTCGTTGGTGACGGTATTAATGATGCTCCTGCTTTAACTCAGGCGGATATTGGTGTTGCTATGGGTAATGGTACTGATATCGCTATGGAAAGTGGGGATATAGTTATCATGGAAGGAGATTTGGAAAATGTTGTTGCTGCAGTACAGTTTTCCAAAAAAGTCA
Source organism: uncultured Methanobrevibacter sp. (assembly GCA_900320955.1). Lineage (GTDB taxonomy): Archaea > Methanobacteriota > Methanobacteria > Methanobacteriales > Methanobacteriaceae > Methanocatella. The sequence goes on along the minus strand of ONUN01000050.1, from coordinate 11,063 downwards.
TGAGGAGAATCAAAGAAAACATTTTTTGGGCATTTGCATATAATACTATTTTAATCCCAATAGCTGCAGGTGTTTTATATCCGACTTTTGGAATAACATTTGAACCGGCTTTAGCAGGTCTGGCAATGGCATTGAGTTCTGTTACAGTAATATCCCTTTCATTGATGCTTAAGAGATATGTGCCTGAAATAAAAAGAGAAAGTAAAAATTAATTGATTCATAAATCAATTAATTCTATTTTTAATTTTCCAATTTTTGGAGCTAAAATGTTGTATGCTGCTGCGGTGAGTGCTGCAGCAATGAATCCGTAGACTACTCCGCCACATACATCAGTAATTAATGTCATCATGTTTGCACCACTAATCACCATTATGATTCCAAAAATTAAGCTTAATACTCCAAGAATAATTGCACTTGCAATGGCAAAGTTTAATATCTCTATTGAATCAATAGCAGTCATTTCATTTTCTTTGGACAATTTTAAAGTAATGGCTCTGCCTTTTGATGCAATTAAATTATAGATATATGCTCCAATTAAAACAAACACGAATGTTATGATGAAAGAACCAAAAATCAATGTTATGATTGTTATAGGTTGACTTAAAACTAATAAAAATTGATATAAGCTGTAAGCCATTAATTGCTGACCTCCAAGCATTAATGTTTGAATTGTGGCATTAATAACCAATGGGAGTATTAGAACTGAAACCAAATAAGTTAATAACACTTGAATTAAGGTAATTGTAGCAATAATTGTTGCGGTTTCGGTAGTTGATATTTTTACAAGTGATTCATTATCAAATGCAACATTGATGTTTCTAAATTTTTTTGATAGGAAATTATAGAATAATCCATTTGAAAAATATTGATAAATTCCACATATAAATGATCCAACGATGATTGTTGGAATAATATAAATTGAAATTGAAGCATTTCCAGGGGAAGTTATTACAATTCCTATTGCAATGAGTATTGAAATTAATGCTGAAATCAATACGGTTATTCCAGTTCCGATTATTGTGAATGAATTCAAATCAATAGATTTTAATTCTTTTACACTTGTCATTATAACACCTAAAACCATTCTTTGGATTTTTCAAGCAATTCATCGATGATTATTGATACAGAACCGATGTAGGTATGTGGATCCATTATTTTTTCAACATCCTCTTCGGTTAAGTATTTTTGAACATCTTCATCTTCCAGGATTAATTCGCCAAGCAGTAATTTTTCCTTATTGGCTTATTTTTCCTTACAATTCCATATGCAGTTTGTTTTCCCATTCCTGCACGGGTAAGTTCAGCCATTAATCTTTCTGCCATAATTAAACCGTTGGTTAAATTTAAATTCCTTTCGATATTTTCATCGTAGAATACTAAATTGTTCATTAATTTGATTGTTAAGTTTAAAATGTAGTCTGTTAAGATGCAACTTTCCGGAAACATTATTCTTTCACAGGAAGAGTTGGTCAAGTCTCTTTCATGCCAAAGAGGATTATTGTCTAAAGCGGCATTTACATAAGATTTAACTATTCTTGCAACTCCACAAATCCTTTCTGCAGTAATTGGATTCATTTTATGTGGCATGGTACTGCTTCCCACCTGTTTTTCAGGGTCGAAGTATTCACCAACTTCCATGAGTTCAGTTCTTTGTAAACTTCTGATTTCTAGTCCAATTTTATCTAAAGTACTTGCAATGTTAGCTAAAACACTGATGAATTCAACATGGTTGTCCCTTTGAACAACTTGATTTGTAATTGTAGCTGCAGGAAGTCCCAATATTTCTGCAACGCTTTTGTGAATTTCCCAACCTTGTTCACCTAAAGCAGCAGTGGTTCCGACCGCTCCGTCCATCATTCCAATACAGACATTGGCTTCAGCGTTTTCCAGTCTTACGTATTGTCTGTGAAGTTCGTCTGCCCAAATTCCAAATTTCATTCCGTAAGTGGTTGGAAGTGCATGCTGACCATGAGTACGTCCGATACATACTTTCATCTTATTTTCTTCAGCTAATTTGAGCATTATTTTTGTCAATCTTTCTAATTTTTCTTTTAATACTTCAATGGAATCATGAATAAGCAATGAATTTGAACTATCTACAATATCATTGGATGTAGCTCCGAAATGAACATATTCTCCGGCGCCATTTTCACAAACTTCAGTAATTGATTTTGATAAAGCTGCAATATCGTGGTTAGTTTCAGCTTCAATTTCTTTCATTCTTTCTAATTTTACGAAATTGGTATTTGACATTTTTTGCAGTTTATTTTCTTCTTCCCAAATTTTTTTCATTTCGGGAGTTCCATATCTAAATTCAATAGGATGTATTGCCATAATTTATCATCTCTTGAACTACCTCAACTTTATAGAAGTTGAGGATTCTTACTTCACGGGCTGTATACTCTTGGGAGTATATGATTACCGTGCTATCCCCCTCGTTTTGAAGGTTCAGACAGATTCAATTAATATTGCTTTTTAAACTTGGTTATCGTTGAAAAAGTTTAATTTAATTGTGTCCTTGTCATTAATTATTTTTTGTTATCTTGTTATTTAAATTTCATCAAAGAGCTTTTTGAAAAGTAATGCCTACCTTGGGCGATTCATCCATGACTTAAAGAAGTCATGGTGTTCATGCACATTTAAGATAAACATTATGGTTATACTTTGTTTATTGATGTTATTATATGTTGTTCAATACAACAACAAATTTATATATGTATTATAAAAGAAATAATACCACCATTTATATTTAATTATAAATAGGTGATTATATGGAAACAAAAATAAGACAGTTTCGCCAGAAATTGGGTATGACACAGCAAGAACTCGCTGATTCAGTAGGCGTTACTCGTCAAACAGTAAATGCTTTAGAAAATTCTCGTTACAACCCTTCCTTATTATTAGCCTATAATATTACTAAAATGTTGGGAAAAGAATATATAGAAGAGGTTTTCATCCTTGATGAAGATTAAATTATTAATTTTCAAATACTTGTATGTATTTATGTTTGTAATTGCTTAGCGAATGAGGAATTAAAAATTAATAAATTGTGGAAAGTTAAAATTTCCATAAACATTAGCAATGCGTATCTAAATTTATGCAATATATTCTAAAATTGATTTGTATTAGTTTGTTATGATTATGGCTTATGTAAATTTATTAAAAAGTTAAAAATTAGTGGATTTTATCCATTTTTTATTTTTTTTAGATATTATGTCGTTATTTGATGAAAAAATTAAAAATGTTTCACTTGTAGAATTATTGGCTCTTTTCATTGTGCTTTGTATAATGATGTTTGGATTTAATTATTTTAATATTAAGTATAGTTCAACAATTTTGTACTTGATAATTCTCGCTTATTTCATGTTTAAGTTAAGAAATTCGTTTAATGAATTGAAAATTGAATTTTTAAATGTTTTTTCCAGGGTTTCCTTTAAAACAATTGGATATGTGGTGTTGTTAAATATTTTCTTTTCTTATGGAATGTTATATTTTTCAAATTCGATTCTTCATGTTGTTGATTCAAACAGTATTTTTGGTTCCTTTATGAGTTTGAATGTTGGATTATTTGGGATTGGGGGATTTTTATCTGTGGTGTTGCTTTCTCCTGTAGTTGAAGAATTGATTTTTAGGGGCATTTTTTTAAATAAATTGAAGATTATTGTTCCGACTGCTTTTGCAATTTTAATATCTTCCCTGCTTTTTGCATCCCTTCATGGTTTTGGAAGCATATTTTCGTCTTTTATATTTGCAATATGCATGGCATTATTTTATTTGAAGAGTGAAAATATTTTCGTGCCGATTTTTGCTCATTTTCTAAATAATTTAATTGGTGAAAGTATTTATCATTTGGATTCTTCTCAAATCTTATTTAATAATGATTTTGTTGTTGGAGCAATGTCTGTTTTAGCCATTATCTCTTTCATTTTAATTTTAAAATTCATCTATTCCAATTGGAATAATGTTTAAATAATTTAAAAATAAAGAATATCTTAAAGGTGTTTTTATGGATTTAAGAAAAATTGGTGTTTTTCTAATTTTTATTGGGGTTCTGGTATCTATTGTATTTTTGGGTAATGAAAAGATTTTTGTCCCTGCTTTGACAGTTACCGTTTTAGGATTTTTTGTCACCATCGTTGGTTATGTATCTGAAATTAGAAAAAGAAAAATAATCAATGACAGGCTGGATGAGGATATTGGAACTATTCTTCAGCCATTAATTACTAAATATTCAAATTTAAATAAACAATACCGCAGCGAATTTGAAGGCGAAGAATATGCTCAAAAGAGATTGCAGTTAAATAGGGATTTGGAAAGAGAAATTGCTGAAAAATTGCCTTATTTGGAAAGCAGAGAAATAAAAAAGATTGTCATTGAATTCAGCAAAGAACAGGATAAACTCAATTAAATTTTTTTACTAAAATTTTACAATGTACAAAAAGTTACAACAAGGTTTTAAATAGTACATTATACTAAATTTTATAGTAGTGATAAAATGTTTTCCCCAAGTATAGATGAAGTAAAAGAAATAGCAAAAAATGAGGAGTACAAACGCATTCCAATATCATATGAATTGTTTTCAGATATTGCAACTCCTATAGAAGTTTTAAGAATTTTAAAAGGTATCAGCAATCATTGTTATATGCTGGAAAGTATAGAGGATGCAGAAAAATGGGGAAGATACAGTTTTTTAGGTTTTGATCCTCTTTTAGAATTCACATGTCAAAACGGTGTTGTTAAGATTAAGGGCGATGCTGATTTCAATGAATTCAATGACGATTTGATTACAATTGAAACCGATAATCCAAGTGATGTCATTAAGGATTTGATTTTTAAAAATAAATCTCCGAAATTGGATTATCTTCCTCCATTCACTGGCGGATTCGTTGGTTATTTTGCTTACGATTATATTAAATATTCAGAACCTTCACTTAATTTGGACGCTGAAAATCAGGACCAGTTCAAGGACATTGATTTGATGTTGTTTGATAAGGTGATTGCATTTGACAATTTCAAGCAAAAAATCATTATTATTTCAAATATCAAAACTGATGATTTGGAAAATAATTATCAAAAGGCCTGTGATGAATTAAGAGAAATTGCAAATCTAATCAAAAATGGCAAAAAAACTGAAATAGAGTCCTTAAAATTAAAGTCTGAATTTAAACCAGTGTTTTCACGTGAAAAATACTGCAATATGGTTGATAAGGCTAAGGATTATATTAAAGAAGGGGATATCTTTCAAGTTGTATTGTCAAACAGGATCGAAGCAGAAATTTCAGGAAGCTTATTTGACACTTATAGGGTCTTGAGAACTACAAACCCTTCTCCTTACATGTTCTATTTCTCAAGTAATGATGTTGAAATAGCAGGTGCATCTCCAGAAACTTTGGTAAAATTGAATGATAGAAAATTGTATACGTTTCCACTTGCAGGGACTCGCCCTCGGGGCAAGACTCCTGAAGAGGATTTGATGCTGGAAAAAGAACTGTTGGAGGATGAAAAGGAATTGGCAGAACATAATATGCTTGTTGATTTGGGACGTAATGATATTGGAAAAATATCAGAAATAGGTTCTGTAACTGTTGACAAATATCTCTCAATTGAAAGGTTCTCTCATGTAATGCACATTGGTTCTACTGTTAGCGGGACATTAAGAAGCGATTTGGATTCTCTTGTAGCCATTGATTCAATTTTGCCTGCAGGGACATTGTCAGGCGCTCCAAAAATAAGGGCATGTGAAATAATCAATGAGCTAGAAAACAATAAACGAGGAATTTACGGTGGCGCAATTGGTTATTTAGATTTAAGCGGCAATATTGACACCTGTATTTCCATAAGAATTGCATTTGCACGAAATAATAAGGTATTTATCAGATCAGGTGCAGGCATTGTTGCTGATAGTGTACCGGATACTGAATTTGATGAATGCTTGAACAAAGCCGCCGCTGTTATTAATGCTTTAAAAATTGCCGATGGGGGTTTAGAATGATTCTTTTAATTGATAATTATGATAGTTTTGCCTATAATTTGTTCCAATTGGTTGGTGAAGTTAATTCAGATATTTTGGTTTGTAGGAATGATAAGATAACTCTTGATGAGATTTACAACTTAAATCCTGAATGCATTATTTTGTCTCCAGGGCCTGGAAAGCCAAAAAATGCGGGAATCTGTGTGGATTTGGTAAAGGAATTTCATGACAAAATCCCAATTTTGGGTGTTTGTTTAGGTCATCAAGCAATTTGTGAGGCTTTGGGAGGTACTGTTTCTCATGCAAAAAGATTAATGCATGGAAAATCCTCTAAGATTTCCCTTGATTATGATTTTATCTTTAAGGGATTGCCTTCAGAAATTACAGTAGGCAGATATCATTCTTTAAGCCTGGTAAAAGATACAATTCCTGATAGTCTTGAGATTATCTCAAAAGCAAAGGATGATGGTGAGATAATGGCTGTAAAGCATAAGAGTTATAATGTCTATGGCCTTCAATTTCATCCGGAATCAATTTTAACTCCGGACGGATTAACAATTATTAAAAATTTTATAGAAAAAGTAGAGAAAGGGATTTTATGATTAAAGAAGCTATTTTAAAAGTATATAAACATGAAAATTTAACTTATGATGAAGCATATCAAACTATGGATGAAATCATGAGTGGTGAGGCAAGTGAAGTTCAAATGAGCGCCTACCTAACTGCAATGTCTATGAAAGGTGAAACAATTGATGAGATTACAGCATCTGCCGAAGCTATGAGGGCTCATTGTGTGAGGTTATTGAACGATAAGGAAGTTTTGGAAATTGTTGGAACCGGAGGCGACGGTTCAAATACATTTAATATATCAACAACCTCTTCAATTGTGATTTCTGCAGCAGGCGTGCCGGTTGCAAAACATGGAAATCGGGCGGCATCAAGTAAATGTGGTGCTGCTGATGTGTTGGAAGAGCTAGGCGTAAATATTAATATACCTCCCGAAAAAAGTTTAAAATGCTTAAAAGAAATTAATTTATGTTTCCTGTTTGCTCAAAATTATCACTTGTCAATGAAGTATGTTGCAGGAGTTAGAAAAGAACTGTCAATAAGGACAATATTTAACATATTGGGGCCTTTGACAAATCCTGCAGGTGCTACCATGCAGGTTTTAGGAGTATATGATAAGGAATTGGTTGAACCCCTTACTGAAGTTATTAAGAATTTGGGTGTTAAGTCTGCACTTGTTGTTTATGGTTTGGATGTAATGGATGAAATATCTGTCAGTGATAAAACTTTTGTATGTGGACTTAAAGATGGAAAAACAATGTCTTATGAAATATCTCCGGAATACTTTGGTATGGAATTTTCATCAAAAGAGGATCTTGTGGGTGGAGATGCAAAAGATAATGCAAGAATCACTCTGTCTATTTTAAATGGTGAAAAGGGACCTAGGAGAAATGCTGTTTTATTGAATTCAGCAGCAGGGTTATATGTGGCTGGCAAGGTTGAATCATTAAGGGAAGGCGTTAGTCTGGCTGAAGAAATCATTGATTCGGGCAAGGCTTTGGAACAGCTTGAAAAATTTATTGAATGCACAAATTGTTGATTATTATGTTGGATGAAATTGTTGAAAAAACTCAGGAAAGATTGGTTGGAGCTAAAAATAACAAATCATTGGATGAACTTAAAAAAGAAGTTTCTAACATGGAAATTTCAAAAGATTTTCCATTTAAGGAGGCACTTAAAGATTCTGAAATTGCAATTATTGCTGAAGTTAAAAAGGCTTCCCCTTCAAAGGGCATAATCAGTGAAGATTTTGATTATGTGGGCATTGCAAAGGAATATGAATCTGCAGGTGCATCAGCCATTTCAGTTTTAACTGAACCTTACTTTTTTAAGGGTTCAGATGATTATCTAAAAGAGATTTCCGAAAATGTTTCAATTCCTATTTTAAGAAAGGACTTTGTCATTGATGAATATATGATTTGGGAAGCCAAATTGCTCGGAGCTTCTGCAGTGCTTTTGATAGTGTCCATATTGGATATTGTTCAATTGAAGAAATTTTTAGATTTGGCTCATGATTTGGGCCTTTCAGCTATTGTTGAAACTCATGATGGTGATGAAATTAGAACTGCAATGAATGTTGGTGCTGAAATCATTGGTGTTAACAATAGAAATCTCAATGATTTTAGTGTAGATATAGATAATAGTATCAGTCTACGTAGATGTGTAAGTGACAATATAATATTTATTTCTGAAAGTGGTATTAAAACAAAAGAAGATGTTACTAAATTGAAAGAAAATAATGTTGATGCAGTTTTAATTGGCGAAACTTTAATGAAAAGCGATGATAAAAAATCTCTAATTGCGGAGTTGAAGAATGGTTAAAATCAAAATCTGCGGACTTAAAAGATTGGAGGATATAGACATTGTTAATAAATATAAACCTGATTATATAGGTTTTGTCTTTGCAGATTCAAAAAGAAAGGTTTCCCATAAGTTGGCATCAGAAATGAAAAAGAATTTGAGTTCTGATATTGTTTCTGTTGGAGTTTTTGTTGATGCTGATGCTGATGAAATCGTAAAGTTATTCGATGAGGGGATTATTGAAATTGCTCAACTTCATGGCAGTGAAAGTGAAGATTATATTAAGAATTTAAAAGAAAATACAAACTATGAACTGAAAATAATTAATGCAATTGAAATGTCTGATGAAAAGGACTTGCTTGAATATGACAATTCAATTTCTGATTATCTATTGCTTGACAGCGGTAAAGGTAGTGGAAAAACTTTTGATTGGAATTTGATACGAAATGACTTAACTAAAGACTTCTTTTTAGCTGGTGGAATTAATATTTCAAACATTTCAAAAGCTGTGGAAGAATTTAAACCTTATGCAATAGATTTGAGTTCTGGTGTTGAAACTGATGGATTTAAGGATGAATTTAAAATCAAAGAAATTATGGAGGTAATACGTTGAGTAACGGAAGATATGGCGAATATGGCGGTCAGTATATCTCTGAAACATTAATGAATGAGTTACTTTACTTGGAAGAACAGTACAATTATTACATTAACGAACCGGAATTCGTAAATGAACTTAATTCATTATTGAAAGAATATGCTGGAAGACCTTCTTTATTATATTATGCTGAAAGAATGACTGAAGACCTTGGCGGGGCCAAAATTTATTTAAAGCGTGAAGATTTAAACCACACTGGCGCTCATAAAATCAATAATGTATTAGGTCAGGTATTGCTTGCTAAAAAAATGGGAAAAACAAGAGTGATAGCTGAAACTGGAGCTGGCCAGCATGGAGTGGCTACTGCAACTGCAGCCGCATTGCTTGATATGGAATGCGAAGTGTTTATGGGTGAAGTCGATACCAAAAGACAGGCACTTAATGTTTATCGTATGGAATTGTTGGGTGCAAAGGTGCATTCAGTAAAGTCCGGAACCAAAACACTTAAAGATGCGGTAAATGATGCATTTAGAGATTGGATTGCACGTGTCCATGATACAAATTATGTAATCGGTTCCACTATGGGGCCACATCCATTTCCGATGATTGTAAGGGATTTTCAAGCAGTAATAAGTTCCGAAGCTCGAGAACAATTTCTTGAAAAAGAAGGAAGACTTCCAAATGCTGTTATTGCATGTGTAGGTGGAGGAAGTAATGCTATGGGTGCATTCTATAATTTTATTGATGATGAGGATGTAAGACTAATCGGTTGTGAAGCCGGCGGAAAAGGAATTGATACTCCTTATAATGCAGCGGCTTTAACTAATGGTAAAATCGGCATATTTCATGGAATGAAATCTCTGTTTAATCAGGGAGACTATGGTCAAATCGCACCTGTATACTCAGTCTCAGCAGGTCTTGACTATCCTGGCGTAGGTCCTGAACATGCATATTTAAGAGACAGCGGCAGGGCAGAATATGTTCCTGTTACTGATGAGGAAGCTGTTAATGCATTCGAATACTTGTCAAGAATGGAGGGAATTATTCCTGCTATTGAAAGTGCACATGCAGTTGCTTATGCTATGGAAATTGCTCCAAAAATGGACAAGGATGATATTATAATGATTTGTCTTTCTGGAAGAGGAGACAAGGATGTTCGATCAATTGCAGAGTATAGGGGAGTTGATTTAAATGAGTAAAATAGCTAATGCATTTAAAAATGGAAAAGCTTTTATTGGATTTTTGACTGCAGGTGATCCAAGCATTGAAAAAACTGTTGAATTTATATTGGCCATGGAAGAGGCAGGATGTGATTTAATAGAGATAGGCATTCCATTTTCAGACCCTATGGCGGAAGGTGTTGTAATTCAGGATGCAAATGTACGTGCATTAAAACACAATACTACAACAGATGATGTTTTTGAGATAGTAAAGGCAGTTCGCGCTGAAAGTGATGTTCCACTTGTATTTTTGACTTATATTAATCCCGTTTTCTTTTATGGTTATGAAAAATTCTTTAAGAAATGTAATGAGCTAGGTGTTGACGGCATTATATCTCCTGATTTGCCTTACGAGGAAAAAGGGGAAATTGTCGATATTGCCCGTAAAAACGATGTTGATGTTATATCATTAATTGCTCCAACTTCCAAAGAAAGAATTCAAAAGATTGCCAGTGATGCAAGTGGTTTTATTTATGTGGTTTCATCATTGGGCGTAACAGGAATGAGGTCTGAAATAAAAACGGACTTAAAATCCATTCTGGAAGATATTCGTGATGTAACAGATTTACCTTTGGCTGTCGGATTTGGTATTAATACTCCTGAACAAGCTAAAAATATTGGTGAAATAGCTGATGGAGTTATTGTTGGCAGTGCTATTGTAAAAATAATTGAAGAACATGGCGAAGATGCAACATCTGTATTGAAAGAGTATGTTTCAAGCATGAAAAAGGCTTGCAATTAAAATTTTCAAATAATGAAAAAACTTATTAAATAATAAATATAAAAATATATTCATAATATATAATTTTAATTAAGAGGATTATTTATGTTTAAAGCAGAATTAAGTGATTCTAATATATTAAAAACCAGTTTTGATGCTATTTCATCAATTGTTGATGAAGTACAAATTC
>ONUN01000173.1 GCA_900320955.1 uncultured Methanobrevibacter sp. | reverse complement strand
GGAATCTTTCCGATGGTGGGAAAATACTGTTCTGCCAAATCAAGGTTAGAAGGTTTAATCGCAGAGTTACCTTTTTTAGATGATGAGAATTTACAGATTACCCAGCTTGAGTTTGAAAAAACTCGCATGAAACAGTGCGGTTATCCCTTCAGACAACCTGACAATAATGCGCAACTAAAAAGTTTTGAGTGCAATAGAAAAATGTATGATCAGAGGTACAACGAGTTGAGTGATCAGTATAAGAAAGAAACAAGGAATAATCATGTCTAAAATAGATATTGAATTAACATCAGAAGATGAAGTCACCGAAGATGAAATCAACGATGACGAAATCCTTGATGAAATAAATACCCCTTACGATAGTGATGACGGAATTTATCGTGATGAAGAAGAACGTGCTCAAGCCGAAGATTCATATTATGAAAGAAGGTGGGAAAGAATTGTAATGGAAAATCAATAAGCTATAGTGCTAGCAGGTGCCGTATTGCTTTTCGGCACCGCTTTTATGTGTAATCCGGAGACTAATTGCTAGCGGGAGTTTCGACATTATAACTTCTGTTACCCCGTGAAGCCTTGTAACACAAGGCTTCAATCAACTGTTAAATGTAGTGCCCATTTTGGCACTTTTTTGCCAATCAGTTAGTTGACAGAGATTGTTTGATATCTTCTATGACATTCCACATCCTCTTTTGATTAGAATCAAGTTCTCCCATTGCCCTAACAACTTTCTTTCCTTCGTTATAAATCCACCCATCGTTTATTAAAGACAATTTATTAAGCATTGCCGATTTTGTGAGTTTTAACCCGGCTTTTTCCATTCGCATTCTTAACATTTCTGCAATTATCATTGCGGAAAGACAAATGAAGACATGACAGCGAATTTTATCATCAGTCCAATGATACTGCGGTCTTACAGAAAAGTGCCTCGTATCTTTGGATACTTTGAAGATATTGTTTTCAATACACTCCTGATTAGCGTATTCAGATAAAATATCGGATGTACTCCAGCTCGTATAATCTGTACATGTCAATTTTTTACCATAATATTTATTGCAATACGATTCTTTTAATTCATTGTCTATTGTGAGCTTTATCTGATAAGACTTAAGTTCATCATGTTCCTGCAATTCAATACTTATAGAACTGAATTCGCTTGCAAATTGGTTACCGGAATAAACCTTTTTAGCCAATATCTGTAATAGTTCCTTTTCCATATCCCATATAGGCTCATCTTTTTCCTTTTTGCGTCTTCCCTTCTTTGGCTGGCTTAACTCCTCTTTAAGAGCATCATTGTATTTTTTTACTTGTACAATCTCAGCTTCGATAAATTTTTTCCTGTTGTTCAACTCTGAAAATATATGTGATTTTGGATTCTTAAGTTTATTATTTAAATCATCAACATTATTTTTTATTTTGGTAATCTCTTTCTCAAGTTCAGCAAGCTGTCCATCCAGCAAATCCTGACTAAAAGTCAATATTCCCGTCCCTGTAACGCCTGAAAATGTTAAATTATCAATACGATAAGCAAGTTTGGTCTTACCACTGCTAAGTTCAACATTCTCGTATTCGCTGATATCAATGTCATAAAGAGCAGGAAGTCCTTTCAAACTGTGTGAACAGATAAAATGAAAGCCTATATTTTTGAAGTTCTCTTCAGAATTACTGCCTCCATCAAATGTTATCGTCACATCCTCCGGAATGATTGACATTTTCTGTAATTCTTTTTTAATTTTATCTGAAAATTCAGCAAATTCAGATTTATCATTTTTGTTGCCTGCGTAAAGATCCCATATTATAGGTATCTGAAGAGAATAGGCGGTTAATACAGCAAGGCTGAACTGTCGTAAATCATCCCTTTTCTGTTTATTATGTCCTCTCTTACATATCAAACAATTTCCATTTTTGCTATTTATGAAAGTAAAATAGTTGGTGTAATCAAGATGGAACCTATTTAAATCAATATTAGTGATATCAGAAATACGCTTTACAATTGTTCTTTGCGCTGTTTTTAGCTCATCCTCACTAATCCCGTCCATAGCCTCCCAAAATTCAGCCGAACCAAGTGCTGAAGCCTCAAATTTTAGATGATAGGGTAAACTTGTCTGCTCTACCCAATTGGAGAAGTTTCTCTTACTGCCAGGATCAACTGCCCGGTGTATCATTGCTAATAATAAAACCCTGCCTCTGGTCATGCCTTTAATGTTTTTTTTGGGAAGGATTTCATCAAGAATCTCTTCAATACCTATATATTGAGCCATATAGAGCAATCCCATAACAGAACCATGAACGTATGATTTGAATGTAACTTTTGAAAAATCAATGCCTGATTCTGATTCTTTTGCTTTTTGTGTAGATTGCCAACCTTTTAATGCCAGAGGCAATATTTTTTCAGCACTTCCAAGATATTCAATAATACGCTGCCTGACGGCTTTGCCATCCCTATAACTTTCAACGATATAGTAACATGGTTTTCCATTTTTTATCTTACTACGTATAAAAGCCATGTAGTGCCCCTTATTAAAAAGTATATAAACCCTTATTTTATATATAATACACTTTTATTAGTATTTGTCAATACAAGGGCACTACATTTTTATAAATAAAAAAAGGCCGTTAGGCCTTGTTAAATCAGATTTTTTTAAGTTTTTGTGTTAGAAAATGTCGAAACTCCCGTTAGACGTTAATGGTAATAAAATAATCTGAACCGACAAAGGCTTCTAAGAGCCTTTAAAAGAAACCCGGACATGAAATACATGGCCGGGTTTTCTGTATTGAAGTACTTAAATTACTTTCTGGATAACACTTCTTCGCTTAAGTATTTATCTACGATGGTTGCATCTGCAGGTAAGTCTGGCTGAGTTCCGTCAAGGTCAGGAAGTAAGTCGTTAGGACAAAGCTTGATTGAATTTCTTCCCCCGGTAATACTTACAACGTCAAAAATACATTAGGCGGATTATGTCCTGTTCAATACAGACTTAAACTGAGATAAGCGTCTAAGATATTGTCCGTATCCCTAAAAGCAATAAATCTTTTTTAATACTCAATAAGTTTATTATTTCTTCATTTTTA
>ONUN01000172.1 GCA_900320955.1 uncultured Methanobrevibacter sp. | reverse complement strand
TCAATGCTAGTAATATTATAGATAAAAATCTTGAAAAATTAACCGAAAATAATCGTGGTGAAATATCTACAAATATTTTAAATGCGGTAAGAAAACTAAATGACAACATTGCATACAAAATTTGGAAAGATAAATTTCCCACTCAAGAAATGGGCATCAACAAAGTTGCAAGCAAATTTACATCTGTAAGTGGTTGTCAATTTATTGCCGATTTTGATAAATGTATGAGAAAATCATTATCACACTTCACACCTCCAGAAGAAGGAGCAATTTTCTTATTATCTAAATACTACAAATACATTTATCAATTAAAACAGATAATGAAAGAGTTTTATGATGTAGATATTTTAAAAAATATTGATTTATATTTTGAGAATAGACAGGATGAGCAAAGCTTAGATTATTATACTAAAATTGCCAACGCAATCCACAGTGTTAAAGATAGCAAATCTGATATGGATATTTACTATATTTCTAGTTCCAAACCTTTTAGAATAAATAATAAACTTTATTTTGAAGTTGTTGTAGAACCAGCAGAAGAGATTTGTAATAAATTTAACAGAATTACAGCCTATACATTATTTGATATTGATACAGACTATGCAGTTTCGTTACAATTTGAAAATAAAGTTATTAATGTTTTTGAAACCGACTTCCCTATAAAAGTTATTACTAAATGGGAAGTTTCAATTCGCCCTTGTGAAATAAGAAATTTTGCTTATTTGATAGGACTTACGGACATTAAGATAGAACGTAATTATCCAGAATACAAAGAATTAATGAGTATACTTACAAAAAATGGGTTAAATTTATTAGACATTGTTGAATTTGACCAAACTCCCCTTCCCTCATCTGCAAGAGGTCTTACATATATTGCATGTGTCGGACACATCTCTTCACATATCTTACATCCCACACAGTTTTCCTGGCGTATCGGAAGTGGTTCGTCATTGATTACTTCGTATACATCATGAGGACAGTTAGAATAACAGCTATAACAGTTTTTACAAGCGGACTGTTTAGGGTTATCACACAGATACCAGCAACAGCCCGGACTGTTTAGGGTTATCACACAGATACCAGCAACAGCCCGGCCTATCATTATTCTGCTTGCATATTTCTATCTTACGCTCTACAGTGAATGACATTTAATTTACCCCCTCTTTCAAATCTTTCAATGGCTTAAATACAGGACAGACAGAATATTTTGTTCCTCCTGATTTAACAACCTCGTCAATCGCATTTGTTATTTTTGCGTATGGCTTCCAAGCCAGGTCATCTTTTTTATCAACAATCAGAGCATCAGTCACGATTTTATTAGACAACAAGTAATCCAAGAGAGTTGTAACAATGGAACCGTCCTGGCCCTGAGTGTGCTTGATTGATTTGACTGACAATACCTTTATAAAATCGCCAATCGGTTTTGAGTTGTCGTTTCTCAAGTCTTCATGTATGAATGTTCTTGGACAGACCCTGAAGCATGCATGGCAATCCTCTGGACATTCTCCTCTTTTTCGAGGTTTTGTATCATCAATTGTTATCAAATCCTCCGGACAGGCATATTCGCATGCTCCGCACAGAACACATGCCCCTACGTCAATGACATTATATTTCAAGTCCATGAAGTTGGATTCGGTATTTTCCTTATTGATTGAAGTGTCTGATTTTTCCCTTTGATACAAAACGGGACGAGCCAGAAATTCTCTTCTTTCAATGTTTTCCAGATTTTTGGCTATTTTACCTTCTGCAAGTTTATTGAGAAATTTGAATTGTGATTCTGTAAGATCCCTTGCCTTGATGAATTCCTGTTTTATTGCTCCGTCAACTATCTCTTCGCCTTTTTTGGTTCTGATTATCAATGTTGACCAGCCATCTTCAGAGCCTATGGACCCTATTGAAATGTCGGAGGTCTCTGATGTCAGTTCAACACAGATGTTGCAGTTTTTTCTGATTATCCTTTTGGCTACGGAGAGAGGTATCTTTAAGGTTTCCTTAGTTTTAAGTAACAGGAATACGAATCCCTTTTCAATCTGGAATTTTTCAACATCTTCCATTTTCAAGTCGTATTCGCTCAAGAGATTTACGAAGTACTTGTATGAAAAATTTTCCATACAGAATAAGCCCAGTTTAACATCAATAGGGCTGTCGGTATAATATTGCAGTTTAGATGCTGCCATAATTTCACATGGTGTTCCAACCATAGCTATCTTACGTTTGCTCATTTTTTTAGCTCCTATTGCATATTAACAATTTTTTTAAAGTTTGTATAATCAATGTCAGTCAGTTCAAAACCATATTCTTCCAAAATTTCTTTCAGCTCTTTTTGATCTTTAAGAGTGGTTTTTTCCATAACCGCATTTTTTCCTAAGCTTTTAACATTTCCAAGAACGTATATGGTTCCTCTCATAATTGATTCACCGACATCGTCGGTTACATCACCAAGTATTATGAGTTTGCCACCCATCATTAAAAGTCCGGTCATATATCCGCTGTTTCCGCCGATTATAACGGTTCCGCCTTTCATGATTTCACCGGTTCTTGAACCTGTGCTTCCCTTTACTATTACTGTTCCACCATAGATTCCCTGTCCTGCACCGTCTCCGGCAGTACCTTCAATGATGAGTTCGCCTTTTGTCATGTTGTCTCCGGCAAACCATCCTGCATTTCCGGTGATGTGTATCTTTGGTCCGTTGACCATTGTTCCAACGAAATATCCTGCAGAACCATTGATTTCAATGGATACATCTTCGCTCAAACCTGCACAGATGTTGTGTCTTGATTCGGGATTGTCAATAATGAGCTTTTCATGAAATGCAGCCTGCTGCTTTATAGTACGATTCAATTCCTTTTCATCCATATCCTTTGCATCAATAACATATTCTTTCATAGAAAAACCCCTCGTTAAATGGTGTAGGACCTGGTTTCGCCAGGAGCGATTTGTTCAATCTGGTCGGAATCTATGACATCATGCAATGCCATTTCTTCTGAAGCTATGGCAAAAATTTCATCGGTTTCAGCCATTACCCCTGGTCTGAGACCTAATTTATCCTTTGCAATTCCAATACCGTTAGGTGTTCCCACCAATATTGAAAATGGACCGTCCAAATCAATCACTGCCTGGTCTAAAGCCTCTTCCAACTTATATCCCTGATTAAGCTTGTCTGCCATGTAATGGACAATGCACTCGGTGTCGTTGAATGATTCAAAAGTATGTCCTTTTCTTTCTAAAGGATCTCTTATTTTCCAGTAGTTGGTGATTTGACCATTGTGCACAACAGTAATGTCCGGTATGATGTAGCTTTGATATGGGTGTGCATGATAGCGGTCAACGCCACTTTCTGTTGCAAAACGTGTGTGGCCAATTCCATGGGTTCCCATTCTGCTTTGAACGTCAAAACGCTCAGCAATGTCTTTTACTTTTCCCACATCCTTTATCATTTCAAAGGAATGTGAACCGTTGATTACCCTTACGTTTTCCAGTTCGTCTATTTCCATGATACATGGTTGCAGACGGGAAAAATCATCCAATGTTATTTTACATTTGTATACGTCAGACCCACCTACAGACTCGATTAGCTGCTCTTCATATATTGGGCTGAATTGAGTTAATAATGATTTTAAATTTTCCAGTGTTCCTTTTCTTCTGTTTACCTCGATATTTAATTGATAATAATTTTCAGTAAAATTTAAGCCACCGTAGATTGCATAACCTGCTGAATCGGGACCCCTATGTTGGAGTGATTCAAGCATTGATGTCAGTGCATCTCCTACAGCGTGAGTTTTTTTATCCTTGTATATTACACCTGCTATTCCACACATTCTTAAACCTCCTCTAAGATCGGCGAATACACATATTAAAATTAGTGAATAAACAACTTCCTAATCTACCATATGCCTTAAAAAACAATCATGAATATTTTAATTTCATATGCCTCAATCAATACTCATGATTTCAAAATTCCAATATGCCTTAAAGTAACAATTCTAAAATTTAATTTGTGAGCGGTAAATTAAGAAAATCCTTAATTTGACCGCCAAATGATAAAAACTAAACGTTTAAATACTCATCCCTTTCATAATCGAACACTTGAATTCTGTATGCATCCCATTCAGCCCTTTTAATTGTATAGAACTGATTGAATACTTTTTCTCCAAGAGCGTTTTTGATTACTTCGTCTTCCTCTAATGAGTGATATGCTTCCCATAAGCTGGTAGGCAAGCTACTGATTCCTTTTTCAATGATTTCATCTTCGGAATATGCAAAGAGGTTCTCTTCAGTAGGTTCACCAGGGTCAATTTTATTGTCCATACCGTACAGACCAGCTTCAAGCAATACTGCGAATGCAAGGTAAGGGTTACATGATGGGTCAGCAGATCTGCATTCAATTCTTGTACCTAATCCTCTGGATGCAGGGATTCTTAATAAGGTTGACCTGTTTTTAAATCCATAAGCT
>ONUN01000171.1 GCA_900320955.1 uncultured Methanobrevibacter sp. | reverse complement strand
GAACATGCCTCTTTTTTTGAAAATTCTGTCTCTTCAATAGGGGTGAATGCTGAAAAATATGTTCTTTTCAAGTCTGATTTTTTGTATATTTTTTCCATTCTCTCAAGAATTTCCTTGTCACTTTCTCCGTTCGCGCCGACAATCAATTGAGTAGTGTGAGTAGAATTTGGATATGTTGTACTTTTGTTTTGTAGACTGTTGATCCAGGATAATCTTTTCAATATATCCTTGTTATAGTCTTTTGTCGATGAAAGTTCCGCAAGTCCGGATGGTGTAGCAGCTTCAATATTAATGCTTACCCTATTTGCCAGTGCCATTGCCCTTTTAATGGAATCCTTGCTTGCCCCCGGAACGACTTTAAGATGAATGTAATCGTCATATCCATATTTTTTTCTTAGGATACTAACTGTTTCAACCTGTTTTTCCATTGTTTCATCCACATCACCGCTTATGCCTGAACTTAAAAAAAGACCATTAACCAATCCTCTATTATAATATCCCAGAAATGCCTTGGCAAGCTCCTCTGGTGACAGTTCAAGACGGGTAAAATTTCTTTTTGACTGGTTGATACAGTACTTGCAATCGTTTTTACATTTGTTTGTTAAAAGAGTTTTGAAAAGGGGTATTTTACATCCGTTATGTCCAATTGCTTCATAGATTCCTGGCAAATTGACTTGTGAACTCTTATTGTGGCTGACATAGTCACAAAGGTCATATTGTGCTGAATCTGTTAGGATTTTCATCTTTTCCAAAGTACTCATAGACTTACTATATACTTTATGCTAATTATTAATTTTGTTTACAATATATTTTATTGATAGAAAATTCCGACTTCAATTTTTCTAGATATCATTTAATATTTTCATGTAATCTTTTTTAAACTTTGAAATATATCCAGTTAACTTTGTAATATTTTGAAAATATCTATTTTTACAGTAAATGTTGAACTGTTCGATAAAATATATCAAATAGATAACTGTTTGTATATTTCACATTGATTTTAATGTTTAGTTGTAAAGTATATATATGATAAGAAAATTACATATCATTAGTTATTATTTGAAGTAGTTGCGAAAATTATTATCAATAATAACTATGAGAAAAATATTGTTTTACAATATTAATTATATTATATAAGAAAAAATGAATGAAATATGAAAGGTGTCGATAATGAACTTCAAATCTAGAATATTAAAATTATCCATTTTATTTATGTTAGTTTTAGTATTGCTTCCAGCTATTGCTGCGGAAGATTCTAGCGAAGCTTTCTTTATTGAATATGAAGATCCAAATGATGAAGTCATTGTCGAAGAGACTGATTCAATTGAAGAAATGAATCAAGCTCAGGTAGATGTATCTCCTAGTTCTGAAGTTGCAGATGATATTGAAGTGAGTTCGCAAGATACTCCAATTCAAGATCAATCTGAAATTGAAGAAAGTGATGAAGATACTAATATTATAATAATACCAGAACAAACTGAATGTTCTGTAGTTGAAACTCATGATGTCATTGAAGAAAACAATGATGATGAAAAAATCACTGATTTATATTGTGAAAACGTTGTTGAAAATATAAATCATAATAATTGTAATGATGTCAATGAGGATAGTGGTTGTGAACAAATAATAGATGATATTAGTATTATTAATCAAGGTTCTTTAGTTAATTCTGAAATTAGCTATAACAATCTCATTGTTGTTAGTGATGTGTATATGGAAGCTAGCTGTTTTAAAACGAACAGCTTCAAGCGTAGTTTAACGAAAGTTTTAGAATTAAAAAATAATCTTTTAATCAATAATGATATTAGATTTATCTTTGCAGATAATTTGGCCGATAATGTAGACGGTGATGTAATTATTTGTGCAGATAAGATTACAACTGATTTTGTTTTTAGCATCGATAACTCCGTTATTGGTGATGAGAATTTAATCTTTTTTGTAACTACTTCTTATTGTTTTAATTTAAATCCTTGTTTTAATGCTTCTATTTCTTGTGACTTTTTGGTGTCGAATCTTTTTTTTGGTGGTGATTTTGACTGCTGCTGATTTTTTTGTGAAAATTTGTTGTAATGTATAGTTTTATGGTAAAATTGCTGTTGAATATATTAATGACTATCTGAGTTTATTGGGATGGTTTTGTAGAAGAAATGAAATTTGACCTTTATCAGGGGTTTATCTGATAGAAATAATTGAAATTAATATAATGTGGATTAAAGTAGATTTTATGGTAAATTGCTGTTGAATATATCAAAGATAATATGTGGATTGAATAATTTAAGTAGATTTTATGGTAAATTGCTGTTGAATATATTAATGACTGTCTGAGTTTATTGGGATGGTTTTGTAGAAGAAATGAAATTTGACTTTTATCAGGGGTTTATCTGATAGAATAATTGTAATAAATATATGTGGATTAAATAACTAAAATCGGTTCAATCGTTTTGAATTATTAGGGTTAATGATTCTTTGTGCTTGGGTTTTGGTTTAATTTGGCAATGGTGTCATATCAGTTATTTTAGATCGGTAAATGGTTTTCATATGGCTGATAGAAATTAGTTATTTTAACTCAATATATTATTTATTATACGGATATTTTATTAAAAAATATATTTTAATAAAATTTCAATTTTAGCTATTTTTGTTGATTTTTTAGAAAACTTTATATATGATTAAAAAGATAACATTTTTTAGTATACATCGTATACTTCTTTCATATTCAATTCTTAATTTTAATATATATAAGTAATATTCGTATGCAGGTTTTTCTCAGGAAAATCTAAATAAAAAATTTATTTAGACTTAAATGAGGTAAAACATGAAAATTTATGCGAAACTTTTAGTAATCGCTTTAATGATTGCGATGATTTTTGCTGTTGGATCTGTTTCAGCAGTTGAAAATGGTACTGCAGACGCTAGCGATTTAACTCTAGTTCCACATGAACGGGTTGTTTCAGTTCCTGATTCAACAGTTCAGGAAGTTGAGACAATAAATACGGAGACGTCTGCTGATGATACGAATGTTGAAAAGATATCATCAAGTTCAGATGAAATTATTAATGTAACTGATTCTAACGTAAAAGAATCTTTAAAAATGAGTAAAAAAGGAGG
>ONUN01000168.1 GCA_900320955.1 uncultured Methanobrevibacter sp. | reverse complement strand
AATGATGCAAAGGTAACTACTTGAGTATTATTGGAAAAGTTGAGGGTAAGATGCTGAAATTATTTATAAACAATTGATGACAAGCAATTATTGTTATGCCAACAGTAACATGAAGTTGGTCAAAAGGAACCAGAAGTTCCATAATCCCGATTCGCCTTTGCTGATTGGTGAGGTTAATGAGGGTGATGTTGTTAAAGAGGTTAGGGAACCCAGCTATATTGACGCACAAACTAGATTATTTTAGAATATCTCGTTATGGTTAAAAATTTTTCAAAAAATCTATAATGTTCATGTGTTTAATGCCATTTTGAGGTTGGAGAGTTCTATCATTTGATAATACATATTTCGGATAATTTTCTTTAATCATTAATAATGGTCGAAATTCTCTTTTGATTGTTTCTTCATTTCTAGTAAATATTACGTTTTCTAATATGTGGCCTATGTTTGTTTTTCCTCAAGTTGTGATTTGTAAAATCCTGTGTTGAGTAAATAGTATTTTTCCGAACCTAAAAATTAAATTTTTCAATAATCTTTATATAGTATAAAAAACATATACCCTCATAGGTATAGGATGTGTTATTTTGAAACAATGCATGGATACTGAAAATTTACACAGGAGACTTAAAAAAATCATTGGTCAATTAAATGCAATTGATCGCATGATTGAAGAAGATGTCCCATGTGAACAAATATTGATGCAAGTTAATGCATCAAAATCAGCATTACATAAAGTCGGACACATTATTGTTGAAGGACACCTAGAACATTGCGTAAAACAAGCTATTGAAAACAATGATTCTGATGAAGCAATAGGTGATATTTCATCAATATTGGAATATTACTCCAGACTTTAATTTTTTTTAAAATAACTTTATACCCTAAGGGGTATACCTATACTATTGGGGCTGTTTAATATGAATTTCACTAGAGAACAAAAAATAGATATTTTACTCATAATAATATCCACAATAAGTGTAATTGCAAGTTTTGTTCTATCTCTCGACTATATATCTTGGATTGCAGTTATATTATGTGGAATACCAATATTTAAGGAATGTGTAGAAGGATTAATTACTGAATTTGATATAAAAGCTGATCTGCTGGTTACAATAGCAATCATTGCATCAATAATCATTGGTGAAGTATTTGCCGCCGGTGAAATCGCAACAATTATGGCAATCGGAGGATTTTTAGAAGAATACACAGTATCAAGAACACAAGGAAGAATCGAAGAACTTGTCAAAATGACACCGCAAGTTGCAACAAGAATAAAAAATGGAATTGAAGAAAAAATATCTGTAGAACAGGTGCAGATAGGAGATATCTTAAAAGTACTTCCAGGAGAAAGCATTCCTACAGACGGAATAATCGTTAACGGAGAAACATCCATTGACCAAGCAACATTAACTGGAGAATCACTGCCTGTTGACAAGCAAATAAATGATGAAGTATACAGTGGAACAATAAATCTTTACGGATCATTTACAATGAAAACCACAAAAATCAGTGAAGACAGTTCCCTTCAAAAACTAATTAAATTAGTTGAATCATCCAAACCCGAAAATGCAAAAATCGTGCGTTCAGCTGACAGATGGGCAACATGGATTGTAGTAATAGCATTCCTATCAGCAGTAATAACATACTTCATAACAGGAGAAATAATAAGATCCGTAACCATACTTGTAGTATTCTGCCCATGTGCACTGGTACTGGCTACACCAACAGCAATCATGGCAGCAATAGGAAATTTAACCAAATATGGTGTTCTTGTAAAAGACGGAGAATCACTCGAAGAGTTAGCTCATGTTAATGAACTAGTATTCGATAAAACTGGAACCTTAACCTACGGAACACCTGAAGTGATTAATGTCGTATCTGAAAACGAAATAGAAATGATGCATTTACTAGCATCTCTTGAATCCAAATCAGAACATCCCTTAGCAAAATCAATAGTGAAACATTACAGCAGCAATGATTTTTCCGAAGTCCATGACTTTAAAATGATTATTGGAAAAGGAGTTACAGGAACA
This sequence comes from uncultured Methanobrevibacter sp., assembly GCA_900320955.1. Lineage (GTDB taxonomy): Archaea > Methanobacteriota > Methanobacteria > Methanobacteriales > Methanobacteriaceae > Methanocatella. Next base: position 1,106 of record ONUN01000168.1, on the reverse strand, counting down.
ATAAACAATTCAAAAATAATTGCAGGAAACAAGAAACTCCTCAACGATGAGAATATTCCAATAAAATATGATGACCAAACCACAAACGGCGAAATCACAATATTCGTTGCTAAAGACGGGGAAGTTATCGGCAAAGTTTTACTTGCAGATACCTTACGTGAAAACTCAAAACAAACAATTAAAAGACTTAAACGCCTCGGAATAAAAACCACATTGCTCACTGGAGATAATGAAGAAACTGGAAGATTCATATCAAAACAGGTTAAAGTATCAAATGCACAGTTCAACTGTTTACCTGAAGATAAAACTGAATACATTAAACAAGAGCAACTAAACGGTAACAAAGTTGCCATGATTGGAGATGGGATAAATGATGCACCATCCCTTAGAAAAGCTAATGTCGGAATAGCAATGGGAAGCATTGGAAGTGACGTATCAATTGAAGCAGCAAACATTGCACTAATCAATGATAACATCGGTGACACTCCCCATTTGATTGGAATAGCTAGAAAAACATTAAGTACAATTAACCTAAACATTGCATTCTCCCTAACATTAAATATTATTGCAATGATTTTAGCTATTTTAGGAATCCTTGACCCAATTGCCGGAGCATTAGTTCATAATATTGGATCAGTAATTGTAATCATTTATTCCTCAACTCTTGTGAATTACAGGATTTCAAGAAAAGATTACAGAAAAACTAAAAAGTTAGGAATGACTAAAAGTTTAAATAAATCCATTACATGATATTATATATCGGTAATAATGTGATTTATCATGCTGAAAATGAAATTAAAGTAGTGGGCATGCACTGTCTGTCATGTGTAAAAGCAGTAGAATTATGTTTAGAAGATGTCGATAGAATTGATTCACCTAAATCTGATTTAGATTCAGGCATTACTACAATCACCATGTCTGGTGATGTAAGTGATGCGGACATTAACGATGCAGTTGAATAAGATGGATTTAAAGTAGAATGATTCTACTACTCTTTTCTTTTTTTTAAAATGGTTTTTAGTGTTGGCAGAAATTATTGAGTTTTGATTTAATTCATTTTGTTTGTATGATATAGAACAAATTTCACTAAAAGTAGTAGATAATTT
>ONUN01000165.1 GCA_900320955.1 uncultured Methanobrevibacter sp. | reverse complement strand
AACAACACTTCAAAACCGAGCAAATTATGGCACAAATCAGTGCTGCTCTTGAAGACATAGGTAAATAGATTTAGAGATTCATTCTCTATTTCTTTTTTTATTTTTTTTAACACTCAATAATTCTATTTTTATTTTAGCTTCAACTTTTCAAATCATTCATTAATGAAATAACTTGAAATTATGAAAGCTATGGCTGAAAGCATTCCAATCATGATTCGTCTTTTTATTTTCCATGATTTTTCTTAAAGGTTATATGCTATTTTTTACATAACTATTGTTATTACAGGAATTGAAAATATGAAATATAATCCGAAACTGCTTTTGTACATATTGATGCTGTCTACCTTTGGTATAAATACTCCTTTAAGCATTATAGGTATCATTTCACAAATATCCGAGTATTTTAACACATCAATTTCTATTTCAGGTTTATATGTCAGTTCATTTACATTCACAATTGCACTAAGCGGGCTTTTCATACCGATATTGTTTTCAAAGTATGAAAGAAAGAAAACATTTGTCATGATATTGGGAGTCTTTGCAATATCCAATTCTGTTATTATTTTTACAGACAGCATTTTAATAGCTTCAATATTCAGGATTCTTTCCGCTATAGTATATCCCGCTTTCATTTCACTGGCATTAACAGTTTGTGAAGAAATAGCTCCAATTGGTCAAAAACAGGACTATATAACCAAGATTTTGCTTGGAATTTCTGTCGGAAGCATCATCGGCCTTCCAATAACAACTGGTTTCGGTACGATATTCGGATATAAAGTTGCAATGGCTTGGATTTTTGCAATTAATTTTTTGACATTGCTTCTGATTTTAATATTCTTTCCGAAAATCCCCGGAAAATCGAAAAGCTATGAAGTGCCTTTTTCAAGTCTAAAATCAAAAGAATTCATCCTATCGACAATAGGAATAGTAATGATGCCGATTGGTGCAAGCATTGTTTACAACTACATTCCATATTTCCTGCAGACAGTTAGCCATATTTACACATACAAATTAAGCATGACTCTGTTGACATATGGAATATTTTCAATTTTCGGAACCTGGCTTGGAGGAAAATTAATTGTCATTAAGGATAAGGCTACATTAATAGTTTTTCAAATAGTCTGCGCTTTGGTATTCGTATTGTTGTATTTCTTTGCAAATTATTTAGTTGGTGTTTTAATCTTAATATTGATCTTTGGTATTCTCGACGGAATGGGCTATAATCTAATCCAGTATATTGAAACATCGCTGCTGCCTCAAAGTCCGGAACTTGCAAACGGAATATTTTTAAGTGTTTTAAATGGTGGAATAGCTATTGGTATAGCAATTGGAGGGTTTTTGGTAGATGGATTTGGTGTAATGTCCATATTTGTCGGTGGATTCATATTTTTAATCATTGCATTTGTCATGAATTAGAAGATAAACAAAAATTAAATCATAAATATTTAATTGGATATTAGGTGTAGTAAATGGCTAATTATCATGACGAAATTTTAAACTTTGAAAAAATCGCAAAAGAACATACTGAATATATGAGAAACAGTATTAATATGATTGCTTCTGAAAATGTAACCAGTTTGGAAGTAACTGAAGCTGTTGCAACTGATTTTGCTCACAGATATGCTGAAGGACAGGCATTTCAAAGGCTTTACGAAGGATGTCAATACATAGATTTGATTGAAGATAAAACCAAAAAACTTTCCTGTGAAGTCTATGACTGTGATTATGCAAATGTTCAACCAGTTTCAGGAGTAACAGCAAATCTTGCAGCTTTCTTTGGTTTTTCAAAACCTGGTGATAAAGTAATGGCTTTGGAAGTACCGTCCGGAGGACACATTTCCCACGCTGATGTAAGTGCTGCAGGTATTCATGGTCTAAAGACTGTTTTCCATCCATTGGATAAAAATATCATGAACATTGATGTTGATGCAATGAACAAAAAGATATTGGAAGAAAAACCAAAAATAGTTTTATTCGGTGGAAGCTTATTCTTATTCCCTCATCCTATTAAGGAAGCTCGTGAAGCAGCTGATGAGGTTGGAGCTACTATCATGTACGATGGAGCTCACGTTTTAGGTCTTATTGCAGGAGGACAATTCCAGCAACCTTTAAAAGAAGGGGCAGATGTAATGATGGGAAGTACACACAAGACATTCCCTGGCCCTCAAGGAGGAATTATTCTCTCACACAAAGAAAATGAACATATCATTGACAATGCAGTATTCCCTGGTGTTGTAAGTAACCACCATTTACACCACTTGCTCGGTTTAGGTATTGCAACCGCAGAAATGTTGGAATTCGGTGAAGCTTATGCAAAACAAATAATTAAAAATGCACAGGCATTAGGTCAGGCATTGTATGAAAGAGGATTCAATGTATTATGCGAAGACTTAGGATTCACAAAATCCCACCAGATTGCCGTTGACTTAACCAACATCAGATCCGCTTCTGATATCGCAAAAGAATTGGCAGACAATAATGTAATTCTTAACAAAAACCTCCTGCCTGGAGATAACCGTGACAATTCCGATGATCCGTCAGGTATCCGTATAGGTACTCAGGAAATTACCAGAAGAGGTTTAAAAGAAAAAGAAATGGATGAAGTTGCTGAATTCATTAAACGTGTAGCTGTAGATAAAGAAGATATTGCTGATGAAGTTGCTGAATTCATGAACCAATACACAAAACTTGATTACGCATTTTCAGACAGAGAAGCTTATCAATATCACAGATTAGATTAAAATGAGAATCGCATTTGCATTTACTGGAGCTGGTCATTTACTTCGTGAATCTGTTCAGTTGGCCGAAAAACTGGCCGGTGAACATGAAGTCACAATATTTTTGTCAGGCGCTGCTGAAGAAGTTCTAAAAATGTATGGACTTTATGAACGTGTTGAACGTTTAACAGGCGGTAAATATCGTGAATTAGCCACAGATTCAAACCAAAAATTTTCATATCCAATTACAGGTCGCCTATCTTTAGGTAAATATGACCTGACAATAGTTTCACCAGCTACAGCAAATACAGTTTCAAAGATTGTCTATGGAATAGCTGACACATTGGTTACAAATGCTGTTGCACAATCCGGAAAAGGTGCCGTTCCCGTGTATATGGTGCCTGTAGACATCCACCCAGGACCTGTTGATACAGTTCTACCTTCCAAAATTGAACTGTCTAAATGTCAGGATTGTGATGATTGTGTAGCTGCTCTTTCATGTGAACAGGGAGCCATTATCCCCCATTCAGAAATTGACCTTACAAAATGCATCGGTTGTGGATTGTGCAGAAATTCATGTCCATATGATGCAATTTCAGAAGGAAAAATTATTACAATATATATGAGGGATATTGACATTGAAAATACCCGCAAATTGGAAAGCATTGACAATATTCAAATATTTGAAACTCCTGATGAAATACTAGATAAAATCTAGTTCATCTCCTATTCTTATTTTTAACAAATCCTTTTTTGTTTCTAAAATATATTTTGCTTGTTTTTCAGGTTTATAGAATTTCCAAGGTTTTAAACTTGTTTTTTCAAATACCACTTTATTTTTGTCTAAAAAATATACATCAATTTCAAATCTCATAAAATGTGTGTGTATTGATGAGTCTTTGAAGTTTAAGAACAATATTGCAAAGTCAATATCTTTTTTTCCCATCAATCCTTTAAATCGCTTGAAAAATTTATCTGCATATGTCATTTTGATATTAATTAACTCATTGGTTGTTTTATTCAAAATCATGGGTTTATTTTTTTGTTTTTAAGTATTTATAGATTTAATGGCTTGGGATTATTTTTGCATTCGCCTTGTAAAAAAACCGTACAAATAAATTGATTTTTCATGTAAATATTGATTTACTATTGTTTTTTTTATTTGAACAAATAATATTGCTTTAATTGTATAACAAAAGATTTATATTCTTTTAAATTAATAATGAATTTTAAAAATTAATTTTTAGGAGGCAAGTATTTTCATGGAATTTCATGAGGATGTTATATTCAAAAGTCAGGGCCAAGTATATGGGCAGGAACTTATGGATATTATTAATATTGAAGGAAAAATCATTGAAGTCCATCAGACTGAATACGGCATCATAGATTCGAAGATGTACAGGCCAGACATGGTATTTGAACTTGAAGACAGAATAATCATACTTGAATTTCAAAGCACATATGTGGACATTTCAGACAAAAAGAGATTCAGACTATACAGCGCATTATTTGACCATTTGAAAAACAAATCCCAAAAGGACATTGAAGTGCATGTCTTAAGCACTGTTGAGGCTGAAAAGACAAAATGCTATAAAATTAATCCTGATTCAAGTTTTCCGATATACATCCATTCGCTGAAAAGTTATGACGGTGATGAATTTTTAAATATGATTAACACTAAAATATCAAATAATCAACAGTTAAGCGAAAAGGAATTGCTCTTAATAAGCTTGATTTGTTTTATGGAATGTGGTAATGGTATTGAGTATAGTATTTTGAATTCTGCTGTTGCTATAACTAATGTTCCTGATTTGGATAAGGACATCGCTCAGTTTGTTAAGGGGGTGGTGTTGATGTTGTGTGATAA
>ONUN01000163.1 GCA_900320955.1 uncultured Methanobrevibacter sp. | reverse complement strand
CTTTTTAATGCATATGCAATTGCATTAGCACTAATTGTAGAACAAATAAAGAATGCTGCTGCAACCACAAGAGCAAATGGAGTATTTATCACAAGTGCAATAATTGCAGAAACTCCAAAACCAATAACATTTAAATATAGCAATCTTTCAGCCCTATTTTGTGTTATCAATGCTCTTAATGCTACAAATATGACTATAATTCCAATAATTTCAACATACATATAATCACTCCTTTGCATTATTGCAATAACCATTCCCACAATAAACATTTCAGGAGTTAAACCAACAAAAGAACAAATAAATACAATAATTGTTGCAGTTAAACTTCCAACAGTTCCGGCATATCCAGGATCGGCACATAGCCTGTTTCCAATGAATATCAAAAATGCTGCAATAATTCCCCCCGGAATTCCTAAAAGTAAATATCCTATGGAAGCCATCAAAGTACCTGCGGATGCATCCGGAGAACATAAGATGTTTCCTTGGAAAAATCCACCAGCAATGTCACCACCTCTTTTCTTGACATCCTCACCAACAATCCTTGCTCCTCTTACGCCCGGTTGTTCAGGAAGTCCGAAATAAGTGTCGACAATTACAAAATTTAGCCAACAAAGGATAGCAGCAATTATAATTCCAATTACTTCATTCATTGCATATCCTCCCCACCAGTTTCATCTAACGGCTTTGGAAATACAAAATCAAATAAATATTTCACAAATAATGCAGACAAAATACCTATAATAGCCGCCAATACAATTCCATTATAAATAAAAGTGTAATTTAAAACCAAAAATATTGAAAATATACCAATAGCTATTATTGGAGTCGGATATAATGCACTTACATCAAAAGAATACCTATATGGTTTGCTGGGTAATAATGGAAGTCTTAAAATTAAAGCCATAATAATTGAAACTATTATAGCTACAATATAAGCTAATAAAACATCGAATAAACCCAGAGTTATATTTCCGAGTCCATAAATATTACCAAATGAAGCAAAAAATATGGTATTATACACCAAATCAAACATATTATTAGACTCCTCTTAAGTAATAAATATACATATAAAAATATATAAATATTGTTACTTAAAAATAATTGATAACGTTCTAATTGTTATTTAAATTAATAATCAGTTACTAAAAATTAAAAAATTAATGAAAAAAACAAATAAGATAAATAAACAATACAATAAATTATTACAATAACTCAAAAAACCATTATAAACTGAATATATTTAAAAATACTTACAAATTACACTAAAAATGAAAAAATTAGTAGTGATTAAGATATAATAATTTTAACAAATATATAACCATTAACCGAATTGAGGGCTGAAATATGGACCGCAACGTGAAAAATTTCAATACCCGCCTTAGAACAATCAAAATCTGGGAATTGATAATTGGAATCATAATTGCACTGATACTTTCCATAATACTGATGTTCATATTTCCAATATTTGAAACAAATGACGATGCATTCATGCTCTTATTACTAGTATTAATTTTTGCATTCTTCGCATGGTGCTTAAAAGACACTGAAGGATTAACCAACAATATCCAAGGCATCTTTCAAAATGAAAAGGAGATACTGTACGTTTTTGGAATAAACATAATTTTTGCATATCTGTTTTTGTTTTCGGTTGTTGTTCTGGATATGCTTATTGGAATGAGCGATCCCACATGGATAAACGGAATTGACATTGATTCTGTCAGCCTAACACCAAGCGCATTCATATATACGCTCATAACATCAGTGGTGTTTGCACCGCTTATTGAGGAGCTGGTATTCAGGGGCGTTTTGTTCAATAGGTTGAAAATCAGAATTGGAATTGTCCCTGCAATGTTAATATCCTCCATCCTGTTTGCCCTTGGCCATGATTTTGGAGGAATAGTAAGTGCATTCTTGTTTGGAATATGTATGTGTATTCTATATCTGAAAACCGACAATATCCTGATTCCGATGAGTGTACACTTAATAAACAATATAGCTGCAACATTGCTCGACCTTACGGCATTTGACGCATTTGTGACTTCGTTTCCATGGATAATTCTACTTGGAATAGCTGTTTTATTGGCCACAATATTATTGATTAAATATATTGTAAGTGAGACAAAAGTTCTAAACAGAAAGTTTAGCTAAAAAAAGAATTAAATTAGTGGAATCCGCATCCACTACAAGTTTCACATTTTTCCTCTTCCAAAGGATCATATTGCTTATCTTCTTGCAAAGTTGCTGAGATGAAATACTGGTCAAGTTCCTCTTTACTTTTTAAAACAGGAGAAAGACCTTTGAAGTCACATTTGATATCTCCGGTTCCACCGATATCCACTAAGATTGGTTCGCCCAATTTAAACCTTTTAAAATATGCTTCAACTTCACCTATTAAATCACCTGGTACTCTAAAATTAAAAGATAAAACATTATTTTCCTTCATTTTTAAACCAACATATTTTTGGTCGATTTCGTAATTTAAACCTAACTGTTTTTTAAAAATTACATTAGTACCAATATCTGCAGATGACATTTTTTATAATCTCCTTACTTTATTTAAATTAGAATTATTGTTTTGAATATATAAAACTTTCCTATAATGTCCATAATGATACAATTTAAAAAAAATTTTGTTCAACAAATTTATAATGAATTATCATGATTTTTAATAACCTTTATATAACTTCAAATTCAAAATTTATAATATGTTATAATATTAATTATTATAATTTAAATCAATTAGAAATATAGGTGTTTTATTTATGAATGAATACAACAAAGATATTGGAAATAGAATTAGAGAACTAAGAGAACTATCAGACATTACTATTAAAGAAATTGCAGAAGAATTGAATATCAAAGAAGAAACTTATATCCAATATGAAAACGCAGAAGTAGACATTCCGGCTAGTTTTTTATATGAACTCGCACATATTTTCAAAGTTGATTTAGGATTATTATTAACCGGTGAAGAAAGCAGAATGAGCATCTTTGATATCACCCGTGCAAACAAGGGAGTATCAGTTGACAGGAGAAAAGAATATACCCATGAAAACCTATGTTCTAATTTCATCCATAAAAAAGCTGAAACCTTCCTAGTTGTTGTGGACCCTCAGAAAAATCCTGTTCCTTCACTCAATTCACATCCAGGACAGGAATTCAACTATGTCCTTGAAGGATCCTTAAAAATATATATACACAATAACGAAATCGTGTTAAACGAAGGAGATTCAATTTTTTTCGATTCAGCACATAGACACGCAATGGTAGCGCTTAACGATAAACCCGCTAAATTCTTAGCAGTAATTATATAATATTAAACTAACATATGAAGATGATTACAATTTCGGATTTGATGTTGTAGACAAATACGCTGAAATTGACCCTGAAAAAATAGCTTTAATCTGGACTAATGACAAGGAAGAAGAACATATATTCACTTTTAAAGATATGAAAGAGAATTCCAACAGAGCTGCAAATTTATTTAAACGTTTAGGAATCAATAAAGGAGATTGTGTAATGCTGACCCTTAAAAACAGATATGAATTCTGGTTCTGTATGGTTGCATTGCACAAAATCGGAGCAATACCTATTCCTGGAACACACATGCTGAAGCTTCACGACATCGATTTTAGAATAAAGGAAGCAAATGTAAAAATGGTAATATCCGTTGAAGAAGATTCATTATTGCCCGACTATGAAGAAGCTGAAAAGTCATTAGGACTTGATTTACCAAAATTAGTTATTGAAACTGACAGGAACGGTTGGATAAACTTTAACGAAGCCATAAAAAATGAAAGTCCTGTATTTGAAAGGCCAACCGGAGAAGACAAAACCTATGCTGAAGAAATTTCATTAATCTATTTTACATCCGGAACAAGCGGACTTCCAAAAATGGTTTCACATAAACATACCTACTCACTGGGACATATCCCTACCGCCAAATATTGGCACAATGTTATGGAGGACGGAATTCACCACACTTCCGCAGATACAGGATGGGGAAAAGCCGTATGGGGAAATCTATACGGACAATGGATTGCTGGAACCGGAGTATTCATTTACGATTACGAGAGATTTAATGGTCTCAAATTACTTGAAAAGATTATAGAATACAAAGTGGACACATTCTGTGCGCCACCAACAATCTACAGATTCATCATCAAAGAAAATATTGAAGGATATGACCTTTCAAACCTCAAATATGTTACAACTGCAGGCGAACCGTTGCCTCCGGAAGTATCCAATAAATTTTATGAATTATCCGGCTTAAGAATTAAAGAGGGATTCGGCCAGACAGAAACCACATTGTCAATAGGAACATTCATCTGGCTGGATGCAAAAATCGCTTCCATCGGTAAACCTTCCCCATTATTTAATTTGGAATTATTGGATGAAGACCACAACAGAGTGGAAATCGGGGACGAAGGAGAACTTTGTTTCAAGTTAGAAGATGGACCTAACCCAGGATTATTCAAAGACTATGTGAATGATGAAGAAAAATACAAAAAACAAATCCACGATGGATATTACCACTGTGGAGATACTGCATGGGTTGATGAAGACGGATATGTTCACTTTGTTGGAAGAAATGACGACATAATCAAATCTTCAGGTTACCGTATCGGACCATACGAAGTAGAAAGTGCAGTATTATCACACAAAGCAGTTTCAAACTGTGCAATTACCGCTTATCCTGATGAAGTCAGAGGCCAAATCGTAAAAGCAACAATCATATTGCAACCTGGCTTTGAACCATCAGATGAACTTACCAAAGACATTCAAAATCATGTTAAAAGAGTTACAGCTCCTTATAAATACCCTAGAATGGTGGAATACACAGATGAAATTCCAGAAACCATCAGCGGTAAAACAAGGAGAGTTGAAATAAGAGAAAATGATCAAAAAAAGAATTAATTAGAT
>ONUN01000162.1 GCA_900320955.1 uncultured Methanobrevibacter sp. | reverse complement strand
GGATGAGAAGGAATATTTTGAAGTCTCATTTCTAAATGTTTTTTACGTGTAATTTTTTTCATCTAATCAACATATTTAATTATTATATTTTATATAATTATATTATTAATAAAAAAAAATTGCTGATGCAACTTCTCTTTACACAAACTATGCTGATGAAAGTTATCCTTTAGGTAATCCTTCACCGGCAAAATCTTATTTAAATATAGATAAAATCATCAACATTGCATTGGAATCTGGTGCAGATGCAATACATCCAGGTTATGGATTTTTAGCAGAAAATTCCAAATTTGGAGAAGAATGTGAAAAAAATGGAATAAAACTTATTGGTCCTAGTGGAGATGTTATTAACCAAATGGGAGACAAAATCACTTCCAAAGCTTTGATGAAAAAAGCAGGAGTGCCTGTTATTGAAGGTACACCAGAAGGTGTTACAGACATCGAAGAAGCTAAAGAGATTGCTGCTCAAATCGGTTATCCGGTAATTGTAAAAGCTTCCGCCGGAGGTGGAGGTATTGGTATGCGTGCAGTTTATCAGGAAGATGAACTTGTACGTGCTATTGAATCCACACAATCTGTCGCATCAACCAACTTTGGTGATTCAACAGTATTTATTGAAAAATACCTTGAACAACCTCGTCACATTGAATTCCAACTTTTAGCTGATGAACATGGAAATGCAATACATGTTGCAGATAGGGAATGTTCCATTCAAAGAAGACATCAAAAGCTTCTAGAGGAAGCCCCTTCCCCAATTATGACCGATGAATTAAGGGAAGAAATGGGTGGAAGTGCTGTAAAAGCAGCAGAATATATTGGATATACAAGTGCAGGTACTGTTGAATTCCTGTATGATAATGGAGAATATTACTTCCTTGAAATGAATACTCGTATACAAGTAGAACATCCAATTACAGAACTTGTCACCAATACAGATTTAATCAAGGAACAAATTAAAATAGCTGCAGGTGAAGAATTAAGTTATTCACAAAATGACATACAAGTAACCGGTCATGCTATCGAATGTCGTATTAACGCTGAAGACCCACTTAATGACTTTGCACCTAATCCTGGAAAAATTACAGGATACAGATCTCCGGGAGGACCTGGTGTACGTTTAGACAGTGGAGTATATATGAATTATACTATCCCTACATTCTACGATTCAATGATTTCAAAATTGATAACATATGGAAGAAACAGAAACGATGCAATTAACAGAATGAAAAGAGCATTAAGCGAATATATCATTTTAGGTGTTAAAACCACAATTCCATTCCATAAAGCTATTTTAAGAAATCCTAATTTCATTTCAGGAGATTTAAACACACACTTTATTGACCAACACAAAAAAGGTATCGATAAAGAAATGGAAAACGTAATTCTCGAAGATGCTGAAATCGTGAACAAATTAAAATCAACATTTATGCCTAGCAAAAAAATTGCAGCCATTTCAGCCGCTGTTGGTTCTTATCAAAAATAAATTGGGGATAATTAAATGCAAAAAGAAATTGTTAACTTATTAAAAAAAGAAAATAAACTTTCTGATGATACAATAAGTGAAATAAAAGACATTGACTTAAATGATTTTTCAAACGTTGTAAAAGAACTTGGAAAAGAAGATACATCATACATTAAATCATCTGAAATTTCAAAAGAATTGAATACAGAATACATTGGAAAAAATCTATATATCTACAATGAAGTTTTGTCAACAAACACCGTTGCAAAATTCCTATCAATGAATGATGTTGAAAATGGAACTGTCATTATCTCCGAAAAACAAACACAGGCAAAAGGAAGATCAGGTAAATTTTGGGAATCACCATTAGGTGGAGTATGGTTATCAATCATATTAAAACCAAATGTGGACCACTCCAAATTACCTTTAATAACATTAGCTACAGGAGTAGCAGTTGCAAAAACTCTCGAAAAAATCGGTGTTGAAAACCCAGAAATCAAATGGCCAAACGACATCATAATCAATGATAAAAAGGTATGTGGAATATTAACAGAAGCAGTAGCAAAATTCAATACCATTGAAAGCGTTATTGTTGGTGTTGGTATTGATGCCAATTTAGATGTGAAACAGTTCCCTGAAGAGTTACAAAACGGAACAACAACACTTAAAGAGGAATTGAAAAGAGAAGGCAACGAAAATCTTTTAATAAGTTTATTCCTAGAAGAATTTGAAAAAATTATCGAGCAGTTTAACCAAGAAAAATATGAAGATATCCTAAAAGAATGGAGAAAACGTTCATATTCCATTGGAAAAATTGTAGAAGTTAGAGAACCTTTCAATACATATTATGATGCATATGTATTGGGCATTAGTAAAGAAGGAGCTCTTGTTGTTGAAAAAATTGATGGAACCTTAGAAAAAGTAATTTCTGGAGAATGTATAATCAAGAAATAAATACAATCTCCCTACATTCATCTTCATTTGAAACTACTTTCTGTAGTTTTTTAAATGAAGATTCTATTTTTTTATTTAAATCATTTAAATCAAGATTAAATGCATCTTCAGTTGATAGATCAAATCTTATTGTTGCAGATGCACCAGGCATTGAAACTGCAGGAATAGTAATAATCCCATAATCTATTAATAAAATAAAAGAGAATACAAATGCCAAATCATTATCTGATAAATTATGATTTATGTTAATCTCCTTGGACAAACCTTGAGGAGATATCATCACTCCAGTGGGAGTTTTTTCAAAATTTTCAAAATTAGCATTTAGTAAGTCAAATAATTCATCTTTTCTTTCAAGACTATTTATTAAATTATCTTCACTGAAATTTTTAAAACCGTTTAACATTGCAAGAACTGCAGGAGGTTGCGCTTCAAGACCAAACTGATTTACTTTAACTTTTATTTCATCAATTAAATCTTGGCGACCTGCCATCAGTCCACCCCTTGGACCTGGCATTAATTTATCAGTGCTTGTAATGGCAATGTCTGCCCCTAAATCACAAGCCTTGGCCTGGTTAAAAATAACTGTTCTTAACCTTGCACCTGATGCGTCATCCACCATAACCGGAATATCCTTTTCATGAGCCATTTCAATTACTTTTTTAAATTCATCTTCATCAATTACCTTATGATCCATTGTAGAACCTGTAATTACAACCAAAGATGTATTATCAGGAATTGAAAACTCATCAAATTTATCTGTTTCTGAATAATTAGCCCCAACTAGTGCACAACTTCTCGGAATAGAAGGATGGGCAGGCAACTTTGCCAAATAATGAACTACATTAGAATCTTTATTCACTAGAGTTAAAATTGTAGCAAGAATTCCTGATGAAGTTCTGTTTAGTGGAATGACTTTATCACCACCCATATGTTCCACGCCAACCTCTTGAAGGGCTTCTTCAAAAATGGCCGGACCAACATATGTTTCCAATAAACTAAGTTCTGAAGGACTGGCAATAAATCCTCCAGATAACCCTGTCAAATCAAATAAAAAAGAACGTCCCTCAGTTTCAACTATGTCCTTAATAATTGAAAGGGCATTTTCCCTTTTTTTAACTTCATCCAAAGAATTATTAACTATCATCTAATCAGAGTCATCTAATTGCAATTTATAATCTTCAAAGAATTCAAGGATAGATTTTAATTGTTTTTCAGTGATGTCTACAGAAGTATATTCTTCATCCTCTGGAATTTGATAGTAATACTCTGCAAATAAAACTTTACCTTCAGGACTTGTAAATATGGTTATACCATCAGTAAGTTTATCAGGATTTTTATTTTGGAATTCAATTTCAAAAGAAGTACCAAATTTTTGAGAAAACTTTTCTTTTTCTTCAGGTTCCCTATTACATTTCCTAATTTTTGTCATTCTAGATTTTAACTTTTTTTCTGCTAGTTCATCAATATCTGCCATAATAATCACTTCCTATTTTTTTAATCTCAAAGTAGTTATTATTAAATTAATTAAGATATACTATAAATAAAATTATATATAAGTATTCCCCATTAATCTTTAAAAATCAATCATATAAACTATTGCCTTCACTATCCATCGCAACTATAAGGGGGCCAAAATCCTTAACTTTTAAATTCCACATGGCCTCAGGCATTCCCAAATCCAACCAGTCCACGCTTTCAATTTCTTCAACAGCATCAACATATAATGCAGCACAACCACCAGTAGCCACAACATACAGTGCGTTGTTTCTAATCAAAGCTTCCCTGACACTGTCGTCCATTCCACCTTTTCCTATGACAATTTTTGGACCCATATCCAAAACATCACTTTGATAAGGATTCATCCTCATGGATGTGGTAGGGCCAATAGCCACCATCTTATATTCACCATCTTCCTGAGCGATAATCGGACCTGCATGGAAAAGAACAGCACCTTCAATATCTAATGGTGCACCTATTTCAAGCAACCTCTTATGAGCCTGGTCACGAGCGGTTAATATATTTCCAGTTAAATAAACAACATCACCAGCTTTTAACTCATTTAAATTTTCATCTTTAATCGGAACATTTAACTTTCTTTCCATTTTTACACCTAACTAGTAAAAAGTATATTCATATTATAATTATGATTATATAAAATTTTAAGTTTAATATAATTTAGGTCTTGTTGAAATCCTTTTTTAAATTTTTGTTGAAAGATCAATATTATAAACTAATGTTTTGAGTCTTGTTTCTTTATTTTGTAAACGTGTGCTTTTA
>ONUN01000197.1 GCA_900320955.1 uncultured Methanobrevibacter sp. | reverse complement strand
CGGAGGCGCAATGTATTCTGCACTTGTTTTAGGAAATTCTGTTGAAAAACTAAGAAAAAGAATAGAAAAAGTATGTAAATAGAGATTTTTAATCTCTATAAATTTAATTTTTAGAATATGTGGGCAATTGAACCCATGAATACTACTATACCTACTATCCAACAGTAGTAGGCAAAAATATCCAAACTTCTTTTTTGAATTAATTCAAGCATCCATTTAATAGCTGCATAACCTGCAATAAATGCTGCAATAAAACCTAAAATTATTGGCAAGAAATTAGCATCCATAGCAGAACCTATATCTTTAGCCTGCAATAAGAATGCTCCAAGAATCGCTGGAATAGATAATATAAAACTGAATTTTGCAGCAAATTCCTTATCCAAACCTATGACAAGACCTGCAGCAATTGTAGTACCTGAACGGGATAGTCCAGGTAAAATAGCACAAGCTTGACCTAATCCCATAAACAATGATTCTTTCGGACCAACATTATGGAAATTAATCTTACCACTTGTCATCCTTTGAGATAAGTAAAGAATGGTACCTGTTACAAATAAGAAGAATGCCGGAACATATAATGCACCTGAAAATAATGCATCTACAGAATCTTCAAAAAATACTCCGACAAGACCAACAGGAATTGTAGCTAAAATAACGTACCATGCAAGTCTTTTATAGGGATCTTCATGAAAACCTTCCTTAAATCTTCCATGTACTATATCAGACAAACTTGAAATCCATGACACAATCATTTTAATAATGTCTGCACGGAAGAACCATAAAACTGCAAGCAACGATCCCAAATGAAGAAAGGTGTCAAAAGCAAGAGAGCTTTCAACTCCTAAAATATTTTGGATAAATACCAAATGTGCTGAACTACTTACCGGTAAAAATTCAGTCAATCCCTGAACAATACCGATAATAATCCCCTGAATTATATCCATAGACTACACCGCTTAAATGTAAGATAACCAATTGTATTTATCTTCTGTTTTAGCTTCAACAATATCGAAGAAGGCAGTTTGTATTTTTTCAGCGATTGGTCCTCTTTTACCAGCACCAATTTGCCTGTGGTCGATTGAACGGATTGGAGTTACTTCTGCAGCAGTTCCTGTGAAAAATACTTCATTTGCAGAGTATAATCTTTCTCTTGAAATTACTTCTTCAACAACTTCATATCCTAAATCACGAGCTATTGTCATGATGGAATCCCTAGTAATTCCTTTGAGATTGGATGAGGACATTGCAGGAGTGAATAACTTTTCTCCTTCAGCAAGGAATATGTTTTCTCCACTTCCTTCAGAAACGTGACCTTCATAATCTAACATGATAGCTTCATCATAACCATTATCAATAGCCTCAAGCTTAGCTAATTGAGAATTCATATAGTTTGCTCCACATTTTGCAAGAGCAGGGAAAGTATCAGGTGCAGGTTTTCTCCATGAAGAAACACCAATATCTACACCATTTGCCATTCCTTCTTCTCCTAAATATGATCCCCATTCCCAGGCAGCAATAACTACATTAACAGGACAATTTAAAGGATTTACACCAAGTTCACCATATCCTCTAAATACAATAGGACGGATGTAACAACCATCTAAATCATTTACGCGAACGGTTTCTAAAATTGCTTCTTCAATCTCTTCCTGAGTATATGGAATATCAATTTTGTAAATTTTTGCAGAGTCGAATAAACGTTGTACATGTT
Source organism: uncultured Methanobrevibacter sp. (assembly GCA_900320955.1). Classification (GTDB taxonomy): domain Archaea; phylum Methanobacteriota; class Methanobacteria; order Methanobacteriales; family Methanobacteriaceae; genus Methanocatella. Next base: position 2,157 of record ONUN01000197.1, on the reverse strand, counting down.
CTTTTAAACGGAATACCGCAACACCATTTTCGTTTTTGTATGCACGAATACCTTCAAAAACACTTGTACCATAATGGACAACATGAGAAAGTACATGAATATTTGCATCTTTCCAATCTACCATGTTTCCATCTATCCATATTTTACTAGCTGTGTCATCCCAAGCCATTTTATCACTTCATTTTTTTATTGTAATAATAAATATATAGTTATTAATTATATTAAATTATCTACTCAAAAATATTAAAAACCGAAAGGTTTATATATAAACAAAATCATAATAATATTTGTTGGTTCCGTGGTCTAGTGGTATGATACCTCCCTTACAAGGAGGGGATCACGAGTTCGAATCTCGTCGGAACCACTTAAATCTATTTTTTAAAAATTCATATTTTCATGAAAATTTGCTCATTGATTTATAAGTGATTTTTTCCAAAAATTTAGCAATATTACCATTTATTTTCTCAAAAATTTAATAAAAATTAAAAATTATATAACTTATTAACTATTTTATTATAATAATGAATAATTTTTATAAAAATAGTTACTACATTGATTAAAAACATTAAATAATAAAATTTAAATAGTTTTTGAATTAAAATTAAAAGTGGTAATATTGGTACTTCACCAGTAATTGACCTATTGTTAGACGAAAGAGCAGACAGACCAAACATCGATGTAAGAACCTTTGGATCTGGAGCTAAAATGAACCCTGAACAAGTAGAAGACGTCGTGCCTAAAATAGACGCTTTTGAACCAGATTTCGCAATCTTTATTAGCCCAAACCCAGGAGCTCCTGGACCAGCTAAAGCAAGAGAAATGTTATCCGCAAAAGACATTCCTGCTATCATCGTTGGTGACGCACCTGGTAAAGGTAAAAAAGATGAAATGGACGAACAAGGTTTAGGATACATTATCGTAATGTCTGACCCAATGATTGGTGCAAAAAGAGAATGGTTAGACCCAACTGAAATGGCTATTTTCAACTCCGACATCTTAAAAGTATTAGCTGAAACCGGAGCATTAAGATTAGTCCAACAAACCATTGACACTGTAATCGAACAAGCAGAAGCTGGATCAATCGAATTACCTAAACTCATTGTTACTGCTGAAAAAGCTGCAGAAGCTGGTGGATTCGCAAACCCATACGCAAAAGCAAAAGCTATTGCTGCATACGAAATGGCTGGATCCGTTGCTAACTTAGACATGAAAGGTTGTTTCATGACTAAAGGTTTCGAAAACTTCATCCCATTAGTAGCTGCTGCTCATCACATGAAAGAAGGAAACCCAGGTTGTAAAACAGACTTAATCTCAAAACCAGAATAAGTAGCTTACGCTACTTTACTTTTTTTATTTTTTACTTTTTTGAAAAATAGCTATTTTTATGATTTTATAAATAATTAAAAAAAAGATAGCTAACTTAATAGCTATAATACTCCTTTTGTAGATGGAATATGATCATGCTCTACTTTAATAGCTTCTTTTAAGGATTTGGCGAATGCTTTAAATATGGCTTCGGCCTTATGATGATCATTTACTCCCTCAACTGTTCCATAAATATTTAATTTGGCGGAACCTGCAAAGGATTCGAAAAAGTGGATTACAATATCGGATGTCATGTCCCCTATTTTTTCATTCTTGAAATCAAGACTCATATTGCAATAGCTGCGCCCGCTAATGTCAATTGCAACTGTTGCAACTGATTCGTCCATTGGAACAATAGCATGTGCCATCCTTTTAATACCTTTCTTGTCGCCAATGGCCTGTAGGAAAGCTTCACCGAGAAGTATTCCAACATCCTCGATGGTATGGTGGTCATCAATTTCAATATCTCCAGAAGCTTTAACTTCCAAATCAATCATACTATGCTTTGAGAATGATTCCAACATATGATTAAAGAAATTAACGCCTGTTGAAATATCGTATTTACCTTCACCGTCAAGATTCATTTTAATAGTAATGTCTGTTTCGGAAGTTTTTCTTGAAACATTTGAAATTCTAGTCATAATTTAACCTACAAAATAATTGATTTTAGCATTAATTATTTAAGCTTCTTCGCCCGGACGTATGATTTTAATACAGTCTACAGGACATTCCATTGCACATAATGTACAAACATGACAATATCTTAAATCCAATATATGTGCTACACTACCA
>ONUN01000031.1 GCA_900320955.1 uncultured Methanobrevibacter sp. | reverse complement strand
GTGAAACACTGTATTTCTTGATTTTGGTAGTGGATTTGAACACCTTGTTTTTTGCAGTCAGTATTGGTTTTGCCTTTATGGAAAGTATATTTGATGTGGCCTGTGTTCCATTGTGTGTCTCGTTTCCTGCATAGGAAATTTCGACTTTGTAGATTTTTGGTGTCAGGGTCTTGGTGTTTATCTTGACCTGGCCGTTTTGATTTGTTGCGTATGTCTTTTCACCGTTTATGTTGACTGTTATGTTTGCACCTGCAATTGTGTTGTTTTTGTTGTCTTTTAAGGTTATTGTCAGGTATTTGTTGATGTTGTATACAGTCAATATGCCTGGTGCAGTTATTTCTTGCCGTTCTGTGGCGTTGGCATCGCTTGCGCATGCGCCTGCAATGGAGAACAGGAAATAGTTGTAATTAATATAATCATGCTCTTCTTGTACTTCATAATTATTTAGCCTTTTTCTTATTAGATGATATATAATATGTTTAAAATTCACATATAATATTTTGGACATGGCCAATATTATCCGCCGAATTTGGAAAAAATGTGAATTATATCCATTGAGAATGAAAAAAATTAGGAGTCTGATTTAATTATGTGAGTTAAAGGCTTTCATTTAACTTACTTAAATACCCTTTTAAACATATCTATGTCTGATTATGGGATGGAAATCCAGTATCATGCAACACGCAATTCAAAACGGAGGTGAAACAATTGGAAAAGTTATCTTTCACTCAGAAATATCTGATAATCCTTGCAGTGGTTATGATTGGAAGTGCAATTCAGGTAACACATACCATATCCCCGGTCGATGACAGGACATGGATGTATGGATGATTGGAATTGTTTCTATCATCACTTTTATCCTGGCAGTTATCGACAGACAGGGCATCGACAGAGCACTGACCTATTTTATCGTCAACATTATCGTTTGCGGAGCCGTAATCTTTGCAGGATTTTTCATTGGAACTCTTCTGACAGGAGGATTTTGGTGATTTTTTAGTACTTTATATGGGGACAAATTCATTATGTCCCCTATTTTTTTGATATTCATTACGTGGAAATCTATCTCATCTGATACCAATAGCTTTCCTCGGTGTCGGGATTATACATCCTCTTATAGTCATGCCCACCTTCACTTTTGACAGGCTGGTCATGAGTGTACGCCCAGCTATCATCACCTTTTTGGGATTCATCCCATCTGTCTACATATTCGTCAGTTCCAAAAGATGTAAATATTTATTAGTTAAAATATTATAGGTTTCTTTAGAAATTATTTTGATATCGAAATATAATGTTTATTATCCATTGATGAGATCAATCTTAAACATCATATTTTCTTTAAATTGATATTAATATTGCTTTTATTTTATCGTATTGGATTAATAACATAATATTTACTTACAATATCAATAATCATCATTTTGATAGGTAAATAGGTAATTTTAAATAGTTTTAATTTATAGTATATATTATAGATTAAGTATGGGGAAGAATTATGTTGGAATTACTTTTAGAAAAAAATAATATTAAAAAAGTATTATTGGTAGATCCAAATTTTCCTCGTGCTACTAAAAGTAGAAATCATAAAGATTTACTTCCCGTTGGATTATTGAAGATTGGAACTTATTTGAAGAATAAAAATATTGAAACAAAATTAATTAGGTTAAATTCTAATAATGAGTATGATGAAGAACTATTAAAATTTAATCCAGATTTAATCTTAATCACATCAGTTTTCACTTATTGGGCGAAAGAAGTCAAATCTGCTGTTAAATTTTCAAAAAAAATATTTCCAAGTGTAGATGTAATGGTGGGTGGAATATTTGCTTCATTACTTCCAGATATTTGTAAAGATTTTACAAATTGCGATTATATTCATCAGGGAATTGTAAAATGTGCTGAATGTTTACCCCCAGATTATTCATTGTTAGAAAACAATGGAGAAGATATTAATTTTCAGATTATTCACTCTTCAAGAGGATGCAATAGGAGATGTAAATATTGTGGAGTTTATAAAATAGAACCAGATTTCAGTTGTAAAACTTCCATAGAAAATGAATTAATTCGGAAAAATCTAGTTTTTTATGATAATAATTTATTGATTAACCCAAATATTGAGATTTTACTTAACGAACTAATTAAATTAAGAAAAGAAAAGAAAATAACAAAATGTGAATCACAAAGTGGTTTTGATGGTAGAATTTTAAGAAAAAACCCTCATCTTGCAAAATTAATGAAAGAAGCTAATTTTAAAGACCCTAAAATAGCATGGGATGGTCCTTACAAAGCTTTTAAAAATCGTAAAAAAGAAATTGATATTCTTGTTGATGCAGGATATCAACCTAAAGAAATTTCTATTTTCATGTTATATAATCATGACTTGTCATATAATGAAATGGAAGATAAACGAGTCAAATGCTTTGAATGGGGAGTTCAGATTACTGATTGTAGATTCAGACCATTAACTCGTTTAGATGATAATTATAATCCTCATGCTAGAAAACCACAATCTAATTTAGAATATCATATTAATCCCAATTGGACAGATGAGGAAGTTAGACAATTTAGACGTAATGTTCGTAGGCATAATATATGTATTAGACATAATATGAAATACCATTCTTATAAAGCTGAACGTAAAAAAATATCTAAAGAAGATTCAATGAAGTATAGAGATATGGATTTTGAAGAAGCTAAAGAATTTTTGACTGATGCATGGAATCCAGCAGAACCCCATTATTCTAATCAAAAATCCAAACAATCAATATTAAATTAGACCATTACGTTTCAAATAATTTATTGTTTATAAAATAAAATTATATAAACAACAACTCAATAATATTATATTAAATAGTATAATTTGTGTGTAAAAAGGTTTGGTATAATATATGAGTTTTAGGGATTTAAATTTGAATACACATTATGATTCAGGCAAAAATGATTTATTGAATGAATTTTATATTCCTGTTTTATCTGAATCATCAGAATATTATAGGGCAGTAGGTTTTTTTAATTCAAAAAGTTTAAGTTTAGTTGCTAGAGGACTTAAAAAATTTATTTTAAATAACGGTAAAATGAAATTAATTTGTGGTGCAGATTTATCCCCTCAAGATGTTAAATCAATAATGGTTGCTGAGAAAACACCCGAAGAGATAATTACAAAAAATTTCCTTGAAAATATAGAGAACCTTGAAAATTATATAGAACGACATCATATCCAAGTTTTGGGTTGGATGGTTGCTAATAATTTATTAGAAATAAAGATAGCTATAAAACTAGATGATTTCGGAAATCCATTACCTAATTATGAAGGAATATTTCATTATAAGCTTGGTATTTTAAAGGATTTTGATGGAAATTATATTACGTTTAGTGGTTCTAATAATGAAAGTAATGCTGCATGGTCAAAAAATTTTGAGCACTTTGATGTTTTTGGAAGTTGGGATAAACGAGATTATACTCATTTATTAAACCATATTGAATTATTTAATAATACCTGGAACGAATCATATAATAATGAATATTCGATATTTTCTATTCCTGAAGCAGTTGAAAGAGAATTTATAAAATCCGCCCCTCAAAATTTTAATCAATTAAAATTCCATGAAGATATTGATATTAAAGATGAAACAGAAATTACATTATTTGATTATCAAATTGAAGCTAGGAAAAATTGGATTGAAAATGGAAGAAAAGGAATATTCGCAATGGCAACAGGAACGGGAAAAACATATACTGCATTAGGATGTTTAAAAGATACATTAATTTCAGAAGAAAAATTAATCACAGTTATTTCTGTACCATATCAACATCTTGTTCAACAATGGAAAAAATCTTTAGAAAAATTTGGAATAATGAAATTAATTGACAAATTAATTATTGCAGATGGAACAAACCCAAAAAAATATAAACAAATTGAAGAAATTCTACTAGACATCGACTTGGATTACTTAAATCATACGGTAATTATTGCAGTGCATAAAACATTTTCAAATCATAAATTTATTAATTTATTTAATCAGGATATTGATGCTAAGTTTTTTTTAATCGGCGATGAAATGCATGGTTTGGGATCAACTACAAGACAAAAAGGATTGTTAAAAAAGTATGATTATAGATTAGGATTAAGTGCGACTCCTGAGCGATTTTTTGATGATTATGGAACTGAATTTTTATTCAACTTCTTTGGAAAAGAAGTTTATGGTTTTTCATTGGAAAAAGCAATAAATGAAATTAATCCTATGACTGATATGACATATCTTACACCATATAAGTATCATTTATCTCCTGTAAAATTAACATATGATGAATTAAAGAAATATGATGAATTAAGTTGGATTATTGCTATCGAATCTGGTAAAGAAAATCCAAATCAGAAAACAATAGAAAAAAAATTAATTGAAAGGGCAAATTTAATTAAAAATGCTAAAAACAAATATGATGTACTTCGGGAAATATTGTCTTCAATGAAAGATAAAACAAATCTCCTCATTTTTTGTAGTGAACAACAAATTGATAAAGTATTGGACATTGCAGGAAATGAATTTAATATGGATATTACAACTTTTACAAGTAAAGATAAATCAAATCCAATCAAATCAAAGGGCAATAAATCAGAAAGAGACATAATACTTGAAGATTTTACAAATGGAGATTATGATGGACTTGTATCAATGCATTGCCTTGATGAAGGCGTAGATATTCCTTCAGCATCAAAAGCAATTCTAATGTGTAATAGTACTAATCCAAGAGAATTTATTCAAAGAGTTGGTAGAGTTATACGAAGGTCTAAAAATAAATCATTTGCTGATGTTTATGATATGATTATTAAACCGTCTAAAAATTCTGAATTTAAAGATACGGAAAATGATATTTTTGAAAAGGAGAAAAGACGAACAGATATGATAGGATCATGTGCAATAAATAAAGCAAAATATTATATAAAACTTTATGAATGAGGTGATTAAATGGATGATGATGAAATCTTAAATCTATTAAAACAAAATGCAGATAATAAAACATTAGCAGAATTTGCAGCAGAAATATTCATGCATGAATTTAATGGATCAGGTAGTTGGGACAAAGAATATGATAAACTATTGAATAAGTTTGTTGATGAGGTGGATAAATGAGATTACAATCATTGACAATGCGTAACTTTAGACAATATAAAAAAGTTGATATGATATTTCCAAAATCTAAACATGATTTTCATATACTTAAAGGAAAAAATGGTGTTGGAAAAACTACATTTTTAAATGCTATCAACTGGTGTTTATATGAAGATGAACCTCACGCATTTGATGAAAATACTGCTGGACAAATTTTAAATGTAACAGCTAATAAAGATGATGAAGTACTTGTAAGCCTCTCTGTTGTAGCAGATAATGGCACTAAGTTCATTTTTACCAGAACACTAAAAAATAATAAAACAGATTTTTCTGTTGATAAAAAATTAAAAAATGGCAAAACAAGACATATTAAAGGGGATGAAGCATTAAATCTTGTAGATGATTTTGTCCCAATAGTCATAAGAGAATTTTTCTTTTTTGATGGTGAACAATTAGACAGATATTTTTTAAATAATAAAGGAGAGCATATCAAACATAATGTTTTCATTTTATCTCATATAGATATTCTTCAAAATATGCAAACTCACTTAGATGAAAAATTTAGAAGCATTAGAACTCAAGCAAGTCGTTTAGATTCTGATGTTGAAGAAATCAATAAAACATTAGAACAAAAAGAAAATGCACTTAAAGAAGAAGAAAACAGAGAAGAGAGTGTTAATGATAATGTTAATACATCTATAGAGAAAATTGCTAAGCTAACTGAAGAACTCGAAGGAATACCAGATATTCGAGATTTAGAAAAGAGAAAACAAGATTTAGAATCAGAAATTAAAAAATGTGAAGACAAACTTGACCAAATAGATGTTGATAAATCAGAGCTAATAATTTCATCTGCACCGGCATTATTTACATATGATGCAACTAAATCTTTATATGATACGATTGTAGAGAAAGAAAACAATAACGAACTACCCTACCAAGTGGATGAAGAAGTTATACAAGAAAGTTTAGATGATGGAACATGTAAAGTTTGCAATAGACATTTAGATGAATCTTCAGAAACATTCTTAAGAAATTCTCTTGCAGCATATCAATTATCTACTGATCAGTCAAAATTATTATTAGACATGAAGTCAACATTGAAAGTATCCATGAATACTCCAAATACTTATCTTAAAAGTTCAAAAATTTTATCAAATCATTATAAAGATGTTAATGATGATTTAACAGAAAATCAAGAAGAATGGAAAAAAGTAATGGAAGATTATATTGGATATAATGAAAAAAATGATGAGATAATTAAAAAATTTAATTTAAGAGAAGAACTAGAAGCATCGAAAGATGCGGATTATATTACTTTAGGTATGATAAAAAATAACATAGAAAAGCTTAAAGAAGAAATTGAAGAAAAGAATGAAGAATTAGCTAAAGTAATGAAAAATAAGGATAAACTCAAAATTTTGAATAAGAAAAAAGAGTTATGTGAAAATGCTAGAGACTTAGCTAAGAATACTAAAAATGAAATAATGCATCGTACAAAAGATGATATTGAGCAATTTACTAGGAGCGCATTCTTTGATTTAATTTGGAAAAAAGAAACCTATGAAACTGTAAATATTGATGATTCTTATCAATTGCAATTAATTAACAAAAGAACTAAAAAGAATACATTAGGTACTGCAAGTGCAGCTGAAAGAGAATTATTAACATTGTCTTTCACTCTAGGGATTCATTCTATTTCTGGATTTGATGCTCCATTATTAATTGATACTCCATTAGCAAGAATTTCTGATGATAATAGGGTAAATTTTGTTGAAAAATTATTAGAAATAAGTACAGTTAAACAGATAATAATTATTGTCACACCTGCAGAGTATTCGGATGATATTGCCCCAATATTGGATAATGTTAAAAATAAATTTTTAATTACAATGAATGATGCTGAAACAATATCAAAAATTACGGAGATGAAATGATGTCCTCTGAAAAACCTAAAGTGATTGATAGAATTTATACTGATGCAAAATATGATGAATTTTTAGATACCTCATATATTTTTGGATTTGAAACACATGATATTGAACGAAAAGATCAATTTCTTTTTGCACTATCATTAGGATATAAAATGGGAAAGCCAACACCTATATCCGGAAAGAAAAAAAGACAATTAATATTAACTAAATATTTAGATGAAGATGATGATATGCCATTATTATATGCAATAGCATATGCTGAATCTGATGATATTAATTATGTTTCTAAATCAGATGATGCATTAAATTATGTGTATAAATTAGCTGAAGAATATGCCAATACAGGGTTATCTTTCCTAAAGAATTTTGAAGAAAATTGTTCATATGAAAACTATTTGAAAAAATTTGAAAAAAAGATAAAAGATCATTTAAAAACTATTGATATGAATGAAGATTAATGATTTATAATAAATTTAAATTAATTTTTTATAAAGTAGTTTTTTACTAATCATGAAAGCTACTTTTGTTTTATCTCTTTTAAAGAAATTAAGATAAGCATCATCACCTTTAATTCCTTTTGGAGCAATTTCAAGTAATTGATTTTTAAAACCATTAGATGGAGTCGGCAATAAATTAATATCCTTTTGTTCAATTGCCTTTTTAATTTGATTGTAGGTTTTTTCAAATGATTCCAAATCGTTTTCATCAAATGTAATTTGTTTAACATCACTTAAAACCCGATATCCATTTTTACTTCTATTAACTTCCTTATAACAAATGACAATTAATGTTGTTTCTTCAAAATAATTTTTCCAATATGAATCTTCCCAATCATCATCAAAATCACTTAAACTAATTGTTTTAAATGACATTCTCTCACGAGGCTTTCCATTTTCTTGAACAGGCAAGTTTTTAATAATAAAATTTGTTTTAGCAAACAATTCGTGTTTTTCGGCCAAATCTTCATCTTTTCCAATTAACTCATCAGAAATCATTTTGCTGATATTTTTAGGTATTTTTTCACCATATATCTTGCCAGTTATATCTTCAAGAATTTCAACTTGTGTTTTTCCAAAATAAGGTTTTAATTTGTGACTTACAAATTCAACAACAGTTTTGAACTCATATTTGGAACTATTCAAAGATTTTAATGGAATTTTAATATTTTCTCTCAATATTCCAGTCATGTATGCATTTTTAAGAGAATATGCCCTAGGTTTGGACAATATATCCGAAAATGGTTGTGTGGTTCTATCTTTGGAAGTTCTTGCCTTTGTACAGGCTCCCAAATATGAAGTATCTCCTTCAGACAATTCATGAGCTTTTCCAGCCAGTACTTTCCCTTTTATAATTTTAAAATCGTTTATAAAGATATCCTTATCTTTATTCATATCATATAACTGATAATCAGTGATTAAAAAGTCTTTAGCTTCTTTATTTTTATCATATTCATACCATATGATTAGCATATTTTTACATTTACCAAGCACATGGCTGCTTTCAAAAGTCTCATCAACGATTGCATTATAATCGATTTTACTTAAGACTAATCTTTCTTTCGCCCTTAAACTTCCATTTTTATTTTTAACATAGCCGGTAACTTTTAATTCAATATCCAATTCTTCAAAATCAGCCCTGCTATCGCTATTTCTAGGATATTTGTAAAAACCTGTCTCAACCACATGACCCAATAATCCTTTTTGTCTTTTAGGATTTTCATTTTCAAGTAAATGCTCAGAATCGATTTCTTCAAATGTTTTTCCGACAATATTTGAAGTGTATTCTAGTAATTCTTCTTTTGTTTTAAATTTCATTGTTTTGTCCATGATAATATTACTTTTCAAATGCTCTCTAATTAATTTTTATATATTGATTAACCAATATATAATATGTTGGAGTAATCATTATGGAAAAAAGTGTCGTTGAGTTATTTGCAGGTGTTGGAGGATTTCGCTGTGGGTTTAACCACATAACATTTGATGGTAATAAAGTCAAAGAAGATTCCAACTGGAATTTTGTCTGGGCCAATCAATGGGAGCCATCTACAAAAACACAGGCCGCATATGATTGTTATATTGAAAGATTTGGTGAAAATTCTTGCATCTGTGAAGATATTGGAAAAGTTGATAAAAGCATTATTCCCAATCACACATTACTGGTTGGAGGTTTTCCATGTCAAGATTACTCTGTAGCAAGATCACTTTCAAACGAAAAAGGTATTGAAGGAAAAAAAGGTGTTCTTTGGTGGGAAATTGCTGAAATCTTAGAAACTAAACAACCTCCTTTTGTTTTACTTGAAAATGTCGATAGGTTGCTCAGATCACCGTCAACCCAAAGAGGACGTGATTTCGGGATAATGTTAAGGTCATTTCTAGACAACGGCTATGCAGTTGAATGGAGAGTAATTAACGCAGCAGAATATGGCTTTCCTCAAAAAAGAAGAAGAGTCTTTATCTTTGCATACCATAATTCCACGAAATATTATCAAAGCATGATTAAGAATTCCGCAGAGCAGCTTGTTTACTCCAAAGGTATTTTTGCATCTAACTTTCCAATTAAGGACACCAAATTAGACAAGGGAAAGTCAGATATTTCATCAAAATCATTTGAAGATATAGTTTATATCAGTGATGAATTCGATTTTCATTTCTTTAATGCTGGATGCATGGTTGATGGAATTATTCACACATATAAAGTCGAGCCTCAAGATTGCAAAAAGATAACTACTTTGGGCGATGTTCTTGAAAAAGATGAAGTTGATGAAAAATACTTCCTTCTGGATGAAAAATTAGAAAAATGGAAATTTTTAAAAGGATCAAAAAGAATAGAGAGGACAAAACCAAACGGCGAAAAGTATTATTTTGCAGAAGGACAATTATCTTTTCCAGATAGGTTAGATGTTCCTGCAAGAACAATGCTTACAAGCGAAAGTACAACCAATAGAAGTTCCCATGTTGTAAAAGATAATGTTTCAGGTAATTTAAGAACATTAACACCTGTTGAAGCGGAAAGAATTCAAATGTTTCCAGACAATTGGACAAATATAGAATCCAAAGCAATGACTGAAAGAAGAAGATATTTCATGATGGGCAATGCACTGGTTGTTGGAGTTGTTCAAAAATTAGGCGATTATTTATCTAAAATTGTTGATGAAGAAGATTGAAAGGTGATTTCATGACAGACAAAACAAATATCGAAGCAAGAATCAAAAAAGCTGAAGAATTAAAAGCATCTTTAGAAATCAAATTGGAAAAAGTGGCCAATACACCTCGTGAAGATGAATTTAAGCTTCAAATTGAAAAAATTGATGAATTAATCGCTCATCTTAAAGAGGAACTTGATGAATAAAAATTTCAAATTTCTCACCAGAGATGAACTTCATTTTTATTTCATAAACGATTGATTATTTTAGCATTTGTTGCTGTCAATATGTTTTAATTAATCCAACATTAACATTAACGATGGCTTTTTTATATTTCAAGTTTAATTTTTGATAGGATATATATCACACAAGCAGATTAGGTTAGGTTTTCAAAAAAACTTGGTGTTAATGTTTAAGAATGGGAAAATCCCATTCTTTTCCACAAATTTCGTCATGTTTGACATGACTGAACATCAATGATGTCAGTATATACTATAATCTTAAAATAGACACAGAAGTCAAGGATGAGCTTTACTCTTATTTTGTAAACGACTGATTATTTTGAAATTATTCAAGACAAACTCATTTTAATCAGACATACATTAACATTAACGACAGCAGTATCCAAATTCAAATTCAAAAAACTCATGGACATATATCCAGGAGTGAAAATCAAGTTCAATTCTCAAAACGCTGGCGTTAATGTCAGAAATATATATTTTTAAAATATGAATAATTTAAAAACAATTATATTCTAATATTAACACAATATATAGTATATAATAAAATTGGGGTTATGATTGATGAATAAAAAGAATAAATTTTTTATTATTATCTTAATTTTTATTGTTTTATTTACCCTTTCAGTTGTTTCAGCAAACGAGAACATTACGGAAAAAATTGCAGATGACCCTTCAAAAGAGGCCATTTCCGAAACTATTATCGTTGATTCAGATGATCCATATGAAGATATAAATCTAGATGATGAAGATCAAGATTTAAATCAAATTAAAGTCTCAATTGACAATTATAAAAAAAGTTATAATTATGGAGATACTGTTAAAATCAAAACAACTAATAATGGTGTTGCATTTAAAAATAAAGATATTGATGTGTATTTAGAACGAAATGATGGCGAAGTCTTTCCATATTGGGGAATTACTGATTCCAATGGAATTTTTACTTTTAAACTGAAAAACATTCTCCCTAGTAACTATAAAGTCTGGGGATACATTGACGGAGACCAAGAGTATTCAATTAACAATATTATTAAAATAAGCAAAATTCCTGTTAAAATTTATACAAATAAATGCATAGGGTCAACTTCTTCTACTACCTTAAAAGCTACTGTTAAATATAATGGTAAATTAATTGATTACGGATATGTGAAATTTAAAATAAATGGAAAATCATATACTGTACCTATTGCCAAAGGCATAGCTAAAAAAAATATTAAATTGCCAAATGCTAAAACATACACATATACTGTTTATCCATATAAAGGCATTACTGGAAAAGCCAGTAGTTCAAAAGTGATTGTAAAGCAATCTATTGCTAAAGTCACTACTAAAAAATGTAAAACAAATGTGGTTAAGTATGCCACTTTAAAGGCTACAGTTAAAAAAAGTAATGGTAAACCTATTGATGGTGGGGCTGTTAAGTTTAAAATAAATGGAAAAACATTTATAGTCAAGGTAAAAAAGGGTGTTGCTACAAAAAAAATCATATTGTCCAAGAAAAACACTTACACTTACAATGCAAAGTTTATTTCTAAATACTATAAATCTGAGTCTTTGGACTTACAGCTAAACAGTATAAAAAACTTAAATATGCTAAAGAGCATAGGCACGGTAAAAGGATTAATCTTCGCATTATTGCTAAGACTAACCAGCATTACAATTATAAAAAACCTATTTACTCCACCAAATACATTCAAAAGTCCAAATGGGTATATAAATATAAATTAGCTAGCGAAAGCTGGTGGGGAGAATGGGGATCTGAATGGGAAGATTACTATCCAACGACTCCTAGCGGCTATATTTGGTGTGGTTCTGTTTATAAATCCGGTGACGGATGGTCGAAAACTTATTATAAATATAAGAAAAAAGTTACTTATACTGAATCTGAAGAGGTTATTGTAGGTTATACTACTAAAAGAGTTCCAGTTTATGCATGTATCAGTTCTAGGTTTACACATGCATCATTTGACCCTTTAAACGTTATTGAATTAAGATTTATTGTTAATCCTTTTTCTGATGATGCTCAATCGTTAAGAATGCCAATATATCTTTAAATTAACTTTTTTTTATTTTTTCTTTTTTAATAGACACAGAAGTAAAAGACTAATTTTATTCCTATTTTGTAAACGACTTATTATTTTGAAATTATTCAACACAAATCCATTTTAATCAAAGCTACATTAACATTAACGTTACCAATTCCCGAATTCAAATTCAAAAAAGAGCGGAGTTAATCGAAGCCTTTAAAATTTCAATTGTCCCATTTGCTGATCTGCCATTTACCGTCTATTTTTTCCATAGTCTGTCTTGAATGAAGCGTCCATGTTCCCTTCATCCCATACACTTTCGCATCAAGGGTTACATCTGCTTTGAAAATAGCCTTATTATCATCAAGTATTGTTATATCCGGATTGTCTATAGTTGATTTATAATAGTTCAGCGTTCCATCCATGATTTCATCGATGAATTCCTCTTTTGTTTGTGTCTTGCCGGACATGTGCGTCAACGTATAATTATCGCATATTATTTCATTTAATTTATCCGAATCCTTTTCAATCATTGCATCTTGAAAATCCATGAATCTTTCAAGGACCTCTTCCTGGTCTGCTGTAAAATCTTTTTTATTGACTACATTCACTTTCATTTTAACCCTCATTTGTGTTGAGGCAAGGAATATCCCGCAAAACATCATGAAATTATTCATCAGACAACCTTTTTCCCAAATCAAATGCTTTTGCACAGTCTTTTGGAAACTGAACTTCCTTGCTTTTTTCCTTTAGTTCAGGGTCAAACATGTTGTTGAGATAAGGGTCGTATTTTTTGAACTGTTTGGTGTCATAGGCGTACAACGCTTCGCATTCACCGAAAATAGCTGTCAGATATCCCCTCATGATGGCCAGCTGATCCTCACCGTTGAAGTAATCCATTTCCTTTGTGACGTTCATTGTGTAAATCATAGCCGTCTTTATTTCTTTTTTGATTTTTGAACCCCTATTGCCGTTTTCATCAAGAACATATGTGTCTGCTGCAAAAAGCAGTCTTTCAAGAAACGCCTGGGCGGATGATGAAATGGATCCGTAGTATATCGGAGTGCCTATGACGATTGCGTCGGAATCAAGGCACATCTGAAGGACTTCCTTCAAATCATCTCTCCAGAAGCATAACGGATTTTCTGAGTTTTTCTTTAGATGACATGCAAAACAACTCATGCATCCTTTAAAATCATAGGTATACAAATCAATCTATTCCACATTAGCTCCACTGCTTTGAGCCCCTTCAACCACATTTTTACACAATTCAGCAGTGTTTCCCCTTTTTTCTTGGACTTGCATTAATAACTGTCAAATTCATAATATTACATTTGAAATCAATGTTAAAAATATATATCCATTTTTAAAATGAGATTGCGATTTTTAAAGCCCTTCCGTTAATGTCAAAACACAGGAGAAATTGAAGTTAAAAGTTTTCATTTGATTTGACCAGTAGAAAAATCAGCCAAACGACAGTTACAATATAAAAATAGTAACAATTATTAATTAATTTAAATATATATTAATATAAAGATGAAATTTATCTCAGATGAAGAAAAAAAGACAATTAAAGAAAAATTAGATGAAACCAAAGAATCTAGAGACTAAATTCATTTAAAAATTATTTGTGGTGTGAAAAATGTCAAGGATGTCAAAGATTGTAGAAACTGCACTGGACAAAAAGCATCGTGAATATGTTGACGATGCCGACAAAGCTGATGAACATATGCAGGAGCGTTCTCTTGAAGAGGATGAACCCTATAAAATACCAAAAGGGATATATCGCACTAAGGTTGAAACAAGAGACATG
>ONUN01000158.1 GCA_900320955.1 uncultured Methanobrevibacter sp. | reverse complement strand
TTTTCGCAGTAATTATATTTATCATATTTGGAATATTTGCAATAATTGCTGAAGCAAGATTTGCTATATCACGCAGTATCGGCGATGCATTAAGCATTGGAGAAGTATTTGCGGACGTAAAAAGAATTGGAATATTGAACATTATCTTGTTCCTAATTGTTGTATCCATTCTTTTGATTGTTTTAGGTTTAATTTTATCAGTAGTAGCAGTCATTCCGGTCATTGGTATAGTGATAGTTGACCTTATTCTTGGCGGATTCGCCATGTTATTCGTCAATTATGGTATAGGTTTATTATATTCAGAATAGATAACATTTCTATTCTTCTTTTTTTTTAAATTTTTACATTATATTTAAATATTGTTAAAACAAACTTATTATTGGCACTAAAGAATTGTGTTTTTTGTTTAAAATAAATTACTATAAGGTGAAAATTTGGGTTTAGGCGATATTTTATCAAAGTCATTTTCTTATCCGCTCTCTGATTTAACCAAATATCTGATGGTGGGTATTGGTATAATTATTTGTGATTTGGATGCCAGTTTAGGTGAAATATTGGGACCAAATCATTTTATAGTTATCATTGCATTCATAATTGCAGTATTATTCTCATTTGTTATGGCTGGCTATTCTGTCAATGTAACTAAAAGAGGAATTGACAATTCAAATGATATTCCAAGTTTTGATTTTAAAGATAATTTTATCGATGGTCTCAAACTGTTTGTTGTATTTGTAGTTTACTTTATTATACCGACTATTATAACTATTGCTCTCTTGATTGTGTTTGGTCTAATTGGAACTGGATTTAGGCAAGTGCTTGGATCTTTAGGAATTTGGGCAGTTCTTGCAGTAATAATATTTATCATATTTGGAATATTTGCAATAATTGCTCAAGCAAGATATTCTATATCTCGCAGTATCGGCGATGCAATAAATATTGGTGAAGTAGTTGAGGATGTAAAAAGAATTGGAATATTAAAAATTATCTTATTTGTAATAGTTGAATCCATTCTTTTGATTGTTTATGCCTTAATTCTGGGAGTAGTAACAGTTGTTCCAACTATCGGTACCATGATAGCTGATGTCATTTTTGGTGGATTCCTTGTATTATTCATCAATTATGGTGTAGGTTTATTATATTCAGAATAGATTATATTTCTATTCTTCTTTTTTTATTTTTTTCAATGTTTTCATAGTGTGTATTTGACTCAATTTTAAAATTTTTTCAATAAATTTTTAAATGATAATTGATATATATATTATTATTCTATATAGAATAAATACTTCAATTATTAATAATGGAGATGTATAAAATGGCAGATTTAAAAGGTTCAAAAACTGAAGCAAACTTACAAGCGGCTTTTGCTGGTGAGTCCCAAGCACATACCAAATACCAATACTTTGCTGCAAAAGCAAAAGAAGAAGGTTACGTTCAAATCCACGATATTTTCATGGAAACTTCCAAAAACGAAAGAGAACATGCAAAAATCTGGTATAAATTGTTACATGATGAAGAAATTCCAGACACAATTGCAAACTTAAATGCAGCTGCAGACGGCGAAAACGAAGAATGGACTTCCATGTACAAAGAATTCGCAGAAACCGCTAAAGAAGAAGGATTCGCAAAAATCGCATTCTTATTTGAAAAAGTAGGCGCAATCGAAAAAGAACATGAAGAAAGATACAGAACTTTACTTGCAAATGTTGAAGCTGAATCCGTATTCAAAAAAGAAGAAGAAATTGAATGGAAATGTGAAAACTGTGGATTCATTTTCAAAGGTTCTCAAGCACCTGAAATGTGTCCTGTTTGCGGAGTTCCAAAAGCACACTTCGAAGAAAGAGCTACTAACTTCAAATAAGCTCTTAACTTTTTTTATTTTTTTTTTTAGTTACTGACTACTCACCAAATGTTTAAATAGTCTTTTATTATATTTTAATTTAGAGGTTTGATATTATGGCAGATTTAAAAGGAACAAAAACCGAAGAAAACTTAAAAGCAGCACTTGCCGGTGAATCACAGGCACGTGTAAAATATGAATTTTATGCTTCTCAAGCTAAAAAGGACGGTTATGTGGAAATCAAGGAAATTTTCCAGGAATCATCCGACAATGAAAAAGAACATGCAAAAATCTGGTTCAAATTATTGAACGGCGGCAAAGTCCCTGACACTGAAAGCAATCTCGCAGATGCGGCAGCAGGTGAAAACTTTGAATGGACTTCAATGTATAAGGAATTCGCTGAAACCGCTCGTGAGGAAGGCTTTGATGATATAGCAGATTTGTTTGATGCTGCAGGTGCTACCGAAAAGGCACACGAAGACAGATACAATGCATTAGCTGACAAAATCAAAGCAGGCACTGTATTTAAAAAGGACGAAGAAATCGCATGGAAATGTAACAATTGTGGATACATCCATTATGGTAAGGAAGCTCCTGAAGTTTGCCCATTATGCGATCACCCACAAGCACACTTTAGAAAACAGGATACTAGTTACATCTAGATTCTTTTTTCTTATTTTTTCTTTTTTTTTTAGCAATATTTATATTTTATAACAATCTAATATCAATTTAAAAGGGATATTATGATTGAAAACAACATTTGTCTTTTAACCGATAGTTATAAAGTAACTCATCACTATTTTTACCCAAAAGGCACTGAAAAGATTTATTCATACCTTGAAAGTAGGGTAGGTGCTGAGTTTAATAAAACAATTTTTTACGGACTCCAGTATATAATTAAAAAGTATTTGGAAGGGTCTGTAGTAACTCAGGAAAAAATTGACGAAGCGGATAAACTCATATCCGCCCATATAGGGGAAGGCATATTCAACAGGGATGGCTGGGAGTATATCCTGGATGAATATGGCGGTAAATTGCCGATTGAAATCAAGGCAGTTGCTGAAGGAACACCTGTGGACGTCAGCAATGTTTTGATGACTGTTGAAAACACTGACAGGAAATCATACTGGCTGGTAAATTACCTTGAATCACTTCTGCTTCAGGTTTGGTATCCTTCAACTGTTGCAACACTGTCTGCTGAAGTCAGGAAACTATCAAATTTTTATCTGGATGTTACAGGTTCTCAAAAGGATAATTTGGATTTTATGCTCCATGATTTCGGATATCGCGGAGCAACATCAACCGAATCATCAATGCTTTGTGGATCTGCCCATCTGCTCAGTTTTTCAGGTACTGATACAATTCCTGCATTGACAATTCCTGAAAATTATTATAACGATTCCAATTTATATGGATTTTCGGTTCAGGCAACAGAACACAGTGTCATGACTTCACTTGGTCCTGAAGGCGAATTTGACCAGATTATGAATGTTATAGATAATGCA
>ONUN01000157.1 GCA_900320955.1 uncultured Methanobrevibacter sp. | reverse complement strand
GGTACCGTTAAAGATGATGGAAAAATAGTAACAGGACCTTCCAACGAAAGAGGTTTTATATTCCAGAACTATTCTCTCTATCCTTGGTTAAATGTCATTGACAATGTAGTATTTGGATTAGGCATCAATGGAAAACCTGAAAAAGAAAGTAAAGAACGTGCAATGGAATATCTTGAGAGTGTTGGGCTAAAAGATTTTGCAAATGTTCAGTGCATTGGATGTTCAGGCAAGACACAAACTACAAAAACAAGTTCATAAAATTTGTAAAGAACAACATAAGACAATCCTTTTCGTTACACATGATATTGATGAAGCAGTATTTTTATCAGACAAAATTATCCTTTTATCCAGAAGACCCGGAAGAATCAAGGAAATTTTTGAAGTTAAAATGGAGCATCCAAGAAATAGAGAGGATAAAGAATTTGAAGAGTTAGTATCTAAAATTATCAAAGCAATTGATGAATTACAAGATGGTTGATTTAATATTATGAATCCATCTAAAAATTTTATTATACAAAATAAACAAAAGTAATATTATGGTTAATAATGTAGATTTTGAATCAAATCCAAGAAAAGCATTCTGGGAGTTTACTACTCCATTGCTTCTTCTCACACTTTTTGAAGCAGGTTATTCATTTGTTGATGTATTTTGGGTATCTCAAATGAATGCCGAATCATTTTTTGCAATAGGAGTGGCAGTGCCATTAGTTACATTGATTATAAGTTTTGGAAAGTCAATAGGCATTGGAACCAATTCAATAATGTCACGGCAAATAGGCGATAAAGATTTCACAGATACCTATAATTCGATTTTGCATGGTATTGCAGCCTGTTTATTAATTGGATTTATTGTTATGATATCTACATTCTTTTTAAAAGACATTTTAACTTATATGGGAGCAACTTCTTCTTTTGACTCCAATATTCTTATGTCCATTTGTCTTTATCTTTTCCAATTTCTTTGCAAACACACTGCAGGCCGAAGGAAACTCAAAAACTCCTACCAGATTGCTTATTCTAACAAATGTCCTGAATTTGATTTTGGATCCTATTTTCATTTTCGTTTTAGGTTGGGGAGTCAGCGGTGTCGCATATGCCACAATATTATCCACAGGAATTACCACATTTTATTTATTATATTGGTATCTGAGCGGAAAATCCGAAGTTCCAATAAATTTCAAGTATTTCAAGTCAGGAATTGTTTACGACATACTCATTGTGGCCCTTCCAAACTTTTTAACAGACAGCTTATGGTGTATATCCATGCTCTTCTTCAATAAGATTTTAATCCAGCAACTTGGCCAAATCGGTGTACTGCTTTATTCAACTGCATCGAGAATCGAATCCTTACTCATTTCCCCTCAAAAAGCCTGTGGTAGAGGATTGGTAAGTGTTTGCGGACATTTATATGGTGCCCATAAAATTGAGGAACTAAAGGATTTATACCATTATGTGCTTAAAGTAACTATCTTGATGGCACTAATCTCAACTGTAATATTTTTCTTTATTAGAGATTATGCTTTTGCCTTTTTTTCAGTTACAGGGGTGCCGGAATCAGTATTCTACATTGCCCTTGCAGGAATCATAATCATTCCATTCAATGAGGTTTCAGTAATATCAGAAAAGATGCTGGACGGAATGGGAAAGAGCTATCATGAATTAGTCTTTACAATTGGAATCATTATCTATGAAATTTCAATAGTATCATTATTAGCTCCGATATTCAAAAACGGAGTTTGTGTTCTACTGGGAATATTGATAGGAGAAGTTACATTTGCTATCTCTTATTATATCCTATTAAGATATCTTCTTAATAAATCCGAAAAAAATATCCCATCCGGTGCTGGGTCTTAAATGGTTAAAAGGTGATTTTAGATATTTTTAACATGTTAAAAATCAAAATGATTTCACTTTTTGACTTTCAAATTTTTTCTAACTGGAAACTGAATACTATCACCTACAAAAAAACATAGCCTCTTATTCAAAATTATCTTTTAGCGATATTGCTTGAAATCAACTTCATATCCCATCAGAAAAGCTTTTTGAAACAAGACCCTCCATCATGACATACTTTATAAATTAGTAAATATAAACTATTTAATGTATAAATGATTAGAAGGTTGGTGAAAATATTAGCGAAATTCCAAAAATAAACGTAGAAAAAACAAAAGAAGACATTGTTAATTTCATTAAATCCAAAGTTAACGAAGCTAAAACCGACGGAATCGTTGTTGGTTTAAGTGGAGGAATCGATTCAACATTGGCAGCATATTTGGCATGTGAAGCTGTTGGAAAAGAAAATGTATTTGGAATTATAATGCCATCTACCACAACACCAACAGATGACAAACTTCACGGAATTTCAATAGCTCAAGGTTTAGGAATAGATTACAAAGAAATAGCTATCGACAGCATATTAAATGAATTTTTATTAATGACCCAACTAGAAGAGAATAATTTAGCTATTGGAAACCTTAAAGCCAGAATCAGAATGTCAATCATTTATTACTATGCTAATGCTAAAAATTACCTCGTTAGCGGAACCGGAAATAAAAGTGAAATTTTAATCGGTTATTTTACAAAACATGGAGACGGTGCATGTGACATTGAACCGATTGGAGATTTATACAAAACTGATGTTTATAGATTAAGCGAATTTATGAATATTCCACAGGAAATTATAGATAAACCTCCTCGTGCAGGATTATGGAATAACCAAACCGATGAAGCTGAACTTGGAATGTCTTATGATTTAATTGATCAAATTCTTTATGAATACTGTGAAAATGATAAAGAAATTAGTGAAATTTCACAAAATTTAGAAATCTCACAAGATGATGTTGACATGATTATTAAAAAGATAATCAGGAATGAACACAAAAGCAAAGTTCCTGAAAGTCCTCAAAAAACAATCTTATAAAATGGTGATTTAGTGAGCGAAAATATTGAAAAGAAATGGCAGAAAAAATGGGCAGATGCAAAGCTATTTGAATCTAACCCTGATGAAAGAGAAAAATTATTCCTTACAGTAGCTTTCCCATACCCAAGTGGTGCAATGCATATTGGTCACGGTCGTACTTACACCGTACCTGATGTTTATGCAAGATTTAAAAGAATGGAAGGCTATAACGTATTATTCCCAATGGCATGGCACGTTACAGGTGCACCAGTTATTGGAATAGCTGACAGGATTAAAAGAAAAGACCCTTGGACACTTGATTTATATGAAAGAGTTCACGGTGTTCCAAAAGAAACTTTGCCAGAATTAGAAGACCCTGAATTTATTGTAAAATACTTCTCAACAGAGTATCATGAAGTAATGGAGGAAATGGGTTATTCAATTGACTGGAGAAGAGAATTCAGAACAATTGATCCAACCTATAAAAAATTCATAGAATGGCAAATAACCACATTATACGAAAAAGGATTAGTTGCAAAAGGAGAACACCCTGTAAAATACTGTCCAAACTGTGACAACCCTGTTGGAGACCACGACCTGCTTGAAGGAGAAGGTGTAGGAGTTAATGAACTCACTCTATTAAAATTCCCGATAGGAGATAAAATTTTAGTTACAGCAACACTCAGACCAGAAACAATTGTCGGTGCTACCAACATATGGTTAAATCCTGATGTGGAATATGTTTTAGCCAATGCAAATGGTGAAAATTGGGTTATAACAAAGGAAGCTCACTACAACTTATTAAATCAAATCAAAGATTTAGAAATCATTTCAGAAATTAATCCTAATGATTTAATTGGTAAAATGGCAACAAATCCATTTACTGGAGATGAGTTACCAATATTCCCTGCCAGTTTTGTAAGTGCATCATACGGAAGCGGTGTTGTATTTTCAGAACCTGCTGATGCACCGGCAGATTATATCGCGCTCCAAGATTTGAAAAACAATGATGAATTAATAGCCAAATATGATTTAAGCGGAATTATTGAAAATTTAAGCGGAATTATTGAAAATGTAGAGCCAATTCCAGTATGTACCCTTAAGGGATATGGAGAAATTCCTGCTGCAGACATTATTGAAAGGCTTGGAATTACAGACCAGAACGATGAAAAATTACACGAAGCAACAAATGAATTATACAAACAGCAACACAGCAAAGGAAGAATAATCGAATCCATTCCTGATTTTGGTGGAATGAAAGTTCGATTCGCTCGTGAAGAATTAAAAGAGAAATTAATCAACGACAACATGGCTACAATCATGTATGATTTTGCTGAAAGGCCTGTTGTATGCAGATGCGGAAACAACTGTGTTGTTAAAATCATGGATGACCAATGGTTCATGAAATATGGAAATGAAGAATGGACCGAAAAGACTTTAGAAGTCCTTGAAGGAGAAACAATCATCCCTCATGAAATCAAAAATAACTTTGAATATTATCTCAACTGGCTAGATGATTGGGCCTGTTCTAGAAAAGTAGGACTTGGAACAAGACTTCCATGGGACAATCAATGGTTAATCGAACCTTTAACCGATTCCACCATTTACATGTCCTACTATTCAATTGCAAAATACCTAAGAGACATGAATCCTGATGACTTGAACAGAGCATTCTTCGATAAGGTACTTTTAGATAAGGATTCCGGAGACATTACAGTGCCTGCAGAAAAGGTTAAAGAAATCCAGGATGAATTTAACTATTGGTATCCTCTTGACTGGAGATTATCTGCAAAAGATTTAGTAGGAAACCACTTAAGTTTCCTTATGTTCCACCACAGTGCAATTTATCCAAAAGACAAATGGCCAAAAGGAACCGTAGTATTTGGAATGGGCCTTTTGGAAGGAAACAAAATGTCTTCATCAAAAGGTAATGTTAGTAGTAAGATTATTCTTAATGGCTTCTGCTGAACCATGGCAAGACTTTGACTGGAGAGAAAAAGAAGTTTTAGGAACAAAAAGAAGACTTGAATGGTTTAGAGAATTTGCAGCAAATATTGAAGAAATTAAGGGTTCCAAACTAGACTTAAGCAATATCAAAAAAGTAGAGCTTACCCGTACAATTGACTTATGGATGATAAGCCAACTTAATCAACATATTAAAAACGCTACAGAAGCATTGGAAGTCTTCCAAACAAGACAGGCATTACAAGATTCCCTATTCTTACTTAAAAAAGACATAGACCACTACCTATATCGTGTGAAACATTTAATCGACTCACAGGATCCTGCAATAATCTATGTCCTTTCAACAGTTTTAGAAAACTGGATTAGACTTTTAGCACCATTTACCCCACACACTTCAGAGGAATTATGGAGCAAATATGGCGGAGAAGGTGATTCAGAACTTGTAAGTTTAGAAATTGAAAAATCAGAAGAATTAGTGCAGAATATCATAAAAGATATTACACAAATCAAGAAAATGGTTAAAGGAGACATCTCCAAAGTCCATGTTTATCTTGCTCCTGATTGGAAATGGGAATTATACAAAATAGCTGATGAGGTTGGAAAACCGGATATCGGTCAAATCATGGGAAAAGCCATCCAAGCTAACATCAACGATAATAAAAAAGAAATCGCAATGGTGGCTAAAAAAATCGGTAAGGAAATGACCAAAACAAGATACATCGGAAAAATCAACGAAGAAGAAATTTTAAACGATGCACTTGACTATATTACTGAAGAAATTGGTAACGAAGTCATTATCCACACCGATGATGCTTACGACCCACAAAACAAGGCAAGAAATGCAATGCCTTATAAACCAGCGATATTTATGGAATAATTTAATTATTCCTTCTTTTTTTCTTTTATAAGACAAACTTAATAGACATTTAATTTGCAGCACTTTTTTAAAAAAAGACATTGAATATAAAATCCCTGGAGGGGACCATAAATTCATGAAGTTTAATCAAAAATAGAATCTTTTATTTTTATCATTACATTAACTTCCATGCAAAATATGTAACAAACAAATAATTTAATTAAACATACCTTTAAAAAATAAATATAGATATTGTTAGATGTACATGGTGGAAACATGAGCAAATCAAATATTGCAAAAATCGAAGAATCAATACTAAAGTTTACAAAACCCGACTATATGGTCATGCAAAAAAAAGTTGATGAATTTTTAGAAAAAAAATCAGAAACTACTGAAAAGCCCGTAAAAAGTATATTTAAAAGCATTGATTTTAATGGAATGCAGGTTTTTACCTTTGGAGATAAAAAATCCAAAAACACCATCCTTTTCATGCATGGCGGAGCATATGTAAATGAGATAAATTACCAGCATTTCCTATATTGTTATTTGCTATCAAAAAAATTAGATGCTTATGTTCTTGCACCAGTTTATCCTTTAGCGCCATTACATGACGTGAATGAAAGTATTGAAAAAATTACTGAATTATATAAATCCTTGATAGATTTAAACACCAATTTAATATTAATGGGAGATTCCGCTGGTGGAGGATTCATATTATCATTTTCACAATATATAAAAACAATCAATTTAACCCAACCAGACCACATCATAACATTTTCACCATGGGTGGACATTTCAATGAGCAATACACCATACAACGATGAAAACGACCCAATTTTAGGAGAAATTGGTCTTAGAGAAATTGGAAAATCCTGGGCGGGAAATCTGGACACTAAAAACTATAAAGTAAGTCCTCTTTTTGGAGATGTGGCCAATCAGGCCCCAACACTAATTTTTGCAGGAGATAATGAAATCTTTTACAAGGACATCAAGCTTTACGTTGAAAAACTTGAAAAGAATGATGTTAATGTTAAATTCATAATTGGAAAAGAATTATTCCATATTTATCCATTATTCCCCATACCTGAGGCAAAAAAAGCATTTAAAGAAGTAAAAAAAGAGATAATGGAATAATTATCTCATATATAACACAAATTTTCCGAATTTTGGAATTCTATAAATAATTACTGCAGCCGCATAACTGCATACTATCAATACAATCCAAAGAACAATAGCTTTTACAGGTTCTGAAAATGGCAAATACACAACAAATGGCAATAATGGAAGCCTAAATAAGTTATGTATTAAAAACACTGCAAATGAATACTTTGATAAAAATTGAATTCCCTTATATGCTTTTACTGTTTCTACTCTAGAACACAATTCAAATAATGCAAATGAACCCAGTAAAATGAATGGGAATTCATACCATAAGAAGAAATCATATCCTTTTGTAAATGTGTAGTATTGGAACAATACGCAAATTATAAATGAAATAATAGCTAAAAGCGCTAATTTGTAACTTGAATACTTTTTAAAGTATCCTTTTTTAACCAAATATCCCAAAATAATATAAATTCCATATGCTCCACCACTAAAACCAAGTGAATACTGAATATTTACATCCTGAATTCCAAACATGTCAAACAATAATGAAACAAAAGGAACAACAAATGCTAAAAATGAAAATACAACTGTTGCACGGAAAATTGTATCCACATCAAAATGTTTTAAAGCAGCCGCAACGAAAGGCATTGAAAGATACATTCCAATAATCATTGGCATATACCACATGTGAGAGAAGAACAATGTTCCCGCTTCTGAAACATTTACGACATCATAAAATACAGTGACAAATTGTAAACTAATCGCATATAAAACTGTCCAAATCACAGTAATGATGATTAAAGTTCTGACATTGTTTGCCCAAAAGTGACGGGTCTTATCATCATCATAGCTTCTATCAAGCAACAAATAACCTGTAATCATTAAAAAGAATGGAACACCAATACGCCCAATAAAGAGTGATGCAAAGTTAAAAATCCTTGAAGGCAATGTATAATTCACTATCATATCTGAAGAGATTATATAGATTCCATCAGTAGCATGAATATACAATACGGTCAGGATAGCTATTGCACGTACAAGATCAATCCATTGAATCCTAGTTTTAGCCATAAATTTTCACCAAAAAATTGACATGAATATTTATGTAATTTCTCAATTAAAATATTTTATTCAAAATTATTTTTAATCCAATAGAAAAAAAAATTAAAAAAAAAAATAGAAAATTTGATTATAATTTTCTAGCAAAAAGCAAATATCCGCTATGGCCGACCATGCGTGTTTTTGGCCTTACGCCCTGAGTTCTAACTTCCAATCCTCTCTCCAGAGTTTCAATAATTTCAATATCATAAAAGCCTAATTTTTTAGCTACACGGTAAGAAGTTTCGGCCTGATCGATATAAGGTGCATAAACAGCAAGCCATCCGCCAACGTTTAATGATTCCATTACCTCTTCAAATATTTCAAATGGCTTAGGCAAGTCCAAAAAGATTAAATCAATGTTATTCTCATCGATTCCTTCCTTAATGTTTTTGTTTTTGACTTCAATGTTGGTAATTCCAAAATTATCAATATTCCTATGGGCAACTTCAGCAAAGTCTTCACGAATTTCATATGTAAAAACTTTACCCTGCAATCCTACGACATTTCCAAAATGAAGTGCAATAGCTCCAGCACCGGTTCCGGCATCAACTACACGGATGAAATCATTGACATTAGGTTTTACGATTTTAAATGAGTGGTCAAGGTGACTTTTTACTTCATCCCCTATTTGTGCATTGTCCAATACATCCGCCTTGACAATGCCTAAATCGCTTTGAAATTCAGCCCCCGGCTTTAAAATATACTTTTTTCCACGTTCATCTAAAATCATTTTCATACATTACACCTAATTTTCAATTTCTGCCAATCTTTTTACTCTTTTTAATGAATCTGGATGGGTTGAGAACAGTTCCATGATCCCACTTGATTTTGAAATTTTAATCTCTGAGTTAGCGAGTTTTCTTAACTCTTCGTCGGAAATTTTTCCATCACCATCAAAGTCTATTTGCTGGAAGTCTGTAACATCACGTTTTGCATTATTTACATCAGTTGCAAAAAATGCCCTATTAACATTAACATCATCAATAGTTTCCTTACTGCATCTTGCAGTACCATAAGACAATTTGTAAAGTGCTGATACCAATGCTGCCGGACGATTACCGAATTCAACGCTTGCCGCATCAGCATAGTATTCACGGGTTCTTGAGATGAACAATACCAATAGCTGACCCAATAAATAAAATAGATAACCTAATATTCCTATTATGATTCCCGCACCGTTATCATTATCCCCTGAAAACATGAAGGACAATGCAATATAATAACAAATCATTGGAATTACACTGACTGCTGCTGTTACAGCCATGTCATTATGTTTAATATGACCCATTTCATGACCAAGCACTGCTTTTAACTCATCACGATCAAGTAATCCTAAAATAGGACGAGTAATTGCAATATGTCCGCTTCTACTTGTTCTTCCATAAGCAAATGCATTTGGAATGTTGATTTCAGATAGACCAATTTTAGGTTTTGGAACGCCAGCTGCGTCAGCCAATTCCTGAACCATTTGATGAATATGTGGCGCTTCAGCTTCAGATAACGGCCTTACATTCATTGAACGTTTAACAAGACTTGGTCCGAACCAATACTGTAAAAATACGATTACTAAGCTCACACCTGCATATAATCTCCAACTGCTTATTCCCAAATATCGTCCGACAAGAAATATGAGGAAATAAACAATTGTAAACATGAGAACAGATGTTAGGAGCATTCTTAACTTAAGTCTCCATGTACCTTTCATTTTTAACACCTTAAACTTTTCATGATATTACTTTTCATGTACTCTCTCAATTGAATTATATATAATATTTTCATATATAAAAACATTAAGCAAACATTAATTATTGACAAAAAACATAAACACTTTACATAAAGAAATGGTGATTTAATGACTGGACCATGGGTAGAAAAATATAGACCACAAAATTTAGAAGACATCGTAGGACAAAAACAAATCATAACAA
>ONUN01000155.1 GCA_900320955.1 uncultured Methanobrevibacter sp. | reverse complement strand
TCTGAAATTTTATAGTATGCCATATTGGCCAGAAAATCAATTGTAAAACATTCATAATGGCGATTGAGGCGCTTGAAATTAAATCTCTGAGTAATCTCTATTTTTTCAATCATGCTAACTAATATTATCTATTACAAC
Source organism: uncultured Methanobrevibacter sp. (assembly GCA_900320955.1). Taxonomy (GTDB): domain Archaea; phylum Methanobacteriota; class Methanobacteria; order Methanobacteriales; family Methanobacteriaceae; genus Methanocatella. The sequence continues at coordinate 4,605 of ONUN01000155.1, read as the reverse complement.
TTTAATATAATTATTTGAAAAACCAATTAAAAAAATATATAAACAATTAATATTTAATTAATAAAATAAGTGATATTATGATGAGACGATGTCCGCAATGCGGTTCCGCAGGTGACGATATATATGGATTTTGTATAAAATGTGGATATGAGTTTCCGAAAGTTGAGCATGACGAACACACATGTCCCCTATGTGGATTTACAAATCCTGATGAAGCGGATTACTGCGTCAAATGCGGCAGCCCTTTAATTTTTAAGAAATCTTTTGAAAACCAGGAAAATGTAATCAAACCTATTGTGGTTAAAAAAGAGTTTTCAACAGGACCTGAGATTGAATACAAAAAAACCAGCAGATTGCTGATATTCATTGGATATTTCTTTGCAGTGCTTGGAAGCATAATCGGACTTCTTATTGCAATTTATCTGATAACCCGCAAAGATCCTAGTGCAAAAAGACACGGATACATTCAGATTGCTATAATACTGTTCTACCTTGTGATAATTGCAGTGCTATACATGACAGGTTCAATTCCGCCTGAAGTCCTAACAGACTACAAAAGTTTACTTATTGGCAATTTTACCCCTTTCAACAGGTAAATACATTATAATGGCTCCTTCGCCACCTTCATAATATCCCGGATAGATTGCATCAATCGGAAGCATTGATAAAATAGAAATTGCACGTATGAGCAATTCTGTTCCAGCTCCCTGACGGCGATAGTTTTTATCAACAGCTATTGATATGATATGGCCCTGATTTTCATATTTTACCCAGAACATCACATATCCTATAACATAATCATTCTTTTCAGCTACAAGAAAACCGATTCCCATTTCATACAACTGCTGAAACATGCTTATTCCATAGGATTGGTCAAAGGACATGTTTTCAATTTCAAAAACCCTCTTTAAATCTTTTGGAACAAACTTTCTAACTTTCATACAAAAAAATATTATGGAAAAGATATATTTAATAATTTTGATTGATTAAATTATGTTAAGGAGTAAATAAAATGTGGCAAGATTTTGCAGAGTATATCCTGAATGAGGTTGGCGACGAAGATGTCAAAATTGCAGAAATTGGGATTGGAAAATTCAACATGATTGCAAAGACAATATCTGCAAGGGAAAATATCACTTTAATCAAAACAGATATCCTCCCTGCCGATGAAAGCGTAATAAGGGATGACATCACAAATCCGGACCTGAATATATAATTATCAAACCATTGACAAACGAAGATTTGAATACGCCTGGAGTTAAAATGAAACTGAAAAATTTCAACAGGGCAAGCTTTTACATTTTAAGGTGATAACATGAGTGACATACTGACCCGATACGAAACATCACTGGACGGACTCAGCTCAAGTGAAGTTCAAAAAAGACAGAAGGAATACGGCTTGAATGAAATTGCAGAAAAGCCACCTACACCATTATATATCCTATTTCTATCCCAGTTCGTAGATGTGCTGATTGGACTTTTAATCGTTGCTGCAATTGCTGCATTTGCAATTGGAGACGTTATAGATGCAGGAGTAATAATTCTGGCAGTCCTATTGAATGTGATTATGGGATTTATCCAAGAGTACAGATCACAAAAGGCCATTGAAAGCCTTAAGAATTTCATTACAAAACATGCTGTCGTAAAAAGGGACGGCCAGATTACAGAAATTGATGCGAAAACATTGACTGTTGGAGACATCGTAGTTCTTGATGAAGGTTCGAAGGTACCTGCAGATTTGGTATTGATTGAAAGCAATTCACTGAGCTGTGATGAGTCCCAACTTACAGGAGAATCCAAGGCAGTATCAAAAGAAATTGACGATAAACTTTACATGGACTCCAACATACTTTCAGGAAACGGAATCGGAGTTGTTGAAAGCATTGGAATGAACACGGAAATCGGGAAAATTGCAGACATTGTCCAGCACGACGATGAGGAAACACCACTTGCAAAGCGTGTTGGAAAGCTTGGAAAGACCCTCTCTGCAATCGCAATTGTCGTATGTATAGCAATATTCATCATGGAATTTTTAAAGGGAATTCCTCTTGTCGAAACATTTATGACTGCAGTTTCACTGGCTGTTGCGGCAATTCCCGAAGGGCTTCCTGCAGTTCTGACATTGACACTTGCTCTTGGAATGTCAGAAATGGCAAAATCAAATGCAATCGTGAGAAAACTTCTATCAGTTGAGACCCTAGGTTCATGTACAGTCATCTGCAGTGACAAGACAGGAACATTAACAGAAAATAAAATGACTGTAGTCGAAAGTTTTTACACAAATGAAGACAAAACACAGTTGATTGGTAAATTATGTAACAATGCAGTCCTTGATGATGATAAAATCATTGGAGACCAAACCGATGGTGCCATTCTAAAGCATTGCAGCAAACATGATGCATCACTTGAAAGGGTTTGTGAAATCCCACTTGACAGTAATCGTAAAATGATGACTACTATACACATATTGGACGGTGAAAATAATATTGTTTTATCCAAAGGTGCTCCAGAAATTATTTTAGACAAATGCAAATACATAGATAAAGATGGAAGTATCGAAATTATTGATGCTGAAACCAAGGAAATGATTATCAAAAAGATTGGTGAAATGAGTGAACATGCACTTAGGACAATCGGATTTGCATATAAGATAAATGACACCGAAGAGCCTGAAGAAAATTTGACATTTACCGGACTTCTCGGATTAATCGATCCGCCTAAAAAGGACGTGAAAGAATCCGTAAAAGAATGTATCAATGCAGGAATAGGCATTGTAATGATTACCGGAGACCATGAAAAGACAGCCCGTGCAATTGCAAAAGACATAGGCATTCTAACCAACGGAAGAGTAATGACCGGCGCCGAACTGGACAGATTAAGCGATGAGGAATACCTGAAAATCGCTCCGGAAATTCAAGTCTATGCAAGAGTAAAGCCAACACAAAAAATGAAAATTGTGGAAACACTTAAAAAACTGGACAATATTGTTGCAATGACCGGAGACGGTGTAAACGATGCACCAGCACTTAAAAAAGCATCAATTGGAGTTGCAATGGGTGATGGAACAGACGTTGCAAAAGAAGCCTCAGACATGATTCTTCAAAACAACGACTTTACAACAATCGTCAAAGCGATTGAAGGCGGAAGGAAAATATATGACAACATCAAAAGATTCGTCAAATATCAGGTTTCCACAAACGTAGGGGCAATATTGACAATTGTTGGAACTTCCCTTCTGAATCTGCCTCTGCCGTTCAATCCGGCACAATTGCTGTGGCTCAACATAGTAATGGACGGACCTCCAGCACAGATGCTTGGTATTGAAGGACCCGAAAGAGACATTATGAACAGACCGCCGGAAAAGGGAGACATACTGACAAAAAATACAATGCTTCAGATATTGATTTTAGGAATAGTGATGGCTATCGGAACAATATGCGTCTTCATATATGAAATATCCTCCGGCGTTTCAACAAAAAAGGCCATGACAGTTGCATTCACATTATTTGTAGTTTATCAATTGATGAATGCATTCAACGGAAGGGCAAACTCAGAAAAATCAAGCAAATACCTTTATTTGGGAATTATCATTTCATTTTTGCTTCAGCTGTTGATTCTATACATTCCACTGCTGCAGACAATATTCAGAACTACATCCCTCGACATGGTTGACTGGATAATAATCCTTGCAGTATCCTCAACAATATTAATAACTCAAAAGGTAATGAACAAGGTGATGAAATGAAAATACTCCTTCTTGGAGGAACTAAAGACTCAACTAACATCATAGAGCATATTAAAAGCAATTATGATGCCTATATCCTAACAACAACCACCACTGAGTATGGTGCAAGACTGGCCATGCAGGGCGGAAGTGACGACACCATAGCCCGTCCTCTTCCAAAAGAGGACATAATCAAAATCATAAGAGAGGATGGCTTTGACATTCTGATTGATGCAACCCATCCTTTCGCAAAGCACATTACTCAAACCAGCGCAAGCATAGCAAAAGAGTTAAAAATGCCATATGTTCGCTTTGAAAGACCCATCACCGACCTGAAAAATATCGATACATCACACATCCATTATGTAGAATCATTTGACGATGCAGGAAAATTGATAGCAGAAAGTTTCGATGAAGGAAATGTTCTGCATTTTGCAGGAGCCAACACCATGGAAGACATCCTGAAATATGTTTCCCCGGAAAGGTTCTATCCAAGAATTCTGAAGGTGGAAAGCTCACTTGAAAAATGTGAAAAACTAAACATCAACCCAGACCACATCATTCCAATGAAAGGGGCTGCAAGCCTTGAAGAAAACATTGATCAGATTGAAAGATATGATGCATCAGCAATGATTACAAAGGAAAGCGGTGAAATAGGCGGAGTCATTGAAAAGATACAGGCCGCAAATGAAACAGACATTGCAGTAATAATGATTCAAAGACCAAAAATAGATGAATTAAATAAAAATGATGTTGTATCTAATCTAGACGAATTAGATATCAAATTAAAAAACTTTTTTTAAAAATAGATGTAAACGCCGAGACTGGGATTTGAACCCAGGCGAGGGAAACCTCACAGGATTTCAAGTCCTGCGCCTTAC
>ONUN01000154.1 GCA_900320955.1 uncultured Methanobrevibacter sp. | reverse complement strand
AAAGTTAAAATCAATAATGTGACAATTAAAATAGAAAATGGAAAATATTATGCCGTATTTAACATCGAAACTGAAATACCAGAATTTCCTAAAACAAAAGAAGCTGCGGGAATCGATTTAGGTATTAGAACACTAGCAACACTCGACAACGGACTAAAAATAGCCAATTTAGACGTTACCTATGAGGAAAACATGATCAAAAAATACCAAAAAAGACTATCCCGACAAAAACATAACAGCAAACGTTACAAAAAAACACTAAAAACCTACTGGAAATGGATAGACCAAAAAAAGAACAAAATCAATGACTACTACCACAAAACAACCACACAAATCGTAGAAAAATACGACATAATCATACTCGAAGACTTAAACATAAAAGGAATGTTCCAAAATCATCGCTACAGCCCAAAATTACAAAAAATCGCATGGAAAAAATTTGTCGAAATGCTTAAATACAAAGCCAAAATATATGGAAAAACATTCAGACAAATAAGCAGATGGTACCCATCAAGTAAAATATGCAGCGACTGCGGACACTACAACAAAGACCTAAAATATGAAACAGAATGGAAATGCCCACAATGCCAAAAAACACATGACCGAGACATAAACGCCGCTAAAAACATTCTAAAACAAGGATTAAGAGATTTAATCGATGAAAAAATGAACCTCTGGAGCAGGGGGGATAGCACGGTAATCCTACTCTCGTGGGAGAGTATCAGCCCGTGAAGTAAGAATCCTCGACTTCTACAAAGTCGAGGTAGTTCAACTTTGAAGAGGTTTCAAATTAAAATTCGATTTTAATAATTTTTTTTGTTAATTTGGCTAAAATGCTTTAATATTAAAAGATAAGTGGTCTTGTTCAAAATATTTTTAAAACTATTGATTTATTGGGGTTATTTTTTTAGATTTTAGCATTGCTGTCTGTTGGTTGGGTGAAAGTCTTGATTAGGTGGTTAAAATTTATCTTTAAGGTTAAATTTAAAACTCAATGATTAGTGTAAAATTAATCATATATTTAAAATTCTTTATTCGATTTTTAATGTTTTTTGAGGTGTTTAATGATTTTATTGATTTTATTTTAATAATTGGGCTTTGATTTAAGGGTATTTTTACTTTTTCAGTCATTAAATTTAAATTCAAATTTCAGCTTTGTTTTTGCAATAATTCCAATTCAACAGTTCATTTATGATAAAAAAAGAGTAAAATGGTTCTATTTTTGTTTTTTAATCAATTATCTTCAGAATTTATTTTATTCTCTTGGAAATCAAATCATGTTGATTTTTGCTAACTTTCATAAATACTCATTGTAAATGCTTATTTTATAGATTGGGGCTTTCTTAATCCTTTTCTTTTAGGCATTGTTTTTTAATTAAATAAAGAATTTTACACTGTTTTTTTGAGTAATTGACTTATTATTAATTTTATTTTATTTAAAATAGTCTCATTTAATTATTTTTATTTGGATTAAAGCAGTATGGATTAGATTTTATCTTGTCCATGTTTGGGGTGATATGGTCTTTTTTATAAATTTTTAACTTTTTGTGATTGATTTGGGCAGGTTTTAGCATAAAAACATTTATATATGACTTATTTTATAATAATAACTAACAATCTTAAGTATTCAAAACTTTTTACTTGATATATGTGTAAAATTTTTTGGTATTTGCTTAAGGTTGGTGTGTTGCGGTGATGAAAATTAATGTTAAATTGGGTTAATATTTTTGTTCACTTCAACACTATGCTTCAACATATCAAATGTTGAAATTTAATTAATCTGCCATGAATCTATTAATATCTAATGGGATGCTGCAATTGTGGAGTGATGGTTGCACGTCATGTGGGTATTATTGGATTTTCCAGGATGTCCGTATTATCTCATTATAATTACTAAATAACTCATGAATAGACGATGAATCACTAAAAAATTTTCTCCTAAAATTTGTTGGGACATGCTGGATGCAGATAAAACACGAAGTAGGGTTAAATTTTTTTTAACCTCCTTTTTTCCTTTTTTTGTTGTTTATCAATCAATCTAAATTTGATTAGGTTGCCATTTTTTAACATGCTAATGCAATTTTTAAATTATTAAATGAGCAAGATTTATATAATTTCTAATTTAAACTTAATTTAGATATCATAATCCTTCAAATTATTTTTTTGAAGACAATTTCTTTTAATTAAACTTGATGATTTAATTTTTAAAAACTATTTAGAGTAAGGTATAATGTTTGAAATTAAAGCTAAAGATAACATGGGGCGTGTAGGCATTTTAAAAACCAAGCATGGGGATGTTAAAACCCCTGCATTGATGCCGGTAATTCACCCGCGCAAACAGACTATTGATGTGGGTAAATATGGTGCGGATATTGTAATTACAAATGCATATCTGATTTATAAGGATGAAGACTTGAAAAAGGAAGCCGTTGAAAAGGGATTGCATGAACTGATTCATTTTGACGGTCCGATAATGACTGATTCAGGTTCATTTCAGCTTTCAGTATATGGGGATGTGGAAATCACCAACAAGGAAGTCATTGAATTTCAGGAATTAATCAAGACTGATATCGGAACCAGTTTGGATATTCCAACAGCACCTTTTGTTGACCGAGAAAAGGCTGAAAGCGATTTGAAAATCACTCTGGAAAGAGCACGTGAAGCTGTTGAGTATAAAAAATCTCAGGATATGGAAATGCTTTTAAATTCTGTAGTTCAAGGTTCCACATTTCTTGACTTAAGAAGGGAATGTGCCCGTGAATTATCAAAGCTTGACGCTGATTTGTATCCAATCGGTGCTGTGGTTCCTTTGATGGAGTCCTATCATTATAGGGATCTGGTCGATGTTGTAATGAATTCAATGAAGGAACTTCCGGACAGCACTGCCAGACATCTGATGGGTGCAGGCCATCCTATGATATTTGCATTGTGTGTTGCAATGGGCTGTGATTTGTTTGATTCAGCGGCATATATTCTGTATGCGGAAGATGACAGGCTTCTATCAACAAGGGGAACCTACAAGCTGGAAAATCTTCAGGAAATGCCATGTTCATGTGAAGTATGTACTAAGTACACTCCTGATGACTTGAGAGCAATGCCAAAAGAAAAAAGAAGGGATTTAATAGCTCAACATAATTTACATGTCTCTTTTGCTGAATTGAGATTAATCAGGCAGGCCATTTATGAAGGCAGTTTAATGGAACTTGTAGAAGAAAGATGCCGTGCACATCCTGCACTCCTGGAGGCTGTAAGGCAGCTTGGAAATTATTCTATGGATTTGGAAAAATACGATCCGAGAAGCAAAAAATCAGCATTTTTCTACACAGGTCCAGAATCATTGTGCCGTCCTGAAGTCTTAAGGCACATGCAAAAATTGCGTGAAATGCCTAAAAAGAGGGATTTGGTCATATTGCCTCCTTCAAGAAAACCTTACTCAAAATTTGTTTCAGGAAAGCTTGGTGAATTTTATATTTACGGTGCCGAACAGGAAATCGACTTGGAAAACAGTGATTTCATGGTTTTGGATGTGCCGTTCGGATTGATACCTTTGGAAATCGATGAAGTTTATCCATTAAGTCAAAACGATGCTCCAAAAACACGTGACGTTGACAGCATTGAATTTGTAGAGGATTTCATATCAGAATTTGTGGAATATTACGATCAGGTTTTAATACACTCAAGAATCATCAATGACCTGGAAATTGGTCTTTACAATAAATGCATAGATTCAGATGAGATAAGATATAAAAAAGACGATATCAAAAAAGTCAAGGCCATTGCAGATTATCAGTTTGGCTTCGGCGCTGGAGATGCATTGTTTGATGGAAACATAAAAATAGAAAAAAGTAAAAAAACAGGCAAAATCAGACATATCTATGATGGAAAGGTGTTGATTGTAAACATGAGGGCATCAGATTCCTACTTGGTTTTATCAAAGGAAGGTGCCAAAAGATTGCATAATGCAATGCCATATCCAGAAAATAGGGTTGTCGTAAATAAGGACTCAGAACCTTTTGCACTTGATGGAAAAAGTGTATTTTGTAAATTTGTAGTTGACTGTGATGATAATATCCGTGCAAAGGATGAAGTTTTAATAGTTAATGAGCAGGATAAGCTATTGGCATATGGAAAAGCATTGCTTGGAGCATGTGAAATAAAAGAATTCAAAACAGGCCAGGCTATTAAGACTCGTAAGGGAATGAAAAAATAGGTGATAAAATGGCTGATGAAAATAAGGTTAATACAGGTCACAATATGGAAGATAAGGAACTTATAAAAAACGCCCGCAAACCCGTTGGGGAGCTAGGCCATCAAATCCTGGACAGGATGAATGAATCCCATGAGTCAATGGCCCAATGGGGTGTCACTCACTTTGAAGTAAATGAGGACAGCAAGATTCTCGATATTGGCTGCGGCGGTGGAAGAAACATTGAAAGATTTGCCGCTCAAATTTCTGAAAACGGCAGAGTTGTCGGAATTGATTATTCTGAAGTAAGCGTTGAAAAATCCATCAAATTAAACAAGGATGCTATTGATAAAGGAATCGTTAACGTATTGCAGGCTTCAGTGTCCGAAATGCCATTCTATGATGAAACATTTGACATTGTAACCGGTTTTGAGACAATTTACTTCTGGCCTGATTTCATCAACGATTTGAAAGAAGTTAACAGGGTTCTTAAAAAGGATGGTTTGGTATTTTTCTGTAATGAGGCAGTTTACAGAGAAGGCGAGATGGAAAAATATGATGATCTGGTGGAACTTTTGGACATGAAAATCTATTCTGAAGATGTTTTAAAGGAATCTCTTGAAAAGACAGGTTTTAAGGATTTCAAAGCATATGTTAATGATGAGTATGATTGGATTTGTGTGACTGCTAGAAAAATCTGATTATTTTTTTATTTTTTTTATAAATTTCTTATAAAATCGAAAGTTTTATATACTATCAAAACATAAGTTTACTTGTTGTTAGTTTTCATGCGGTGTTAGTCCAGCCTGGTTAAGACTCTTCCCGGACGCCGCATTTTTTATGCAGTCGTGGTATAGTCTGGTTATTACTTGGGCCTTCCAAGCCTACAACCCGGGTTCGAATCCCGGCGACTGCATCTCGATTAAAATCTTTTTTTAAAATCCTATTTTCTTTTAAAAATAGCTATTTTTTAGTTACTTTTATATAATAATAAAAATAAAATATTAATAATTAAATTAATTTTTAATGTCTTTAAATATTATGATTTAAGGTGATTTAATGGTAGGAATAGTAGGATATGGGGCACATGTGCCGTCATATAGAATTAAGGTAGAAGAAATTGCAAAAGTATGGGGAGATGACCCTGTTGCTTTGTCAAATGGATTGGTTGTTAATGAAAAATCAGTTCCTTCTGCTGATGAAGATACTGCAACTATTGCAGTTACTGCTGCTAGATACGCTCTAGCAAGAGCTCAAATTGATCCAAGTAAGATTGGTGCTGTTTATGTTGGTTCAGAATCACATCCATATGCAGTTAAACCAACAGCTTCCATTGTTGCTGAAGCTGTCTGTGCAACTCCAAAATTAACTGCAGCTGATTTGGAATTTGCATGTAAAGCTGGAACTGCCGGTATTCAAATGACTATGGGTCTTGTTGAATCTGGAATGATTGAATACGGATTGGCTATTGGTGCTGATACTTCACAAGGTGCTCCTGGTGATGCATTGGAATACACTGCATCTGCTGGAGGTGCAGCTTACATTATCGGTAAAGACAATACAATTGCAGATATTAATCACACTTGCAGTTTCACAACAGACACTCCTGACTTTTACAGAAGAGAAGGCCAAAACTACCCATCTCACGGTGGTCGTTTTACAGGAGAACCTGCTTACTTCAAGCATGTTTTAAGTACAGCAAAAATGTTATTTGAAGAAACAGACACAAAACCTGAAGATTATGATTATGCATGTTTCCATCAGCCTAACGGTAAGTTCTACTTGAGGGCAGGTAAAAAATTAGGTTTCACATCAGAACAAATCAAACAAGGACTTTTAACTCCAAATATTGGAAACACTTATTCTGGAGCTGTACCATTGGCTTTATCCAATATCTTGGATGTTGCTGAGCCTGGGGACAATATATTCGTTGTTTCATATGGTTCCGGTGCTGGAAGTGATGGATTCTCAATAACTGTTAAAGATGAAATTGTAGAAAGAAGAGAATTAGCTCCAAAAACACAGGATATCATTGACGCGATTATCGGAGTTTCACAAACTAAATTTGGTGAATTATGGGATTCTTCCTTTAGGGATTTGATTGCTGAAGCTGGTTTAAAAGCTATCGTGGATGCAGGTATTGGTGGTGACGACATTGAAGCAATGTTTGTTGGAAATATGTCTTCCGGACTATTTGTAGAACAAGAACACATTGCAGCACTTATTTCTGACCATGTAGGACTCAATCCAGTTCCTACTACAAGAGTTGAAGCTGCTTGTGCATCAGGAGGTCTTGCATTAAGGCAAGGAATCATGGCAGTTGCATCAGGTTTTCATGATGTGGTAATTTCTGCAGGTGTTGAAAAGATGACTGATGTCGTTGATGCTACTCCAGCTATTGCTACTGCATCTGATCAGGAATGGGAAGCACAGCAAGGAGCTACATTCCCATCATTATATGCAATGATTGCAAAAAGGCACATGTATGAATATGGTACAACCCGTGAACAGTTAGCACAATTCTCAGTTGTAAACCATAAGAATGCATCTAAAAATCCAAATGCACAATTCCCATTTGAAGTAAGTGTGGATAAGGTTATTAACTCAACTATGGTTGCAGATCCATTGACACTTCTTGACTGTTCCCCTGTATCTGATGGAGCAGCTGCTGTTGTAATGGTTCCTGCTGACATGGCTAAAAAATTTACTGATACTCCAATTTATGTAAAGGCTTCTGCTCAAGCTTCTGGAACATTAACATTGCACGACAGAAAAGATATCACTACCATTGAATCTACAAAAGTTGCATCCAGAAAAGCTTATGAAATGGCAGGAGTGACAACCAAAGACATAGATTTAACTGAAGTGCACGACTGTTTCTCCATTAACGGACTTTTAGCAGTGGAAGATTTAGGATTTGCTGAGAAAGGTAAAGGCGGAATAGCTATTGAAGAAGGCCAAACAGAAATTGGCGGTGATTTCCCAATCAACACTTCCGGTGGTCTTAAAGCACGTGGACACCCATTAGGTGCTACTGGTATTGCTCAAGCTGCTGAAGTAGTATGGCAACTTAGAGGAGAAGCTGGCGGACGTCAAGTTGACGGTGCAGAAATCGGTATGACCCACAACATTGGTGGAACCGGTGGTACTGCTGCAGTACATATTTTCGGAAGAGATTTATAAATCTCTTTTACTTTTTCTTTTTTTTATGATTCTTAACACAGGCACAAGAACTGATATTCCTGCTTTTTTTAGTAAATGGTTCTTGAAAAGGATTGAAGAGGGTTTCGTACTCAGCAAAAACCCCTATAACAATCAAATTTATAGATATAATTTCAATCCCAAAAATGTTGACTGCATTTGCTTTTGCTCTAAAAATCCAAAGCCATTGATAAAGAACTTGGATAAACTATCTGATTACAGACAATTCTGGTTTGTGACTATAAATCCTTATGAAAAAGACATTGAAGTAAATGTTCCCAATTATAAAAAGGTTATGGAAACATTTAAGGAGCTGTCCAGTTCTTTGGGAATTAATAGCGTGTCATGGAGATATGATCCTATCTTCATCACAGAAAAATACAGTTTGGACTTTCACATTGACAAATTTGAAGAAATGGCTTGTGAACTCTCTGAATATACTTCTGACTGTACAATAAGTTTCATTGACTTGTATCAAAAAGTTTTAAGGAATTTTCCAGAAGCCCATGAAGTAACTACAGAAGAAAGGTTAATTATTGGGCAAAATTTTGCAAAAATTGCTAAAGAATATAACATTCAAATGAAAACCTGTGTTGAAGGCATATTGCTTGACCAGTTCGGATTTGATTCATCCGGGTGCATGACTCAACAGGTGTTGGAAAAAGCTATTGGAAATAATTTAAAAGTCCCTAAAGGAAAATACAGAAATCGTGAATGCAATTGTTTAATGGGAAGGGATATTGGATTATATAACACTTGCCTGCATGGGTGCCGATATTGCTATGCCAACGCCAACATGAAGCTGGTTAGAAGGAACCAAAAGTTGCATAATCCAGATTCACCATTGCTGATGTTGTAAAAGAGGTCAATGAACCCAGTTATATTGATTTACAGCAAAAATTATTTTAAACTGATACATTTGGACTGTCACTTTTGTGTTTTTTATCATATATGTCATCGGTTTTGTTGTCATAAAATTTATATAGATAAAATATATACTAATAATTGTTATTATAACTATTGTTATATTAACGTTTAAGGGAGCCCTTTTAATATATACCCTTCAAACAATTCAGAAATAGGAGAACAAAAAAAAAATGATAGAAAAAGGAACAAAAGTACTAAAAGAAGGTTTTGCAAAAATGACAAAAGGGGGCGTCATCATGGATGTGGTAAATGCTGAACAAGCTATTATTGCAGAGGATGCCGGTGCTGTGGCTGTAATGGCACTTGAAAAAGTCCCTGCAGATATTCGTGCAGCTGGGGGAGTGGCCAGAATGGCTGATCCAACAATTGTTGAAGAGGTGGTTGATGCAGTATCCATCCCTGTAATGGCAAAGGCAAGAATA
>ONUN01000184.1 GCA_900320955.1 uncultured Methanobrevibacter sp. | reverse complement strand
CTTTTTCGATTGTCATAAATAAAAACTCCTAATAATTAATAATATATTTATTATGTTTTTTAATATTAATAAAGTTAAAGATTAAAATATCTAAAAAAAAATAATTTATGTAAAATTTAATTAATCCAGATATTGTGAAATATCCGTGTCATTAATTATTTTCTTTCTTAAAATCTTATCAATGCCTGTTCCATATTGAGCGGCTTTTTTAGGTCTGTAAGCTGTTTCATAATCCAAACCCTCTTCAAAAGCCAATTTCCTTAAAATACTTTTTCTCATATCATCATGCATTGAAACAATTTTTTTGTTGTCAGGAATATTCAATACCAGTTCAACAAGTTTTTTGTCTAAAAACGGCAATCTCAATTCTACTGAATTAAGCATTGAGCATGCGTCATCACGTTCAAGGTTGACATGATACATGTTTGACATGTCTACCCTCAAATCATAGTTCAATGTTCCATCGATGAAGCTTTGAACATATCTCTTATATCCTCCAAAAAGCTCATCAGCACCCTGACCTGAAATAGCTACCTTCAATCCATCACGAGCCGCCATTTTAGTTGCAAAGTAAGTTGTAAGGCCAACACCTACCTTCATTAGATTATCATCACCGATTGCCTTGACCACACTCGGCAGAGCCTCACGCACTGCATCTTCTGTAACTTCAAATATTTCCAAGTCCAAGTTCAGGAATTTGGACGCATATATTGCGGCTTCCACGTCTTTTGATCCTTCGACGCCTACTGCATACAATTTGATTTTTAGAGGAATGTTTTCAGATATTTCCTTTAAAAGCAATGCCAGATATGAACTGTCAAGACCTCCTGAAAATATTACACCTACTTCAGACAATCCTTCAATCCTTTTAACAACACTCAATCTTAAAATCTTATCTATTTTAGCAACATCTCCTTCAAAGACCTTTTCATAAAGGGGCTGTGCCGGAGATATATCCTGCCAGTTATAGAGTATATGTTCCGGTTTCAAGGCGATGATGTCACTGAACCCCGCTTCCCTTAATGATTGCTTTGTTGATGCAAATCCTTTCATTTCATCGTTTTGTGAATAAAACAATGGTTTAACACCCAACGGGTCTCTTGCAATTGCAAGATTTTGTGAGTCCCAGACTGCAAAGGCATAATCTCCATCAATCAATCGGATTGCAGATTGAACCGCTTTGAGAAGGTCCATTTTTTCAGCATAAAAATCAATTAAATAAAGAAGAGCATCTGCATCTGATGTGATTTCTGCAGCAACTCCCACCTTTGACAGGAAGTTTTTGATAGTATTGAAATTATAAAGCTCCCCGTTGAAAACCAAAACAAGATTCTCATTTGAAACAGGTTGGGGCTTTGATATTCTAGCATCTGAATCATAAATGGACAGCAAATTATGTCCAAAAGCTATTTGACAGGTATCGTCATGATCAAATTCATCCAGATTAATGTTTTCATAAATTTTATCCAGATAAACACCTGACGAATCAGGTCCTCTGTTTTTAGAGGCTTTTAACATTTTTACAATATCTTCTGCATTAACGTTACCCTGTAAACCCACTATTGAACACATATTATCAAAATTCTCCTAAAGGTTATATCTAAATTTAAATGTTAATAAATCTAGTGATTCATCGGATTAAATCCGAATACCTTCCCGGCTAATTTGAATGCCAAAGGATTTACAATCTGACTTACGATGATGTAAGCCACAATCCATCTAGCAGGCCACATATAGAACAACACGTCTGCAGACAATTGCCCATTAGGAACTCCGAATATCAAAGGCATTATAAAACTCATGATTAGACTTATGAAAAATGCTAAAGGATTCCATAAACCTGTTTTCATACCTAATTTAAAGCCAAACACTTTATATGCCAATTTAAGTGATAATGGGTGAACTATAAAATTAACTATAAAATAAGCTACAACCCAACGAATCGGCCACATTAAAAAACATATTTCAATAGGCATTCCCATTGGTGTTGCAAAAATCAAAGGCATTACTATACTCATTATAAGACTTATAAAAAAAGCTATTGGATTCCACAGTTTCATATTTTAAACTCCCTTTTAATATATACTATTTTTTACCATATATACTTTTGAGATATCAAAAGAAAACTAATTAAATAAAAAAAGAATTAACGGATGGGAAATTAATCATTGGCCCATCTTTTTAGTTTGGGAAATACTTCTCTCACCATTGCACTTGCTTCAGCCTCATCAATTTCCGGATGAACCTCAACCATTTTTTCAATGCAGAAATTCATCATTTCTTCCATGGCCATGTCTGAAGTGAATTCCCCATCCTTAAAACAGTACATGCAGTAATCTTCATTTTTTGAACCGTCTGCATTGGTTCCTAGAAGTTCATCGGTTAACGGCATCGCACATGATTGGCAGAATTTTTGATTTTCAAAGTCATTCATAACATATCACCTTCACTATTATTTTAATTGACTTAATATTTAAGTTAATTCAGAGAGCATTTGAAAAATAAACCCTACAATGCAACATCAGTTTTAATGAAGTATATATGTGAAATAGACAGTCCAATGAAGAAAGTAGCTAAAATTATTGCATAAGAGACTGTAACACCTACACCATATTGCGCTATTTCACCAGATGCAATTAAATATGGGCATACCCAAGGAACAAACGGTGCCCAGTTTTGACCGTAAACCATTAGATTCACCAATGCTAAAGCGGCACCACCAACCATTGCAGGA
>ONUN01000153.1 GCA_900320955.1 uncultured Methanobrevibacter sp. | reverse complement strand
CGGAAACAATATGTCGGAAGTATACTTCCGATATATAATAATTGCATTTAGGTATATATAAACATTTTGATTGAACACAATACAAAAACAAAAAAAATCCTAACCAAACCTACAAAAATTTCAAAATAGCTTAAAAAATTACTTTAAAATTCAATTAAATAAGAAAATATTAAATAATAGCTAATTAAATAGATAATAATAGTATTGATTAAATTTTTAAAATGAACAGAAAAGAGTGTTATTATGAGAGAGTCAATAAAAGCTAATTTAATAATATTTTTTATAATAGCTATTATTGCATTTGGTATTAGTAGCATATTTGTTAATTTAACAGTACCAAAAGAAACTGATTCTTATAAACTAATTTCAATTGAAAATAATTCATTTATACCCAAGGAAATTAAAGAAGTTCCAACAATAATAAAACCAGTAAACAAAACAAATACAACAAATACAACAAACAAGACACATAACACTACTAATAACAGTTATACCAATTACACAAACAATTATAGAAATTCATATTATTATCGTGAAAGTTACAATCGGGAGTATTGATAAAATGGGGGAAAAGAAAAAATTTATCCGAGACAGTGTGTATGGTGATATCAGTTTAAGCAAATTTGAAGAGCAGATTATGGATATGCCTCAATTTCAACGTTTAAGAAGAATAAAGCAGTTGGGTTTAATCAGTTTAATTTATCCTGGTGCAAATCACACAAGATTTGAGCATTCAATTGGAACAATGAATCTAGGATCAAAATTAGCAACCGAATTAGAACTATCAAACGATGAAATTGAACTAATAAGAGTTTCAGCTCTCCTGCATGACATAGGACATGGACCATTCTCCCACGTTTCCGAAGGAGTGCTTTCAGTACCTCATGAAGAGTTGACAAAATATGTTATTACAAAAACATCAATGAGAGATTTGCTGGAGGAAAAATTCAATGTTAATGATATTGTAGACATTGTCAATGGAAAAGGATATCTAGGACCAATTGTTTCAGGAGAACTCGATGTTGACAGAATGGATTACCTTTTAAGAGATTCACACAATACAGGTGTAGCCTACGGTGTCATT
Organism: uncultured Methanobrevibacter sp.; assembly: GCA_900320955.1. Lineage (GTDB taxonomy): Archaea > Methanobacteriota > Methanobacteria > Methanobacteriales > Methanobacteriaceae > Methanocatella. The sequence continues at coordinate 7,105 of ONUN01000153.1, read as the reverse complement.
GATTATGAAAGAATAATATCAAACTTAAAACTGGAAGACGGTTTAATATTAAATATCAAGGGTGTGCAGGCAGCTGAAGGAGCATTAGTTTCCAGATATTTCATGTATCCCAGCGTATACCAGCACCACACTACAAGAATTGTTAATTCAATGTTTAGAAGAAGTCTTCGAAAAATAATCGACGACGATATAATTCATGAAAAAGATATATACAAATATGATGATAATGACATTGTCTCAATATTTAGAAATTGCGACAACAAATATGCTAATGACATCATGAATCGATTAGACAACAGAAAACTGTTAAAAAGAGTAAAGACAATCAGATTGGATAATTTTAAAATTCCAGAAAAAATGTATAAAATTAAGGCAGATGAATTGAGAAAGGCTGAAAAAGAAATATCCGAGGATTACAATATCGACAAGGATTATGTAATTATCAACATAGCAGCATATCCTCGTTTTGATGAAATGAAAACACAGGTTGATTTGGACGGAAAATTATATCCATTGACAGAAATTTCCAACATCATTTCAGCATTAAGCAAAGCCCGATTCAAATTAAACTATTTTAGGAGATAAAATGATTATTGTTGCAATAACTGGAGCAAGTGGAGTAATTTATGGAATAAGATTACTTGAAGTTTTAAAAGAATTAAATATCGAAAGTGGATTGGTTATCAGTGATGCGGCTAAAACAGTTATTGAATCTGAAACCGAATATGACGTGGATGAAATTATGGAAATTACCGATAACTACTACGATTTCAATGATTTGACCGCCTCAATCAATAGCGGATCATTTAAAGCAGATGCACTGGCCATTGTACCGTGTTCCATGAAAACACTGTCATCCATAGCCAACGGATACGGGTCAAATACAATTACAAGAGTGGCTGACGTAAGCCTTAAAGAAAAAAGACCAACAGTCATTGTTCCACGTGAAACTCCACTTAGAAGTATTCACATTCAAAATATGCTAACATTATCACAAGAAGGAGCTATCATCCTACCAGCAATGCCGGGATTTTATTCCAGCCATGATACTGTCGATGACCAAATCAATTTTATTGTTGGAAAGATTTTAGACTCATTAAATATTGAAAATAATCTATTTAAAAGGTGGGAGTAAATGTTAGAAGATAAGGATTTTATTAAATCCTGTGATGTGCCCGGACCAACCAAGGAAGCCATAAGAGCAATTTTACTATATAAATCTGAAGTGACTGATACCGACAAGGTTGTCGATTGCGGATGTGGAACAGGAGGGCTTACATGCGAATTTTCACAAAGAGCAGGTGAAGTCATATCCATTGATACAAATCCCGAAGCAATTGAAGTTACAGGTAAAAACCTTGAAAAGTTCGGACTGGGCGATAATGTCACATTAATTAATGATGATGGAGCAAATGCCCTAAAAGATATTGACAATATTGACATTGCCGTTGTTGGGGGCAGCGGCAGACAACTTGAAAATATCTTAGACATCATTGATGAAAAATTAAATTCAAAGGGTAGGATATTAATCACTGCGATATTGGTCGATACCAAAGTTGAAGCCATTAACAAACTTAAAGATTTGGGATACAATCCAAAAATCCAAAAATCATGGAAGTTAATGTTTCTAATGGAAGAGTTCTTGATCGTGGAATATTAATGATTAGCGAAAACCCAATAGCGATTATAACTGCTAAAAAAAGATAAAAAAAAGGAGATTATAAAATGAGTAAACGTTTAAGTTGGAAATTAAAATTTTCAATATTAATGGTCCTTTTAATAATTATCATCTATGGATCAAATTATTTGGTCTTAGGAGATGCTGAACATATCATATCTTATGTTTGGACCCATTTAGGTTTTATTCCTGTAGATATTTTACTCGTGGCATTTTTACTTGATGAAATTATTGAAAGAAAAGAAAAAGAAGCAATGCTTGAAAAATTAGATATGCTTATGAGCACATTCTTTTCTGAAGTTGGAAATGAATTAATCAATCAATTAAGTACCGTAAACAAATACAAAGCAAGTACTGAAAACTTAAAATCCATTAAAAACTGGGAAGATAAGGATTATGAAAATAAACTAAATGAACTTAAAGATTCTACTGTTGATTTCTCAGCCATAGATATTGGATTAGAAGATAGAGAAGAATTTTTAGAAAACTTAAGAACCCTTTTAGTTAGTAAAAGAGAGTTTATTATCAATTTAATAAACAATCCTAATTTACTTGAAAAAGAAGAGTTCACAGGTTTGATAAATGCAATTCTTCACTTGGATGAAGAATTGGAACACAGAAAAGATTTGGCATTAGTTTCAGATTCAGACTTTGCTCATTTAAATGGAGACATGCAAAGAGTATACAGCAAATTAGTCTATGAATGGGTTTACTATTTAAGATACTTGAATAAGCATTACCCTTACATGATTGCATTGATAATACGTACCAATCCATTTGATGAAACAGCAAGCGTATATGTTACAGAATAAAAAAAATAGGAGATTTAATATGAGTAATGAAAACGAAAATAATGAAAATATTAAATCTTGTATAATTTTATGTGGAGGTAAAAGTAGTAGAATGGGTCGTGACAAAGGATCTATGATTATTCAGGACAAACCTATGATAAAACACATCCTTTCTACTTTAAACCACCAAATTAATGAAGCCATTATCGTTTTAAATGATGAAAAAAGAATTGAAAACTACAGCAAATTCATAAATCCAAAAGATTACACTTATAAAATCACATTTGCTGAAGATAAAATAAAAGACAAAGGCCCCATGCCAGGGATAATGACTGGATTATCCTATATCACAAGCAATTATGCATTAGTGCTACCTTGCGATAGCCCATACGTCTCACAGAAATATGTTAAAACTATTTTTAAAGAAATTGATGTAAATTATCAGGCCATTGTACCTTTCCATGATTCAGATATGAAACTGAAAACATCAGAGCCACTCCATTCAATTTACAGTAAAAACATAATCCCGATTATCGAAGAATTAATAAATACAGATGTCTTGCACATCAAGGGATTAATAGAAAAAATAGATACAAAATTTGTTTTAATTGATAATAAAAAAATAGAAAAAAAAGAATTTAGAAATCTAAATCGCCCATCAGACATTTAGAGATGTTCTATTAATTCTTTTGTTTTTGAAACAGCAACATTAACAGCTGAAAGAAGTTCTTCTTTATTTAATGGTTGGGAACCGCCTTTTTGCATAGAGCAAATTCTACCATCTTTAGTAACACCAACATTTAAACGAGCACTAGCTACTCTTTCTTCATCCAATGTTGGGTCTAAAACCATTTTATCACCAATTTTAACGAAGGTACATAAAGCCAATTCATTGTTAATTGGTAAATCGAAAGTTTCATCTTCACTTAAAACAACTTCTTCATCAACAATTGATGCAACAGGCAATTTAGTGGATTTTAATGCAGCCATTACAGCTAATTCACATGCATCAAAGAGATTTCCACAGTTATCAATGATGTGTAAATCTATAAATAACATCCAAACATGTTTTCCTTCTTCAACACATAATTTATCTAATTCCACCAATTCACCTGTCAACCACACGTGCAAGTTCAATTGAATCATCACTAGGTGGTCCTGGTTCAAAGTTAGGATCAGCCATTGGCAACATTTCACAATTAGTCATTAAAACTCCAAGTTCAGGAGTATCTGGAAATGGGCTTCCAAGTTGTGGTTTAATACCTACAATAACTTGAGTTCCACCAATTTTAACACGAGCAGAACCTTCAGCTTTAGATATTACATCAGTTTCAATAGAAATATCCCTATATTCATTTAATTCCCTGCCATCTTCTCTTTTATCATTTGTGACAAGGTTAGTAATACTTTGTCTTGTAATTTCTGGTACTATATCCATATTATCCACCCACTATTCTGTAGAATATTTTTTCATTAAAGCTTCTTTTTGAAGCTTACTTACTTCAAGACATCCTTCCATAGCTAAATCAATTGCTTTTGCAAATTCTTCTTCAGTTAAATTACCATCACTTTGTAATAAAGTAATTTCACCAGTTCTTGGCATAATAGCTATTGGAACATCAGCTTGACCTTCTTTATCTTCAACTTCAGATAAATCAAGCACAATTTCATCATTAACTTTACCAGCAGCACAACCTACAACAATATCTTTCATAGGTATTCCTGCATCAACCAAAGCAACGGAAGCTGCAGTAATTCCAGCACAACGAGTTCCACCTTCAGCTTCAATTACTTCTATATAAATATCAATCATTGAACGAGGATAATTTTCCAACATTAATGCTGGTCTAAGTGCATCAGCAGTAATTTTAGAAATTTCAGAGGATCTTCTATCAGGTCCTGGTCTTTTCCTATCATCTACTGAAAATGGAGCCATATTATATCTGCATCTGATAACACCAGTATTAGGCTCTAGCAATCTTCTGATATATGATTCTCTTGGTCCATAAACAGCAACTAAAATTTTATTTCCTCCAACTTCCAAATAAGCTGAACCATCTGCACGTTCAAGAACTCCTGCTTCAATTTTTATAGGACGCAATTCATTAAACTTCCTACCATCTTCTCTTATCATTTCTGACATCATATCAACCTCATTTTATACACGAAGAATTAATAATCATTATTTATTATTTAAAATAAAAGAATTATTTGAGTTATCACCATAGGATAATGTGTTATCCTTTTTATTTTTCCTCTTAATTTCCTCAATAACCTCAGCTATGTTGGGTTTATCTTCATTTTCTTTTTCTTCGGCCTCTTTTTCTTCTTGCTCTAATTCTTCTTTAAAATTTTGAAGTTTAGGTTTTTCTAAAACAAATTCTTCTTCCTCTTCAGGAGCTTCTTCAGGTGGTAATTCACCGTCAATAGCTAAGTATAATTTGTTTTTGATTTTATTGGTTAAACCGGAAGTATGAGCTTCAGCTTCGATTAAGTGAATAATATTTTTGGTAAGTTGTTCCATGTCTTCATCACCTTTAACCCAAACAAGACCATTTTGACCAACTACGATTTTACATTTTGTTTTATCTTTAATCATGTTGATCATAGAACCTTTTTTACCGATTAACCTAGGAACTTTGGTTGGAGCAATGTCTACAATTATTCCTCCTTTAAATTTACCCATTCCTCTTCCTTTTAAACCAAGTTTTGCCTTTTTGATTTCATCAACATCGACAACTCTTAAAAATAGCACATCCCCAACATCATATACTTTGTTGAGTTCTTTTTTCTCACGACCAAACACTTCAAAAGCAGGTAAAATTCCAGAATAAGGTGAATTAATATCTACATCCCACATTGAGAATCTAACATCATTAATTTTACCTATTACAACATCTCCTTTTTTAGGAACGTATTTACTTTTGAGAGGAATAACTCTTATTTTTTTATTCCTTAAAGAAACAAGTCCCATTAAAGAAGAACAAACTTTACCATTCTCTTTAAAGGTACCTCTCCCAGAATAGTATTCGTCATCAGCCAATACTTGTCCGGGAATAACTAAATCTTTATTCTCCACATATATCATAATAATCCCATAAGTTGAAAATTAATTTAATTATTTAATTGTTTTAGTTTCTGCTTCCCCACTTGAAATTTCGGCCATTTTAGCAGCAAAAGAATCTTGAAGACCACCAGGCATTTCAACAATACCTATCCAGGATCCATCTTGTTGCCATTCTTCATTTATAATTTCACCAAAACCGTGAATTATAGAATAAGCACTACCTGCGGCAGAACCTGGGAGTCTGACTGCAACTTTAACTTTCTCAAACCTGATAGGAATAAGTGGTTTAATAGCTTTTAAAGCAGTTTGGACTTGTTGATCAACTGAAGTAAAAGGATCAAATTTAACTTTAGCCTCATCAATAGCATTTTCAATTCTTTGCGCCGGATGAGGTAATCCATTTTGAGGATTTATAGCTTCTCTAGTTATTTTATTAATAACTAGTTTACGTTTATCCTCTTGCATTTTTCTTTTTTGATCAGCAGTTAATTGAACAGTCCCCTTTTCAAGTATAACTTTGGAAACTTCAATAGGATCTGTAGTTTCGAAAATTTTATTCATAGCTTCATCAGAAGCTTTATCTCCTTTTTTGGAGTCTTTAAAAATTTCTTCAACAGCTAAAAGATCTTCAATGGCAACGTCAGGGCCATCAGGATTTCTATAATCAGCTGCTAAATCAGGGTCAACCAATATTTCAAAATGTTCACCACAATATTCATATTTAGCGATAATAGCTTCATCAACATTTACCATTGAAACATCCCCCAACTATAAACTTTATTCTTCATCTTCTTCAGAATCGCCTACTTCTTCAACTTCCTCTTCTTTATCAGCCAAAATTTCATCTATGAATTTTTGAACTTCTTCATGAGAAAGTTTTTCATATCTGCCATCATCTTTCTTAATGACAGCAATTTCAACATTGTTTGAAGTAGTATCATGATCAGTAGCTTCATTAATAGCAGTAATAGCTAATTTGATAGCTCCTTCTAATGTAATATCATCAGAATATTCTTCTTCAAAAATATCCATAGCAGCAGATCTGCCTGAACCAATTGCAGTAGCTTTGTATTCAATTAATGCACCACTAGGATCAGTTTCAAATAATTTACATTTGTTTTCATATACTCCTCCGATGATTAAAGCTGAACCGAAAGGTCTGACACCACCATTTTGAGTATATAACTGTAACATATCACATAATTTTTTAGATAAGCTTTCTACCCTAATAGGTTCGCTATATGTGATTTTGTTAATTTGAGCTTCCACTCTTGCTCTTTCAACTAAAGCTCTTGCATCAGCAACAAGACCTGAAGTAGCTGCACCGATATGTTCATCTATTTTGAATATTTTTTCGATAGATGAAGCTTCTACCAAATTAGAAGTAGTTCTTTTATCTACAGCTAAAACAATACCTTCAGAACTTTTTACACCGATTGAGGTTGTTCCTCTTTTAACAGCTTCTCTTGCATATTCTACTTGGAAAAGTCTTCCATCTGGGCTAAATACAGTAATAGCCCTATCATATCCAGCATTTTGTAAAGGTTGCATATTAATACCTCATATTTT
>ONUN01000152.1 GCA_900320955.1 uncultured Methanobrevibacter sp. | reverse complement strand
CCATGCTCCAACACCTGCTGCAGGGTATTTTCCTATAATTCCGTTTAATCCTTTGAAGGTGTATAATCCAACAGAACCTCCAATGATTGCCATGTTCAACACATTCGCTCCTAAAACAGTTATTCCACCATCAGCAAATATTAATGCCTGGATGAGTAAAACTACTGTAAATACTAATACTGCAGCTTCCGGAGCTAAAAATACTATTGCTACTAATGCTCCACCAACCATGTGTCCACTTGTACCAAATGGAATTGGCATGTTCATGGACATGATTGCAAAAATACCTGCTGCCAGTACTGCTAAAAGAGGTATACGTTTTTCGTCTAAATTGGATCTTGCCCATCTTACTGAGAAGTATAATGCAACTATTAAAATCACGTAGTATATTATACATTGTGTGATAGGTATAAATCCGTCAGGTATATGCAATTAAATTCCTCCATTTTTTCCAAAAGTAATACTTTTTTTTATTTAGTTTATAAATCAAGTATTACTAAAAAGTATTATTCATTCTTTTTTTTAGTAATATCAAGCTAATTGGGATTTTTATTAAATTTAATGGTTAATAAATCCGAGCCCTCTCTTGACATTAAATATTTTAAACGGATTTTACTATATAAATGTTATTAAAGTAATACTTTTTTGTATTATTCCTTAAAAATAGTAATAATAAAAATCTAAAAAAAGATTAAATGTAGCTTCTTTTGATATTAATTAAATAAATGAGGATTGCAATTGCAAAGTATACCAGAACCTGAATGTCCAGAAGTCCGGTTTCCACACCTAAAATCGCATATGTTAAAATCAGTGAGTAAATTCCAATATAGAAGTAATTTTTGGTTTTCTGCATTAGTTTAAATCCAATGCCCAAAATGAAACCCAGGATTGTCATCTCAACAAATACTCCAACCTTTCCAAAATCAACCACCATCTGGCCGATCAATGTCGGGGTGATTGTCACTTCGGTTCTCCATGCGATAAGTTTTCCAACCATCATCCTTGGCCCCAAATCACTTCCAGGAATTGAGCTTGCAAGCATATGGCCGTGTGTCAGGCCGAAGTTTCCGCCAATGAAATCCAGCAAATTCAACACGTGAAGTGTAAAGTCTGCCCTTGTCTGCAGGCTATATATCGGGCTGGTTGATGATGTTATTGTCAGCTCTCCAAGTGAACGAAAATAACCAATTCCTACTATTGCACCTACACCAACTAATGCTCCGATTACAACTTCCCAAAGAGAAACAATATTTCCATAGAAACCTATGATAATTATGACAAGAAATGCTGCAAGTAGTGGAGTCCTATAACCTAGAAGCAATAATAATGCACAGTCTATGGTGAGCAGAAAAATAAATCTGAATCGTGCCTGTGAACGGGTGATTTTTTCATCCTGATAATCTTTCAGATATGAACTTGCAACAAGACATGTTCCAGGAATGATTAAAAATACTGGCATTGTTAATGCCGGCTTCAATAGGTATCTAATCGATGGCTTTAAAAGTGGAATTCCTCTAACGGAAGCAATGCTTATAATGAAGAATACAACACCAATCAACATCAAACAAAATCCAATTGAGTACATATCTCTTCTTTTAAATTCCAGAATATTTCTGGTGTCATTTAAAAAATATCTTGGAATTACTGCAGATCCGATAAAAAATCCTGCGAAGGCCAACATTAATGTTATGGCAAGGCTGGTTGAAACGGAATTCAAAGCCAGCAATAGAAATATGGCAAATATGAAAAGCACTATTAAAGGATTGAAAATGTGATTTTTAAGTATCTGGTTTTTATTTAGGAAATTTAAAAAGTTTTCACTGGGGTATAATTTTTTAAAAAAGCTATTTACCCACTGGTTTTCAAAAAATCCCAAAATAGTAAAAATGACTGTAAATAAAAAAGATTTGCGAAATTCATCACTTATCTTATTTATCAGTGAAGTTAATGTAGAATAAATCACACTCATAGCTTACACAACTTAAAAATTTCGAATATTGGTAACATCATAGCTATTCTTAATATTTTGTACGTCCTTATCAGTGCAGTTATAAATTCTGATAAAGATCTGTTCACTTACACCATTCACATTTCCTAAAATGCGGCTTCCGTCATCCAATGTCTGCTTATCAGCTTTTGTTACTGCCAGCTGATAGTTATATTCAGTAGTGGCGGTTTTAATAGCCAATCTTTTACTGTGTATGCTGAGGATGTTTTCAAGTTCCTGCATTTTGCCGGCATCAATGGAATTTGTTCCAATGGTTGTTGAAATCTCGTAATTGTCACTGCTTATATTCTTTCTTAAATCGTTTAAGGAAGTAATATTTTTACCGTTTACAGTGAATTCGGTTAGATTGTCATAAACGCTGCCGTCAGTTTCTATGGATATTTTGTTAATGTAAATATCTGCATTAGGGACATTTTTATATAATCCTGCAAGATATTTGTTGTTGTTTGATTCAATCAGGACTCTAACGATAGATCCCTCATCTACCCATTTTACAGTACCGTTCAGGGTTATTTTCTCTCCGTTGGTTGAGTTGAAACCTTCAACTGTAGCTTTAACAATATGTCCGTCTTTGTAATAATTTAGGTAAGTTTCAGGTAATTTATTCAATGTTGATGAATCAAAAGCAGTTTTTTGAATGTTTGAGGAGTCGTCAGTTGTTATGTGTATAAATGCAAATACGACTGCACAGATTACCAGTATAATTATAATATAATCAACTAATGTAAATTTTATCTTCATGTTAATCGTTATTCTTCGTAAATTGCTCCAACAGGGCAGACATCAACACATTCGCCGCAGTTATCGCATTTATTAGGGTCGATGATTATGGTGTATGCTTTTCTTGTAATAGCTTCTTCTACACACACATCAATACAATCTTCACAAACTCCGCATTCTTCCATATCAACTATCAATTAATACACCGGTTAAAATTTTATTAAAATAAATATACTTAAATATAATTATCTTAAGATTTATATAGTTTTTTAGTTATAATAATTATTAGGTATTCCTAAACTTTGATGTTTCAGGATTCATGGTGAATATATGATTTTTAACAAGACAGTTTCAATTATCTTATCCGGATTGTTTTTTGTATTTTTAGGGCTTCTGTTTTCGGCGATTTCAGTAATGTTTTTAAAAGGGGGGCTTCTTCCTGTAATTGGCCTTGTCATGTTTTTCATATTTTATCTTATCACTAGGATGTTTTACAATTATTTGAGAAATGATGATTTCTATAAAAATACTCGTGATAGATCCAGTGATGTTGAAGGTGAAAAATACATTACCAAAGGTGAATCCGACCCTAAAAAGCTATTTTTGGTAATATGGCTTATAGTAATGTTGATATTGACCTCCGTTTCCCGAGCGGCCAAAGGGGGAGGACTTAAGATCCTCTGGTATAGGCCTTCGAGGGTTCGAATCCCTTCCCTTGCACTATTTTATATTTATTTTCTCGATACTGCTTTAGTGGCTCAGCCGGTAGAGCGCCACCTTGGTAAGGTGGAAGTCGGGGGTTCGAATCCCCCCTAAAGCTTGTTTATTTCTATTTTTAAATTATTATTTTAACATCAGATATTTTTTTCATAGCTTAAATACCGGTTAATTGGGATATAAGTGATAATTAGTGGGTTTTTAATTAAAATTCCATAATATTTAAGGTTTTCATATGCATTTGCAATAGTTTAAATATTTGAAAGAATATATCTATTTAAGAAAAAAATTAAATTTTTTAAATGAATTCGATTGAAGGTGGAAATATATGAATTATTCAAAATTAATATTGGTGGGGCTTATTTCAGCATTTGTAGCCGTTCTTACTTCTGTTTTGGGAGTTGCAGGTACTGTAATAGGTTCAGTCATATCATCCGTTCTTTACAATATGCTTTCCGAAGCATTGGAAAAACCAGTGTCTGATGTAAAAATCAAGCATGATTTTGAATGGGATGTTGCATATGTATTTCCACTTATAGTAATTTCTCTTATTCAGCTATTGCTGATATGTTCATTTTTAGCTGAATTTGGAATTTTGCCAGGTACTTTCATTCATGCTTATCTTTCCCTTCAAGATTTTGCTAATAATAATCTATACAGGATTTTAGGTTTGGCTTTAATAGTCATAAGTGTTTATCCATTGGTATTGAAACCTGAAAATGTTAAAAAAGTTCATGGTGTGATTATAGCAGCAATAGGTATAGTATTTTTAGCAAGAGGTTTTGTAGATATGGGAACTCAAATCACAAATTTATATCATCCGATATTTGCAATTTTTGATTTTCCAATAGCGGTTATTGCATTTGTTCTTCTTGTAGTTGTAATTGTCAGAATTTTAATGTCAGCATGGGAATCTGATAATGAATCTAAAAAATATGCAAGCAGTGCAAAAGCCGAAAATCTTGAGGAAGAATATGGCAGATATTTTGAAAAGAATGTTGAACCGATTCAAAGAAGAGTTGTGCATGTTAAAAACAGACTTCCTGAAGATACTACAACATTCAAAAGGAAAATTTCACCAAATGTGGAAAAACATGTCCAGAAAAGAACAGCTCCTAAATCAAGAATCAAACATGTTGAAAAAAGACCTGTTGAAAATAAGGGTCCTTCCTTTAAACCTAGAGTAAATAAGGTTTCCAATGATGAAAATGTTTCTCAAACAGATTCCGGAATTAACAAGTCTTCAAAAAACATCCAATTCGAATCAAATGATTTGCTTGATGATTATAAAAAATAGATGATAGCATGAGTAAAAAAGACCAAACTTTAAAAGATATATTGGATCTTATTTTATACGAAAATCCTTCTACTCAGGAAGAAATAGCTGAACAGTTAGGCATCACTCGCAGATATGTCACTAAATTATTGCAGCCTCTTGTTAAGGACGGAACCGTTAAAAGGGCATATATGATAGATTTGAAAGGTTATGAAAGAATAGCAGAATCTTTAAAAGAGGATATTAGTCCAAAGGAAACTTCAGGAAATGTTCTAGTTGGGGATATGTTGAATAATATGGCCAAACATGTTCATTCTCAACTTGAGGAATCCTTCAATGCTGTTCTGGAATATGATGAGGAAAAAGCCAATCATGCTTTGGAAATGGATTATGTTACCAACAATATGGTTGAAAAGATTAGAACATCTGTTGAAACCATTGTCAGTATCGATAAGCATTCTGAATTTTCAAAATCAATGCTTTATAATGAAGTTGCATATGATTTGGAAAGAATTGGCGATTACTGCGGTCATATTGCAAAATTCGTAATTAATGATGTTTACAAAATTGAGAAAAACATTCTTAAAAAATTAAAAAAGATGTATAAAACAGCACAAAAAATGATTAGATTAGCTATGAAATCATTTATCGAAGGAAAAACTGAGTTAAAAGATGATTTGATGGAACTGGAAGACTCTATCCATATCCTCCAATCAAAGGCAATTAATTTGATTGCAACTCAAATGGCCGAAAGTTCTTTCGATGAAAAAGAGCGTTCAAATTATTTCATTTATCTGTTTAGGGTTGTCAAAGCATTTGAAAGAATGGGTGACATTTCAGTTGAGATTATGGATGTTTCCATTGAATTTCATGAAAATATTCCAAGATCAATCACTCCAAGGTCTTTCAGATAACTTTTTTTTTAAAAAAAAATTAGAAAATATGATTATTCATCATATATTCTTCCGGTTGCATGTCTGTCTGCCCAACATTGGACGCAAACTCCTACGGGAAGGCCTGCAGTATGGGTATGGGCTTTTAGAATTTTTACATCCAATGTGGTTGTTTTTCCACCAAGTCCCATTGGACCTATTCCGGATGCATTGATTTCATCTAAAATTTCCTGTTCCAATTTGGCCAGTTGAGGGTCTGGATTTCTTTCGCCTACTTTTCCAAGCAATGCTTTTTTACCTAATTTTAGGCATAAATCGGAAGTTCCTCCAATTCCAACTCCAATTACTGTTGGTGGGCATGGCTTTCCTTTAGCTTTTAAGACTGATTCTACAACAAATTCTTTCACGCCTTCTATTCCTTCAGCAGGAAGCGCCATTTTTAAGGCATTATTGTTTTCTGAACCGAACCCTTTTGGGAATATTGTTATTTCCAAATAATCTTCATCAACAAGCTCAATGTCAATTGGAGGTATGTAATCTCCAACATTGATGTTTGTGTTTTCACGGGTCAACGGATCAACGATGTTTGGCCTGATTGGATTTTTCTTCTGCAAGTTCAATATTTTTTAAGATAGCTTCAATATTTAATCTTGCAAGGTCATGTTCTTCTATTTTAAGAGCATCTTCAAGTGATTTTTTTACATCATCACCAAGAACGATGACTGCTTTTTTGTAAAGTTCATAAACAGTATCTTTAATGGTATCTTTAGTAATCAAATTAAAAACCTTATAAAAATTAATTAATCTTATTTTTAGACTTTGAAATATTTAAATATTGATAATGTTTATTGGACAGACTTCAACACAATCTCTGCATCTGGTGCATTTTTCTGCATTGATTGTTATTGCTCCGCCTAAAACTTCAATAGCGCCTTCGCTGCAGGCCTTTAGACATGGTGCTTCTGATGGTTGTTGTACAATTTGTACAATTTCCTGAATTTAACATAATCTATTTTATTCTTCTAAAACAAGTCTTGCTCTTGCTTGACTTGTAATTACATGGACAAAGCCGCTTTTCTTACCTTCCGGTTCATATAATCCAGCCATTTTTGCCAAGAATTTTTCTTGATTTTTAGATTTAATTTTAGCTGGATCAACAACAGAAATAGCTCTTTTGGTACATGCTTTTATACATGCAGGTCCTTCATCTCTGTCAGCACAGAGGTCACATTTTTCAGCAATACTGGCTTGGAAAGTCATTGCACCAAATGGACAAACCATAACACATAATCCGCAACCAATACATTTTTCGGTATCGACGCTTTCGTCGCTGATTGCATCGGTTGGACAGATTTTAATACATGGTGCACTTTCACAGTGTTGACATACAATGGAATAGAATAGAGAATTATGTTCTATAATTTTTATTCTACTAGCAGAGTGAACAGATGCGCACATGCTTTCACAATTGAGACATCCATCACATAAGTTGCTATTTACAGAAATTTTTTCCATTGTTATTCCTCCTATAAGCCTAGTTCACTGCACTCTGCATCGACATATTTTTGTATTTTATCAATGATTTCATCATTTAAGTGTCTGAATCTTTTTTGTGGAGCTAAATATTCTTTTACAGGTTTACGTTCTTCAGGTCTGTAAGTGATTTCGAATTTTCCGTCCACTATTTCATATAAAATCCAAGATCCAGTTTCAACAGCTAATCTACCCATTTCAATGGTTTTCTCGGAAGAGAATCCCCAACCAGTTGTACATGGTTGTTGTAAATGGATATATGCAGGACCTTTGGTTTCTGCAGCTTTTTTAACTTTTTTAACATAATCTTCAGGGAAAGCTATTGATGCTGTAGCAACATAAGGTATTCCGTGTGCTGCCATAATCATAGGCATGTTTTTCTTAGGTTTGTCTTCACCAAAACTTGCACTTCCCATAGGGGATGTGGTGGTTGTTGCACCGAATGGTGTTGCTCCACTTCTTTGGATACCTGTGTTCATGTATGCTTCATTATCATAACAGATGTAGGTCATGTTATGTCCTCTTTCCATAGCTCCTGAGAGGGATTGCAAACCAATATCTACAGTTCCTCCGTCACCACCGAAAGCGACTACATTAACATCATCTTTTCCTTGAATTCTTAATGCACTTTCAACACCTGATGCGACCGCACCGGAGTTTTCAAATGCTACGTGAATAAATGGAACTTCCCATGCAGTTTCTGGGTATGGTGTAGTCATAACTTCAAGACAACCGGTAGCAGAAATAGCTACAGTATTTTCTCCTAAAGCATTTAAAGCTAATTTAACTGCAATAGATGCT
>ONUN01000181.1 GCA_900320955.1 uncultured Methanobrevibacter sp. | reverse complement strand
GGCTAATTTCAATGATTTGGTCATGTGGAAGTTGACTGTTTCTAATAATGGTCCTGATGTTGCAACTGGTGTTGTGGTGACTGATATCTTGCCTGATGGTTTTGTTTATGTTGATTCTGTTTTGGATAAAGGTACTTATTCCAATGGAGTTATCAATATTGGCAGGCTTGCTGTTGGTGAGAGGGTTATCTTGGAGATAATCTGTAAAGTTAAATCTACTGGTCGTTTTGTTAATATTGCTAATGTTACTGGAAATGAGTTTGATTATGATTTGTCAAATAATCGTGCTAATGCATCTGTATTGATTAATCCTGCTAGTGATTTGGAAGTAGTAAAAACTGTAAATGAAAGTAATCCAAAATATTGGGACAAAGTGACTTGGAGTATTGTTGTTAGAAATAATGGTCCTGATGTCGCTCATGATATTGTGGTGACTGATGTTCTTCCTAAATCTTTGATCTGGATTAGTGATAACAGTAATGGTAAGTATAATCCTAAATCTGGTATTTGGACAATAGCTCAATTGAATCGCGGTGCTCAAATTCGTTTAAACATTGTTGCCATGGTAAATGGAACAGGAATTACACAAAATAATGTTTCTGTTACCGCTCGTGAACTTGATTATGATTTGAGCAATAATAATGCTTCAGAGATTGTTGAAGTTAATAAAACTGCAGATGTCTCAATTGTTAAAATTGTCGATGATTCAAATCCATTATACGGTAATTTAATTACATGGACTTTAATTGCCAAAAATAATGGTCCTGACAATGCCACATCTATAGCAGTAGAAGATATTCTGCCTAAAGGATTGATATTTGTTGATGCAGTAGCTACTAAAGGATTTTATGACAAAGGTACTTGGTATTTATGCTGCTTGGAAAATGGTGAAGAAGAGTCATTAAGTATTATTTGTGAGGTAAATGTAACTGGAAATATTACTAATTGTGCTTCAATCACTGCTGAAGAGGCAGATCCAAATATTCACAATAACTTTGATAATGAAACAATTGATGTTCCATTAACTGTTGATTTGGAAGTTGTCAAACAAATATCAAACAAAAACCCTTATTATGGTGAAAATATCACTTGGTTCATTTCCATTAAAAATAATGGTCCTGATAAAGCAACAAATGTTGTTTTACATGATTTATTGGATGAAAATTTGGTATATAATGATTATGTAGCATCTCTTGGACAATTTGGTGGAAATACTTGGGTTATTAATCAGTTGAATAGTAAAGAAACTGCATATTTAAACATCTCATGTATGGTTAATGGACTTGGCGTTATTTATAATCATGCGTCTGCTAATTGCAGTGAATATGATTTAGACATATCCAATAATAATGATTCAGAGTTCATTGATGCCTTGCCTGTAGCAGATTTGTCTGTAATAAAAATAGTAAATGTATCAAATCCGAATTATGGTGAATTTGTAAAATGGACTGTAATAGTTTCAAATAATGGTCCTAATAATGCAAGCGGTGTCATTGTTAGGGATACTATGCCTAAAGGCATAACATTAATTGAATCCAGTGAGTTTATTTACTCCGACGGAAGTTGGTATGTTGGCGATTTGATTGTAGGGGAAGTTAAGGAATTGGATATGATTTGTAAAGTTTCAGCAACAGGAACTTTCAAGAACTTTGTAAGCATTCAGGGTAATGAATTTGATCCTGATGTGGACAACAATAACGATGATGAGTCAATTTTTGTTGCTCCTGCTTGTGATTTAATAATAACAAAAACCGCTTCTAAATACTATTATAAATTAGGAGACCTTGTATCATATTCAATTAAATTAACCAATAATGGTCCTGATGATGCCAGAAATATTCAAGTTAAGGAATCCCATGATGATTCTTTAGTCTTAAAATCATTTAAAGCTTCAAAAGGAAGTTTCAATAAATTAACTCAAACTTGGTCAATTAATAAATTGGCTACTGGTGAATCTGCTGAATTATTGGTTGATGCTATAGCAACAGGTAAAGGAATTGTTAAAAATATTGTTTCAGCAACTAGTGAAACATTTGATTATAATTTGGACAATAATGGAGATGTTGAAATAGTAAATGTCACTGAAAAGGATGAAATTCCTAAAAACCCTATTAATAAAACTCCTGATGGCAGGAATAAAGAGGAAATTGTTAAAAATGATGAAAACCGTGTGAATAACTTTATTTTACTTGAAAGTAATGTAACTGGAAATCCATTTGTATTTTTAGTGCTTACCATATTGTTTTCACTTTTTATTGTAGGTAACAATTTCTCAAAGAAAAGGTAATTTAAAGTAGCTTTCATGCTACTCTTTTTTATTTTTTTTAAACGGTTTTTCAAAATTTTCAAAGTATTAAAATTATTAATTTCCCTTATGATTATTTTATAACTTGCACTATAAACTGGCCAAATACTGCTTCAATTCTCTAATTAAAGCAATACATTTATATAGAACTTTGGATAAATATTTAGTTAGATATTGATGTGTTGATGATTTTTTTAAAAAAATTGCATATAGCTTCAATATTTTTAATTAATCAAACGAGGTGTAATTATGTCTGAAGAAGAAATGATTGAAGAAACTTCCGAAGAATTTATCGAAGATGATGATGAAAAATTACCTTTCGCTAAAGCTGAAGTTGTCCGTTTAATGAAAGAAAATTTGGATGACGACAAAATGATTAGGGAAAGAGTAAAAGTTGAAATGAACAAATTCTTAGGTGATGTTTTAAAAAATGTATGTAAACAATTAAATGATTATCCATACACTACAATTGAATACGAAATGCTTAAAGAATCTACTTACCCTTACACTAATATCGAAAGGATTAATCAAGAAAAAGAAAGAATTTTATTACATTTAGAAGCTATCAAAGCAGATTGTAATGCATTA
>ONUN01000198.1 GCA_900320955.1 uncultured Methanobrevibacter sp. | reverse complement strand
TTCTTTAAGTGATGTTTTGGATAAATCCGGTGATGTAATTTTGGGCGGAACATATGTCTGCACTGAGGGGCCAAGATTTGAAACTCCTGCTGAAATTAAGATGTTTAAGATGCTCGGCGGAGATTTGGTAGGAATGACTGGCGTTCCTGAAGTTACTTTGGCACGTGAAAGGGAAATGTGTTATGCTTCAATATGTATCGTGTCCAATTATGCATCCGGAATTTCAGAAAATAATCTGACAATCGATGAAGTTTTTGAAATGATGGGTGAAAAGGAAGTTGAGCTACTTGAACTGATATATAATTTCATTAAAAATGTGGATGATTCCGCAGATTGCACATGCCTTCATGCATTAGATGGGGCAGAGGTGTAACTGTCATAATAATTACATGTATATTTAATTAAAAGAGGGATTAAAATGAGGTTGGCTGTAGTGTCTTCTGATGGTGAAAATGTTGATTTGCACCTTGGAAAGGGAAAATCTGTTTACATCTATGATTGGAATGAAGAATTGAGCTTTGTTGAGAAAAGGGATGTTGAAATAGCAGAAGATTCTAAACATCAGGGTGGTAAAGTCTTAAAAACTTGTAGTGACTGTGATGTTTTGATATCAGTTCAATACGGTTTCAAATCTAAAATAAAAGCTGATGATCAGGGCATTAAACTGGTTATGGATGAAGGTCCAATTGATGAAGTTTTAAAAAGATATATTGATCATGTTAATTTTATGAAAAATTAACATTTTATTTTTTAATAATGTTTAAATAACACGAGTTATAAATTTGATAATAGTGGTGATTTAAATGGATTTATCAAATTTATGCAAATTATCTGCTGATGAAATTTTAAAAGGCTCTTTTGGCATAGAATGGGAAAGCCTTAGAGCTTATTCTGATGGTAAACTATCTTTAACACCACATCCGGAAGTATTCGGAGATAAATTAAAAAATCCTTTAATAACTACTGATTTTTCGGAAAGCCAAATTGAAATTATAACTCCCACTTTCAATTCAATTGATGAAGCTTTCAATGTTTTTTCTCTTTTAGCAGATTTGGTCAATGCAAATCTTCCCGATGATGAATATCTCTGGTTTCAGTCAATTCCGTGCATATTACCATATACTCAGGAGATTCCAATTGCAAAGTATGGTGATGAAGGCATTGAATCTGAAAAATACCGTATTGAACTGGCTAAAAAGTATGGTTTTAAAAAACAGATGATTTCAGGTGTTCATTTTAACTTTTCATTTTCTGAAGATGTCCTTCACAAATTATATGGGATTATCAATTGCAAATCTTCTTTTAAAGAGTTTAAAAATGAAATTTATTTGAAAATCGCCCGTAATTATTTAAGATACTGCTGGCTGATAATTTATTTGACTGGATGTTCAATTGGGCTGCATGATTCCTTTTCTAAGGATTGCATTCATCTTATGGATGCTCGTGATGTCTATGGAAGCTATTATAGTACTAAAGGGCCTTCATTTAGAAATTCCTCATGCGGATATAAAAATCTGAAGGATTTGCATCCAAGCTACAATTCAGTTGAGGAATTCACTGATGACGTGCAGTCTTTTATTGATGATGGCGACTTGTCACAGGCCAAGGAGCTGTACACGCAAATCAGATTAAAACCAAAAGATCCCTCTGACATGTTGATGTCTCTTAAAGAGGATGGAATTCAATATATTGAAATAAGGACTTTGGATATCAATCCGTTTTATAAATGCGGTCTTATACGAAATGATATGAAATTTTTACACCTATTTTTAATATATATGGCCATTAAAAATGAGTCTGATTATGCAGATTGGCAAAAGGAAGCTAAAATAAATGAAGAGCTTGCTGCTGAAAGGGCATATGACGAATCTATGAGGCTTTTAAAAGACGGTGAGGAAATAACATTTAAAAAATGGGCTTCCGAAATCATAAATGAGATGTATGGTATGTGTGAGGTTTTAAATATTGGTGCTGAGGATACGTTGAAGTTAATGCATGACCGTGTTTCAAATCCGGAATTAACTTATGGTCAGAGATTGCTTGAACTAATCAGTAAAAGGGGTTACATCAACACGCACATGATGCTTTCAATGAACAACAAAAAGACAAGCAAGGATTTTGTTAAAAACATGGACATTCATGAATGTGGATTATATGAAAAATATGTCCCGATTGCACTGTTTAACAAAAATGATTTTTAGGGCTTATTTACACATTTGAATGATTATTCTGTCTTTTTTCTTTATGAAATTTTTCAACTTCCAAAAATATATTTTTCAATATTCCGATTTTTTGCTAGAAATATGTGATTTTTAACAATCTTTATATATCATGAGAAAAATAATTAAAAATAACCTTTATGGGCGGGTTTTATAAAATAAAACTTAATTACAAATATTTACTTAAAATAACGTGAGAATAACTCACAA
>ONUN01000149.1 GCA_900320955.1 uncultured Methanobrevibacter sp. | reverse complement strand
TATAAAGCAGCAAGAGTAGCTACAGTAACTGCAGCAGATGATCCCAAACCAGAACCAATAGGAACATTTGATGATAATGTAATCTCAATTGGAGAGTGGTCGTGAGCTTTGTAAAGAGCTTCTAAAATATATCTAATAATACCTGGTTTTCCTTTTGTTAGAATGTATTTCTTATGACGTGTTAACAATTCAGCTTCAAAGCCAATATCGGGAGCTTTAAAAACAGAACGATCATTATTGGATTCTCTAATTGTTACGTAAGCCCTTTTATTGACTGCACCTGCTATAGCAGGTTCTCCATAAACTACGGAGTGTTCACCAAATAAAATAGTTTTTGCGGGAGCAGAAGCTTTAGCTATCATAAATACACCTTATTTAAAAATACCTGAAGCATAACCTACAACAGAGCTGAAATCTCCGGTAACATCACCACTAGTTCTATAACCTAGAATTTCACAATCTTTCTTTCCAGACATTTTAGAAAGAGAAATTGCTGTCATCACCGGACCATAACCGCACATGGTAATGTTGAATTGTACAACCTCTTCAAAAAGTTTAAATTCATTCATTTCACTAATGTCCTCTAAAACAAAACCATCCACTTTATTTGCTTTCTCTTGATTGTTGAAATGTGATAAATCAGTACTTGCAATAACGCAATAAGATTTACCCAACTTATTTCCTGCTTCAAAAATTGATTTTGCCAAATCACTTGAAGCGGAAAATGTTTGAGAACCCATAGTAATCGGAACGATTTTGAAATCATTGGAAAAATATTGTAAAAATGGCAGTTGAACTTCTATACTGTGTTCACGAAGGTGAGCATGAAAATCAGCAGATGCTATGTCTGAAATAGAGATGATTTCATCTGCAAATTCACTGTCAACTTCAACATTTCCAAGAGGAGTAATCCATTCCCCTTCATTGAAAACAGAAATTTCACTACCGAAACCAGTGTGGTTAGGACTCAAAATAATAAAAACTTCAGGAAAACCATTTTGAACAATGTTGCAATAGCCTTTAGCAGCTATTGCGCCAGAATATTGATAACCTGCATGAGGAACCATAACATGAATAGGATAATCATTACCTTCAAAAGTGTTGAGATTAGGAACTTCCCCATTCTCTAAAAAGCACTTTTCAATTAGCCTTCCAAGCTCATTTGGATTATCTGGATAAAATGCTCCAGCAACAGCAAAGTCAGTTGCATCAATATCCAAGTCACCGTCTTCAGGGAGATCTCCTCTTTCTCTTAAAATTTGTCTTGCAAGTAACCAGTAAACTAATGCGATAGCTTTTCTACCTTTGTTGTTTACAGGTACAGCGATATCAACAAAACTGAGTAAGTTTTCAGTATCACATAAAGCTACAACAGGAATACCATTTTGTTTGGATTCTAAAACTGCTTGTGCATCAGATCTTGGGTCAGTTACAACAATGATTTTTGGTTCGATGAATTTTGCATAATTAGGATTAGTTAAAGTACCTGGGATGAATCTGCCTGGAATTGTTTTTGCACCAGTGACTTCACCGAATTTTTTAACAGGAGCTTGACCGTATTGACGGGTAGCTACTACTAAAATGTCTTCAGGGTCGTATTTTGCTAATAATTTTGCAATTTGTCTAATTCTTTCATCAGTTTTTTGAATATCCAATACATATAAACCGTCAGATCTAACTCTGAAAATGTATTTTTCCATATCGCTAGTTTTTTGTTGGGTTCCGATATGTAAACCTGCTGCTAAATAATTATCTAAATCAATTAAAAGTTCATCATTTACCATAATAACACCTCAATATATTTAATCATCATCTTCAATATTTACACAATCATTTGGACATACGTCCATACATACTTCACAATAACTACATTCTTCAGGTTCAACAATTTCTATTTTGTCACCTTTAAGAACTAAAACTTCCATAGGGCAAACATCAGCACATTCTGCACAGTCTGCACCATCACATTTATCATAGTCAATAGTTACTTTAGCCATATAATTATCTCCTAACTTTAACTTAAAATGACCCCATTTTTGGATTAGGAAGTTCTTCTTCGATACGAATTAGCTCATTTAATTTAGCTATCCTTTCACCACCAATAGCTCCAGTTTTAATCATTGGTGAAGCAAAACCAACTGCCAAATGAGCAATGGTTTCATCAGTAGTTTCACCAGACCTATGGGAAACAACAGGCACAATACCATTTTCCTTTGCCAATTTAACAGTAGCATAAGTTTCAGATAATGAACCTATTTGATTTGGTTTTATAATGATAGCATTTGCGGCATTCATTTCAATGCCTTTAGCTAAAATATCCTTGTTTGTTACGAACAAATCATCTCCACAAACAAGACATTTATCACCTACTTTTGCAGTTAATTGAGCGAATCCATCGAAATCGGACTCATCAAATGGGTCTTCAACATAAAACATGTTATATGTTTCAATAATATCTTTAACGAAATCTATCTGATCTCCAGTATCCCTTTCGATATTATCCTGAGCATAAACATATTTCTGCTTATCCGCATCCCATAATTCGGAAGCAGCCATATCCAGTGAAGGTCTAATTTCAATACCTAATTCATCACCAACCTCTTCGCATGCTTGAGCTTGAATCTCTAAAGCGTCAGCATTAGTGATGTTTGGTACCCATCCCCCTTCATCTCCTTTTCCACCAGTGAAATTTGAATCTTTAATTTGAATTAATTCTTTTAATTTCTTATGAACAGATGCATTGGCAAAAATTGCATCACTAACATTGGTAGCTCCAACAGGAACAACCAAAAATTCCTGAATGTCAGGTGCATTAATTCCTGCATGTGCTCCACCATTCATCATATTTCCCAATGGGAATGGCAATTCATTAACTAAATTTCCACCGATGTACTTATATAATGGCATGTTATAAGAGGAAGCCGCTGCTTTAGCTACAGCCATGGAAATAGCTACAGTTGTATTACCACCAATAGCAGACAAATTATCAGTTCCATCAATTTCTTTCAATACCTCGTCAATGGTTTCGATATCTTCAGCATCCATACCTATGAGTTCAGAAGCTATGAAATCTTCCATTTCACTTACAACAGTATCTACTCCACCTTCAGGAAATGACACTACTTCTCTAGAACCAGTGCTTGCTCCACTTGGTGCAGCAGCTCTACCGGAACTATTCCAAGTAATCACATCTACTTCGACAGTAGGGTTTCCTCTGCTGTCCAAAATCTTACGAACTTGGACATCTTCTATTATACTATTCAAAAAAAACACCTCAGTGCCCTTTAATTTATTACCATATAATCTATACTCTTTAAAAAATCAGTAAGTTTCTTTATAGAGTTATGTTGGTATTTTTTATTTTTTTTTAAATAAATTATGAGAAGAAATAGAAAATATCTATTCATCTCTAATAACATCTAATGGTAAAACTCCAGCTTTAAGTTCTTCGTAAGCTATGTCAATTGGATCCAAGGAGTCTTTAATATCCACTAATGGTTTGGCTCCCATGGATATTTGGATTGCTCTAGCCCCGAGAATTCTAGCTCTTTCAAACCTTGTTAATTTTTTTTCAACATCCATGAATATTACTTCCATTTTTAGGCATATATTTTACCAAGATTATATTTTTAATTAAAAAAATATCCCTACGAGCTGAAAAATCTATTCCCAAGTTTGTACATGGGAAATTAACATTCTTCTGCAACAGTATCTGTTTAAACCTAAGTCATCCAAAACATCTTTTGACTTTTCACCTGCAGCTACTCTTTTAGTATATTCATCAAAGTAAGCTGAAACAGGTTTTCCACAACTTAAACATCTTATAGGAATCATTTATATCATCTTTTTTAATTTAAATAAAATATAAAATTACAGAAAAGTAATTTATCTGTAACTTTTTTGTTTACGAGCTCTTGCTCCAGGACCACCATATTTTTTAGGTTCAGAACGTCTTGGGTCACCTACTAACATGGTTCTGTCATATTGAATGAATTTTTCTTTTAAATCCATATCTTGGGACCATTGTACGAGTCCTTTAGCAATAACCATACGTGCAGCTTCAGCTTGACCCATTACTCCTCCACCAAAAACACGGATATTAATATCCACTTCATTAGCTAAATCTCCAGCTAAAGTTAATGGTTCTTGTAATTTTAAGTTAGCAAGCTCTGGAGAATAAAGTTCTAAAGGAATTCTGTTGATTCTTACTTTACCAGTTCCTTCTTGAACAGTACCTCTTGCGATAGCTGTTTTACGTTTTCCACTTGTATGAATAACTTTAACCATAATCACACATCCATTTATCTAAAAGGTAGCTCCTAAAAGTTTGGAGATTTCTCCTAATTCGATACCTTTTTTAATATTTCTGTATTCTGCTTCAGGAACTGCAGTGAGTTCAGCATCTGCGTATTCTGCAGGTACACCGACAAAAGCTTTTAATCCTTTGTATGCGGTTTTACCTTTGGATTTTTTGAAAGGTAACATTCCTCTTACAGTTCTTCTAAATATATCATCTGGTCTTCTAGGATATTTAGGACCTAAGTCACGAGGGTTGGAAATACTTGCCCTGTCAACTCTTTGTTTGTATTTAGCATAAGCCCATTCTTTATTACCAGTTAACATAATTTTTTCAGCATTAAGAATTACTACTTCTTCGCCTTCTAAAAGATTTTTACTAGTTATACTAGCTAATCTTCCTAAAACGCATCCTTCTCCATCAATAATCATAATAACACCCTATTTATTCCATGATCCTAATGTTTGATCCTTTAGGATTTGATTCGATTATCTC
>ONUN01000025.1 GCA_900320955.1 uncultured Methanobrevibacter sp. | reverse complement strand
CGAATACGTTAACAATTATGAAGAGGAAGTAAGAAGAATTTATGGAAGCAGTGTTAGAATTGAAGTGCTCAGATTTCATAGAACAAAACCTGCAATCATCGATGATAAGCATGCAAGAACAGCTCTCGCCATAGCTTATGTTAGATACTGCGAGCATATAATAGCTAATATCAAGGATGATATTTTAAAAAGAAGACTGTCAGATTTTAAAAGGATAAATATTTATGATGAAGTTCTTTCTGAATTTGAAAATCAAACTCCTGATTTCATAGACAAGTATGATGTGGATGCAATCGAAGCATGGAGAGAGTCAATGATACAAAAAAAGCTTAACAGCTATGGTTTTGTGGATAACTTCGGAAATATGGTGAGATCTCTAAAGCGTGATTTGAAAATACGTGACAATATCTACAAAAACACATTTGTAAACATTGCATCTTCCCTGATAATGTGGGACATGTTCAGATATTATTTGACAACTTCAAACAACTCACGTAAAATTGAAAGCGGTCCTTTCCCATACATTCGTGTAGAGCTTGACCGTGAACAACGTAAGGTTTTCCAGACTACCTATACCAAAGTCATTTCAACTCTAAATGATTTTACGGATATCAAAATTATCCCTGTTTATGAGATGGACCTTCTTTTGTATGAAAAATTCAAGTTTGAAAAGCAGATTAAAAATTCAAACATCAAATTCAATCATGTGGCATTGGGTGCGGCATTGGTACATGAAAATTCAGAAATTGAACTTGAAGACATAAGCAATGCATTCAACATCAATGAATCCAAAATCAAAAAGGAAATCAAAAATATAAATCATATCAAAAATCCTAAAAGCGACAAATCCAAAAAATTCCTTGATTTGATTAAGAAATAGTGATAATATGGATGAAGATGTAACTACAATTCACATAACAGAAGCATTATCGTCCTCACTGATTATGGATTTGATGGACAAATATCCTAATCTAAGTGAGATAACCTGCGCTCCAAGCGTTTATGACAGAACTCCAAAAACTTATATTGATGCGTTGGAGCAATTGGACATTGAAGTAAACAAGAAATACAACTGGGGTGCAAAAAGCCAAAGCAATGGGGAGGAAAAGATTGTTTTGGATTTGGCTAAAAAAGGTCTTAATGCCCGTGAAATATCTGAAGAATTGGATATGAAACTTAATCGTGTTTATTATTTGCTTAGAAAAAATAAGAGTAATGTTAAATTTGATAATTATAAAAGAAAATATGACCATAGTGAGGTTAAATCCCTAAAGGAAGATGATTAGAACTGTTTATTATATCTTAAATAAAAAATAATTACTTTTTTTAATAATGAGTTTTAAATAATTAATTATGACAATTCTACCACAAATGCCTTTATATGTGATAGCAATAATCTGCGGATTACTTTCTTTTTCTGTAACCAGATTATTCATGCCGAAGATTATTCAAAAATTAGAAGAAGCTGACATTGTCGGAAAAGACATTCACAAATCATGGAAGCCCGTTGTAGCGGAAATGGGTGGTTTTGGAATAATATTCGGATTTGTAATCGGAATGTTTTCTGGAATTTACATGCATGATATTCTTGCATTTACATTAGTGATTGTTCTGGTTGTAATATTGCTTGTTGGAATGATTGGAGTTTTGGATGACTTGTTGGCACTTTCATCAAGGTCAAAATTCTTTTTGCTTTTCATTGCAGGCCTTCCTTTGATGTGGGCGGCACCGCCTAATGTGGGTATTGTATATTTGATTTCAATGCCTATAGCTCTTTCAATAGGATCCAATCTAACAAACATGCTTGCAGGTTTGAACGGTATTGAATCAGGTTTAGGTGTTATTTCAATGACATCACTAACAATTGCATGTATAATTTTGGGTAAATACGATGTAACAATTATATCCATGAGTATGTTGGGTGCATTGCTTGCATTTTTATACTTCAACAGATATCCTGCTAAAATTTTCCCGGGCGATACAGGAACACTGATTATTGGTGCGGCTATCGTATGTATTGCATTCCTTGCATTATTGACGCTGCATTGAAATTCTACTCAGCAGGAGTCATGAACCGTTCCCAACAGAAACCTACTCAACTGAATGAGGACGGAAAATTGGTAAGGCCAGATGCAGGTTTCAAATCTTTGATAAGATTAATATTAAGACGCCCTATTGCCGAAAAGGATGCAGTAAAAATAATCTGGGGTATTGGTATTGTATTTGGTATATTGGGTATTGTTGTAGCATTGATAATGCCAGGTATGCTTGAAAGCAAAACTTTAATGAACTTTTTACAAATCAAAGAGATGTTCTATCATATTTAGGTGATTATAATGAAACCTTATGTAATATTAAGTGCAGCTATGACATTGGATGGTAAAATAGCAACTGAAACCGGAAGCTCAAACATTTCTGGAGAAAAAGACCTTGAAAGAGTACATGAGCTTAGAAAAGAGTGTGATGCAATAATGGTTGGTATTGGAACTGTTTTGGCAGATGATCCGAGGCTGACCGTTCACAAGATTGATGCTAATCCTGATGACAATCCTGTCAGAGTGGTAGTTGACAGCAAATGCAGGACTCCAATAGCTGCAAGAATTACAAACAGAGATGCCAGAACAATAATTGCCGGAGCCAATGAATACAAATATGACTTTGTAGTTTCAGATAGATATGAATCATTTTCCAAACGTGGCATTGATTTTTTTTGGAGCGGTGACAAGAGAGTGGATTTGGTTGCTTTGATGAATTATCTGCACGAAGAGGGAATTGAGAAACTGATGCTTGAAGGTGGAGCGACTTTAAACTTCTCCATGATTAAGGCAGGTCTTATAGATGAAATAAGATTATGTGTTGCACCTATGGTCGTTGGAGGCGCAAATGCAAAAACATTGTTTGATGGTGAAGGTTATCCATTGATGGATTTGGCTACAAAATTAGAATTAATTGATTCTTATAGTTTGGATAAAGATCTTATTTTGACTTATAAAGTTATTAAATAACTTTTATTTCTTTTTAGGTATAATCTAAAAAATAGAGTTAAAATCATTAATATCAATTTAAATATAAAAAAAGAGATGGTTGTGCTTTGGGGATTGAATTAATTCAATTCCAAAACACTTATAAAACATTTTTACTTACTGATTTTTACAGTCTTTTTAACAGTGTCTTTACTGTATGTCGCCTGATAGGTTACTTTTTTTCCTACCTTAAGTTTTTTGAGAACACTTGATTGGATTGTTACTTTTGCAACACCTTTTGCATCGGTTTTTGTTTTATATGTTTTTCCATTAAATTTAAAAGTCACAGCTTTTTTATTAAGGTATTTTCCATTGATTTTGCCTAAGGTTGCTTGTAATACTAGTTTTTTAGCAGATTTTTTAACAGTAACTGTTTTAAGTGTTACTAGGTGTTTGACGGTAATTGTTTTTGTTACGGTTTTGCCTAATGCAGTAATTTTTATTTTGTATGTTCCTGGAACTTGTGTTACTTTAAATTTAGCAATACCCTTTTTAGTTTTTAGTGTTTGTGATATTTTACCGGTTATTTTGACGGTTGCACCGTTTGCAAGTTTTCCATCAGTTCCATAAACTTTAATATTATAATATGAACCTGATGAATATATGACATTAGCATTATTTGCGAAAATTGCCGGATCAAATTTAGCTTTATCCAATATTCCTTCTCTTGTAAATGATGAATATTTATTATCACCGGAGTAGGTTATGGTATATTTGTAACCCTCACTTGAATTAGGTATCTTGACATTAGCCGCTCCATTTACAACTGGATAACTGTATGTTTTGTTATTTATTGTTAAAATAATATTTCCGGTTGCATCACTAGGTAATTGCATTTTAAATGTACAACCGCTTATAAGTCCTTTTATATTAGGAAAATCAATGTCGAGTGTAGTATTGCGGTCAATATCTTCATGTGGTTTACTAGTTTTGGTTACATTAAATTTGCCTGCATCGTTAAACGGGTGATATTGCTCATCACCTGAGTAAGCGATTGAATATAAATAAACATCATCTTTTAAATTAGGTAACTTGATTTTGCATGTTCCATTTTCAATATTGGATTTGTACTCTTTACCAGCGACTGTTAATGTAATTGTACCAGTGGCATCACTAGGTATTTTAATTTCAACAGTTACATCATTGGAAAATCCATCGTAAGATGGAATGAGGATTATGGAATCATTATTAATGTGTATTGGATTGGATTTTTTTTCTAAAACTGTTAATTTGAATGTTGAACTTGAAGATTCATAGTTTGATGTTGCCTCAAAAACTGCAACAATTGAATAAACACCAGTTTTAAATGGGATATAAGTGAATCTTGCAAGGCCTTTATTAATATTTGCTTGTCCTATTTTAGTGTTACTTTCATAGAAAACAATGATTCCCTCGTTAACTAACTCATCACTGTTGGCGCCCATTCCAACAGTCAAGTTTATTTTTTGACCGGCAGTTGCATTTAAATCATGTGTAATTAGGTTTGTTTTAGCTTTGTTAACAGTTATTTTAGCGGTTTTTGTCACGCCATTATGATTTGCATCCTTAACTGTGGATACGGTCAATGTATGAATTCCTACATTGAGTTTAGGAATTATGATTACATTATTGAATACAGTAACAGGATTATCATCAATACTTGCTGTGAATTTGACATTTCCAGCGGAGTTTACTATGATGCTGGAAGAACTGCCATATGTTAAAGTAATATCATTGATATCGCTTAGATAATCGCATTTTATAACTGTTATTGTAGCGGTTTTTGTTACGGAATTATGATTTTTATCAGGTTTGGTTGTTACAGTTAATGTATGGGTTCCTACATTGAGTTTAGGAACTGTAATTATGTTGCCGGTTACTGTCACCTGTTTGCCGTCGATTTTTGCTGTAAATTCAGTAGCTCCAACATAATTTACAGTAATATTGTACTCACTGCCATAATCTAAAGTTAAATCGGTAATGCCTATTGAAGAATCGACTTTGCTAACTGTTATTGTAGCAGTTTTAGTCACTGCTGTGTGGTTATCATCAGGAACTGCAGTTATTGATAATGTATAAATTCCGGCATCCAAATTTGAAGTTATAATCTCGTGTCCATTAACGATAGCTGCCTTATCGTCAATTTTAGCAATGAGTTTGGTAGCTCCATGTGATGATACAGTTATGCTTGGAGATCCATAATCTATTGTGATATTTTTAACAATGATTGAACATTCTGCCTTCTCAACTGTTATTGTTGTTGCTTTAGTTACTGGATTATGATTATTGTCTGGAATGGTTGTAACACATAACTTATGTGTGCCTACATCCAGTTTAGGAATAAAAATTGTAAATCCATTGACTTCAACATCTAAATTTCCAATTTTGGCTTTAATACCAGTAGCTCCTTCAACACCTGCAGTTATAGTAGCAGAACTGTCACAGTCTAAAACAAGATTGTCATTGTATTTCAATATGGAATCTATTTTGTTTACTGTAATTATTGCAGAAGCACTTGATGGAGCATAGTTTTCATTACCTGCGAAATTTATGCCGACATTATATGTTTTTGCGTTTAAATCCTTTGTATGTACTGTAATTTGACCATGGGAATTGGTAGTGTAATTTTTATTTCCGTTCAGTGCAACAGTCAAAACAGCACCATGGATTGGTTGGTTTTGGTTGTCGTTTAAGGTTACTATCAGATTGTCCCCTTTTTGATAATCAGTAGTCAAATCGGATACAACTATAACTGTGTTTTCTTTATTTTCTCTAAACTTTTCCTCATTATCATTTAAATTTAATGTATTGTTATCTTCAGGTGATGTTTTAATGGAATCATCTGAGTTAACATTATCTATTGGTGCAGATAATGTATCTGCATTGCATAAACTTAATTTTTGATTAATTTCATCATTTGAAATTGATGTTTGGTTAGTATCACTGGCGCAAACGCTTGTGAGTGTGAATAAACAAATGATAAAACAAATAAACATAAATATTTTTTTATTTTCCATATATTTACACCAAAATTTTTTTTACAAACGACATATATTTTTGTTTTAAATTTTATTTAACACTTATGAAAAATTATATTGGATTATAAAAAAAGAAAATTAAAAAAATGGTGATTTGGTGTAATAATTTTTGTTTTTGGATTCGGTTGATGGTTTAAAATATTCCTTTGCTTTTTAAAAGTTCACGAGGATTGTCAATGAGTGCTTTTTTAGCTTCCTCATCAGTTAATCCGGCACCTAAGGCAATTTCATATGATTTATCAAATGTAATCAAATCGCTTGGTGCGTGAGTATCAGTATCGACCAATAGTTTGTTTCCAACTTCACGGGCAACATTTGCAACATGGCCGTTTCCAAGGCAATGTCCTTTACGTGCTGAAATTTCAAGATAAATATCATTTTCCTTTGCAATTTCCGCTTCTTCAACGGTTATTAAGCCAGGATGGCCCAATATGTCTACATGTTCGGATTCTACAGCTGCCCTGTTGGTTCCGGGGGTTACCGGTTCATTCAATGTTTCACCGTGAACAACAACAATTTTTGCACCTAATTCCTTTGCCCTTGCAGCTATTCCGTCAATTGATTCGCAAGGAGCATGTGTTACTTCAGCACCTAAAACGACAGTAATGTCCCAGTTGGAATTGATGTCATCAATTGCATCCTGAATGGCAGGAATTGTATCAACATTTGACCAATCAACATGGTCTGTAATCGCTATTGCTTCATGATTTAATTTTAAAGCTCTTCTTGCAAGTTCGGAAGGCAATAATTCGCCGTCACTAAATAAACTGTGCATATGTAAATCTATTCTTTTGTTCAAAATATAACCTCTTAATCTTAAATATAATATTTTATATAATACGTTTAATATATACTTATATAACTTAAATTATTTTGAGGTATAAAAATGAAAGCAAAAGCTGTAAAAATGGCAGATGGTGTTTACTGGGTAGGTGTTATTCACTGGAACAGTAGAACCTTCCACGGATATGGAATTCCAGGAACCACATACAATGCGTATTTGGTATTTGGTGAAGAAAAGACTGTATTGATCGATAATGTTTACAAAGGAATGTTTGAACAATTCGATGCAAGAGTAAAGGATGCTTTTGAACAGGAAGGCAAAGAATTTAAAATTGATGTATTTGTTCAAAACCACTCTGAAATGGACCACTCAACTTTCTTGAGAGATACTATTGCTAAATACAATCCTGATGCAGAAATATATGCATCACAGAACTGTATTAACTTTTTGGAAGCACAATATCACAATTTCGGTGATTTAGAAATTAATGCTGTAGCCACAGGTGATGAAATCGATATTGGTGGAAGAACCTTAAAATTCGTCTCAGCTCCAATGCTTCACTGGCCGGACAGCATGTTTACATTTTTGGCTGAAGAAGGAATATTATTCTCAAACGATGCATTCGGACAGCATGTATGCCACTCCAAAAGATTTGACAAAGACTACTCATTGGATTACTTATTAAAAGAAGCACAAAAATATTATGCTAACCTTGTAACCTTAGGCTCTCCAATGCTTAGAATGAAATTACAGGAAATCACTGACAATGGTCTTTTAGAACAAATCAAAATGATTGCACCTTGTCACGGTCAAATCTGGACTAATCCTGCACCAATCGTTGAAAAATACACAGAATGGGGATCAGGTGTATGCAAAGATAAAATCACTGTAATCTATGATACAATGCACCATTCAACTGAAAAACTCGCTTTCCAAATTGCTGAAGGTATCATGAGCGAAGGCGTTGAAGTAGAAATGTACTTCATGCAGGAAGATGGTCCTGATGATGTAATTACAGACATTCTTGACTCCAAAGCTATTGCTCTGGGTGCCCCTACAATGATGAACAAGCCGTTCCCAAGAATCGGTAATATGATGTACTGGTTGGACTGTGTAAACTTCAAAGGAACCGGTAGCGAGAAAAGTGCTT
This sequence comes from uncultured Methanobrevibacter sp., assembly GCA_900320955.1. Lineage (GTDB taxonomy): Archaea > Methanobacteriota > Methanobacteria > Methanobacteriales > Methanobacteriaceae > Methanocatella. The sequence continues at coordinate 7,572 of ONUN01000025.1, read as the reverse complement.
TAATCTTTTCATCCAAAGGATGGGGAGGGGGAGCTATCGCAAAACTCGAAAGAGATCTGGAAGAAGCCGGATTCAACGTAACTGATAAATTGGACGTTTTGTTTGTACCTGATGAAGATGTTTTAGCAGAAGCATTCGAAAAAGGTGCAGAACTTGCTCGTTCCATTAAAGAATAGTTTTTAACTATTCTCTTTTTTTTATTTTATCTTTTTTTAATAATACTTTTTCAAGTTTTTTTTTTATCTATGTCATTTATTCTTTATTCAATGTGATTGTTTGGTGTTGCAATATATATGATGTTGATTATATTGGCCATGTTTAACCCATGTAATGTTTTTTGAATTTAGATTATTGAGATAATTGTTGTTATTAACAACATTTAAATATCATCTTCATCAATATAATTACAAGAGGTTATATCATGTCAAGTTTAGTAATTTATTTTTCAAGAAGCGGAGAGAACTATTTCGGTGGTGAGCTGAAAAACATTGAAAAGGGAAACACCGAAGTGGTTGCCGAATACATCAAGGAATTGGACGGTGCTGACTTGTTTAAGGTTGAACCTGCAAATGAATACCCTGCAGACTATATGAAATGTATTGATGTTGCCAAAAAGGAACAGCAAGCTGATGCAAGACCTGAAATCAAAGAGACATTAACAGATATTTCAGGTTATGATACAATTTACATTGGATTTCCGAACTGGTGGGGAACACTTCCGATGCCGATGTTTACACAGCTGGAAAAGCTTGATTTTGCCGGAAAAGTCGTTAAGCCATTCGTTACTCATGAAGGATCAGGTTTCGGTTCCAGCCTAAAGGATATTGCAAAATTGTGTGGGGGCGCTGAAATTAAAAACGGTCTTTCTATTCCTGGTGCAAACGTCTATGATGTTAAAGATACTGTTGCATCATGGATTGAAGAATAGCTTTATTTTTCCTTTTTTCATTTTTTCTTAATTATTCCAAATTTTTTTGTTGTTCACATTTTATATGGTTTTTTATACTGTTTTAATTATAATTTAAGGATATATGTATTTTATAAGTTTCAATTTTTATTTTTGTTTTGTAAATTTTTTTTATATATCTGTTAGAATTATGATTTTTGTATACATTTTTTTTAAAATAAGGATATTAATTTTTAAATTTAATTTTATTTAATTTCATGTAATTTTTTTTATTAAAGTTTATTATTTATTCAATTTTTTCTAAAAATAATAAAATTTTAATTGATTATATTTAAATACAATGTCAAAAAGATATTATAATGCAATATAGATATTTTTTGAATATTTTTATTGTTTTTGGATTATTAAAAAATATAATTCTGTTTAGTAAAATAAACTATAATTTACGATTGATTAAGTTTTTTTTTTTAATTTAATTAATCATTTAAATAATATATTTGAGATTTATTGAGTTAAATCTAATCTAGATAAATATAAAAAAATCAAATGTTAAAGTTTATTTAACTGATATGATTGGTATTATTCGGCTTAGTACTCTTGATGATGAGGATAATTGTATAAACCGGTTATTTTTTGTTATGATTTGTACGATAATGGTTGATGATATTATTTATAAGGGTTTAAATTTGCTTTTAATAAATTTAATTTATATTATTTGATTAGTTTATATTTTATTTGATCTCATTTGAGGGAAATAATGAAAATAAATAAACTGGGAAATATTTTATTAATAATTTTTGTATTATTGTTGATTATTAATGTAGTTTCAGCTGAGGACAATTCCGTGGTTGAAGCTGATAATGGAAAACTAATGATTAATGGTGTTAGCGACAGCTCTCTTTCAATAGATAAGGGCGCTAAATTAGGTGCAACTGATTCTCAACAAACCCTACAAGCTGGCGAGGTTGGAAACTATACTGAACTGCAGAGTTTGGTAGATTCAAATTATGGTGGAGTTCTCATTCTTAATAAGGATTATGCATATTCCAGTTCTGATTTAATTAAAAATATTACTATTTCTAATTCCATTACAATAATCGGTAATGGTCACACAATTAGTGGTGAAAATCAGGCAATGGCATTTCATATTCCAAGTGCTAGTAAGGTAACCTTGAAAAATATTACATTTGTAAATGGTAAAGATAATTCAATGGTTTGGATTAAAGGAAAACTTTGTTCAATTGAGAATTGTACTTTCAAGAATTATACTGGATCAACCTATGGTCCACTCAGAATTGATGGTCCTGGTAATAAGGTAATCAATTCCATATTTAGAGATAATAATGCTAATTGGGGTGGTGCTGTTTGGTTAAATAGTTATTACAATTATATTATTAATTGTACTTTTGAAAATAATGGTGCTAATAATAATTATGGTGGTGCTATTTATTTAAACGGTTATTATAATTACATTTATAATTCTACTTTTAAGAAAAATAAAAATGCATTCCGAGGCGGAGCAATCTATATTGCTAAGTATCACAATTTAATTCAAAATTGTACTTTTATGGATAATGATGCTTCAAGCGATTATGGTTATAATCCAGCAAGTGGAGGAGCAATTTTCTCTTATCATCAGGAGACTACTATTAACAATTGTACATTTGTAAATAACCATGCTTCTGTGGCGGGTGCTGTTCATATGGATTATGCGAATGGAGTTATCAATAATTCCATATTTAATAATAATTCTGCTTCAATGGCTAGTGCAGTTTATTTCAGTGAAGATGCTTCAAATAATATTGTAAATAACTCTAAATTTAATAAAAACTTCCTCACTACTAGTCAAGATGGTTGTGCTCTTTATGTTAGTGGACATAATGTTAAAATATTAAATTCAGAATTTAATAAACATGTAGCAAAAGATGGTGGTGCAGTTTATTGGTTAGGTAGTAACGGAACTGTTAAAGGTTCTACATTCAATGAAAACAACGCTACATCTTTTGGTGGTGCAATTTATTGGATAGGTGAAAATGGAACAATTGAAGATAATGAATTCAATAAAAATCATGCAATACAGGGTGGTGCAATATATGTACTTAAACCTAATCTGCTGATTAATGATTCAAGATTTTCTGAAAATACCGCTGATCAATTTGCAGGCGCTATATATGTAGGAAGTAATAACACAACAGTAAATAATTCAGAATTCAGAAAAAATACTGCTGCTGAAAGGTCCGGTGCTATTGAAATTCATGGTGTAAACAATACTATTGAAGATTCAATTTTTGAAGATAACTCTGCTGAGAATGGTGGTGCTATAGGAATAGCTGAAATAGATAAAATTGATGAAAATCTTAACAATACTATTCTCGATTCAAGATTCAATAAAAATAAAGCAGAACACGATGGTGGTGCTGTTTTAATTGCATCAAAAGGAAATACAATTGATGGAAGTAAATTTTATTATAACACCGCCGCTAATTTTGCTGGTGCTATAAAAATAAATGCTAAAAGTGAATTCAATGTAATAAATAATTCATATTTTGAACATAATAGTGCATTCCAAGGTGGATCTATCTATGTATATCCTTCAAATATAAGTATAAACAATACTCAGATGTGGTCTAATAACGCTACTGAGGGTGGTGCTTTATTTGTTTTCGTAGGTGAAAATGTAACAGTAAACAACTCTGTCTTTGGACAAAATTCTGCTTCAAAGAATGGAGGAGCTGCTTTCTGGTTGGGTGCTAATGGTACAGTCGACAATACTCATTTTTATAACAATGGAGTAAATGCTAAAAATGAGAAAAATGTATATGGTGGTGCTGTTTACTGGATTGGAAATAATGCTAAAATAAATAATTCCAAATTCACATACAATTCAATAAGAAATAATGGTAATTTCTCTGATGGTGGAGCATTAAGTATTCATGATGATTATGCAATTGTTGAAAATTGTCTATTCGAAGACAATTCTGCAGATGTTAACGGTGGTGCAATTAATTGGGCTGGAGACCACGGATCAATTATAAATTCAGTATTTAACAGAAATACTGCAAATGTTGAAGGTGGTGCGGTTAACGGTATTGGAAAAAATCTGTTAATCAACGGTTCTAATTTCACTAAAAACAGAGTAACTGCCCAAGTTGGTGGTGCTCTTGCTTTAGATGCATTCGGTACTATTGACAATTCAACATTCATTGAAAACTCTGCACACAAAGGTGGGGCTATCCATTGGATTGATGAAGGAGCATGTTTGGTAAATAATTCATATTTCTACAAAAACCATGCATATTATGCTGGTGGAGCAATATCTTGTGATTTCTTTTATTATCATGCAGATAAGTATATCCAGAACACAAGATTCATTAACAACACCTGTCAAAATTACGGTGGTGCTATTGCATCCCTTGATACAGAAATCGACAACTGTACTTTCATAAACAACTCTGCAAACATGGGTGGTGCTATCCATTCATATGATTCAAAAATCAACGGTTCACACTTTTCTGACAACAGTGCAAAATACGGTAATGATATTTATCATAGTGGTACATTGGATTTAATAGATTTAGAAGTTCCTGATAAAAATATTGTTTATGTTCCAAGTGATTTAGCGGAAATCGTTAGATACAATATCGGTAATTCAACACGTCTTATGAACAATTCCTATATCGGTATGTGTTTTGAAAGATGGTCATTACTGCCAAAATATGGAGCATACGACGAATCATTGCAGGGATTAATTAATGTTATATCTAAAGAAAGCATTGTTGAATACTTGAAGCTTTTGATTTATGAGTCATTTAATTCAATGGAAGAGGTTTATCCTCATGAAGATGATAATTATGTATTATATCCTGAAGGATATGAAGACTACCCTGACCTAATAAAAGATGATAAATCTAATTGGGTTCCAATCAGCCGTACAGATTATTACAGCAGAGCGGTTCATATATTTTCTGATTATGACTTCAGAAAAAGTAAACATCCTGTTGTGCAAAAAATCTTAAAACTTTATGATAATGGCGTTAGGATAAGTCAGGACCAAACAAAAATGGTTAATGGTACAATGATTAAGTATCATTTTTCAACTTTAATGTCTCCTGCTTCACAGAGTCTATTCCTGTTCCTTATTACTCCAATACCAAAAATAGACAAGACTTATTTAAACACCACAGACTTTATCACAGTAAATGATACTGTAGCATTTAATATTACAGTCAATAACACTGGAGATAAACCTCTTGTAAATATTACAATAAAAGAAATTTATAATTCAACTGAATTGGAATACATTGGTCATTCTGATAATAAAACTTGGATTAAAAATAACGATACATTCACTTTCTATCATGACCCTGATGTAGGTGACATTGTTATATATAATATTTATTTAGAGAATACCTGTGGTAAAAATCTTGAAAATACAGTATTCGGCAATGTTTATAATCCGTCTCAATTGGAATTTGTTAAATGTGCAAATGCCGATTTGATTAAAAATCCAGATGGTACATTTTTATTCATCGATGAGATTAAAGCTCACAAAAGTAAAACACTTAGTCTTTACTTTAAAATATTAAATAAAAATGTTGATTTGGATGCTATGAATCCTAAGATTATTAAATATAGTTTTAGTGAAGATAACAATTTATTATCTCAAGAAGGTAATATAAAAATAAACAGAATATATAATGATACATTCAACGACACTAACGGGAATGATTTTATTGTATATGATATCTGTTTAAATAATACTTGTGACAGTCCTCTTGAAAATATAACATTTAATAAGGTATATGATTTAACTGAATTAGAGTTTATTAACTGTACAAATGTTAATTTAACTAAAAGTGCCGAAGGAACATTTTTCTATTCAGGAGTGATTAAAGCTCACGAGAATGTAACTTCACGTCTTTGCTTTAAAGTATTAAATAATAATATTGATAAGACTAATAGGACACTTAATGTTGTTAAGTATTATCGTATTGACTCTAATTTAATATCCCAAGATGGTAGAATGTCCATTGAAAGGGAATATGTAGGACGTTTCTCACCAATAAATGTGGGTGAAGCTTACACATTCACAATTTGGTTTAAAACATTGACAAATGGTACATTGGTAAACAATATTTCATTAAACGCTCATGCTTTAAGAGAAGTATTGAATGCAACAAACAAAACTATTGTTTATAAACCTAATATGACTGTTGAAAAGATTGCTTTGAATAAAACTGTTTATCTTGGTAATCAGACTAGTTTCAATATTGTTGTTCGCAATACTGGTGACTGTGATTTAGGCAATGTCACTGTCGTTGAGAAATCATACACTGGATTAGTATTTGATAGTTATGTTAACGGTACAGGTAACTGGAAACGTGTTGGGGATAAATTTGTCCTTGATGGTGTTTTAGCTAAAGGTGCTAGTGCTTCTTTCAGAGTTATTTTCAATACAACTGTTAGCGGTAATTTCACTAATGTTGTTGTTGCAAATTCCAATGTAACTGAGAATAAAACTACAGAGAATAAAACTGAAGTTGTACCAATAAGAGTTAATGTCACTAAAGTATGGAATGATAACAATAATCAAGATGGTATGAGGCCTGAAAATGTAACCATTATTTTATTGGCTGACGGTAAGAAAATTGATGAAATTGTTTTATCTGATAAAAATAATTGGAATCATATTTTCGTTGAATTGCCAATGGTTAAAGATGGTAAAGTGATTAATTATACAGTTAGTGAAATCCCTATTGAAAATTATACAATGAATATCATTAATAAAACTGTAGATGATTTTACTGTTATAATTGCTAACAATACTTATAATTTTGATGTTGTTAATACTCATAATCCTTTAAGGACTTCTGTTAATGTTACTAAAGTTTGGATGGATGATGGTAATCGTGATGGTTTCAGAACAGAGATCACTGTTAAATTATATGATAATAATGTGTTTAATCAATCATTTGTCTTGAATGAGGCTAATAATTGGAGACATACTTTTGATGGTTTATTTGTATATGCTAATGGTGAGAAGATTAATTATTCTGTTGTGGAAGAAGGTGTTAATGCTAATAAATACAATGTTGTCATTACAAATGATATAATGTATAACTTCACAATTACAAACACTCATATTCCGGAAAGAACTTTTGTTAATGTTACTAAGGTTTGGGATGATGATAATAATCGTGATGGTGTAAGGCCTGTTAGTGTTGTTGTTGAGTTGTATGCTGATGGTAAGTTGAATGCTAGTTATACTTTAACAGCTGCTGATGGATGGAAACATACATTTGAAAACTTATATGTTTATAATAACACTAAAAAGATTGAATACTCTATTAGGGAAATTGTGAATAATGGTAATTATTCTGGTGTTGTTTCTAATAGTACTCCTTATAATTTCACTGTTGTTAATACTCATGTTCCTGCTGTGACTTCTGTTAATGTTACTAAGGTTTGGGATGATGACAGTAATCGTGATGGTGTAAGGCCTGTTAGTGTTGTTGTTAATTTGCTTGCTGATGGTGAAATTAATCAAACTGTTGTTTTAGATGCAAGTACTGGTTGGAAATACACATTTGCTAACTTGCTTGTATATAAAAACGGTAAAAAGATTAAGTATAACTTTAGTGAGGAAGTAGTTGACAAATACATTG
>ONUN01000146.1 GCA_900320955.1 uncultured Methanobrevibacter sp. | reverse complement strand
AATGCTTGTAGATATTGATTAAAATTTCATATAGCAAATAGTATATGCATTGCGTATCGCTAGGTTGTGGAAAAAAGTTCAATATTTCATCTGTCAATTCTGACAAATAATTTTCTATGCTATCTGAAATATTATGAAATTCCTTAAAGTTGTAGTGTTTTAATTTTTTGAAAGTTATTGGATCCTTTTTCAATAATTTTGATATTTCTTCTTCTGCAAGAATATTATTTTTTTCCATATATTGTACTAGTGGTAAAAACAATATATTATCATTTAAAATTTCTTCATTTAACTTAGTATTTTCAATAATGTAATTGAATTGGTGTATAATGTTGATTAATTTGTTTTTCATAATTTCACCTAAATAAACATCTGCATATAAATGACAATGGCTGGAATAATCAGTATTCCCATCAGATGGGATTTTCCAACTCCAATGTAGTGGGGGAGCATTCCCATGGCTGTTGAAGTAATCAAAGCCAGTGTCATATAAAAAACCGGAGCCTGATAATAAAAAATGAAAATGTATAATATCAATATCTGAAGCAATATCACTCCAATGGACAATTTCCTGTAATCAACACCACCCATCAGTCTGGAGAATGAATCTCCTAATTTTAAAGACAATACCAATGAAACGGATACTGCTATCAGGGATGCAAAAATAAAAATCATCAAATGGTTCAGTGTCATCTCAGAGATTAGATAAGACATGTATACGGCAATTCCGCTTCGGGGATTTCCGATGATATAGATTGCAATCAATGAAAAAAGACAGTCCGAAACATTCAGTCCGGATGTTGCAAGTAAAAAGTTAACTGTGTCATCATCGTCATTGTCATTTGTGCCGCTTGCAGCCTGCGCTATCACGGTTCCCTGTGCAGGTCCGTTGGGGTTTGAAAGATAATCCAGCCCAAGATTCCCGAAAGGATGAAAAGAAGAAGTGACCATAAAAAATCCCTCATGGAATTTGTCATGCTGTAAGTCAGATAAATCGATGCGGCAAGCAGGATAATCCAGGTGAATGGTTTTGTCAAATCGTGCATTATCGGAAGTGCAACTGCAAAGATTGGCATCATCAGTATCGTAACTATGATTGCTCCAAAGCCTCCGACTGAAACAATTCTTATGACTTCTTTTGATCTTCCCTGCAGAACCATTCTGTGTCCGGGAAGTATTGATGTTGCGGTTCCTTCCTGGGGCACTCCCAAAAGCATTGATGGTACAAATTCAATCAGGGCATGAGCTATTGACATTGCAACCATCAAAACGCAAAGAAATTCCGGTGAGAGGAATGTCAAAAGAAAACTGGAAGATGCAAACAAAATTGCTCCGGCAGTGTTGACATGTATTCCAGGTATCATTCCTGTAGTCGTTCCTATTAATATACCTATAAAACAAGCTAAAATTAATTCTATCATAGGTATTGATTATATTAACTATAATTTAAGCTTTGTTTAAGTCATTGTGTAAAATTAGAATGTTATTGAATAATTTACTTGGTTTTTAAGGGGTGATGGTTTAGAAATTCCTGCGGTTGAATTCAAGTGATTTTAATGAAATTTTTGATAAAAGTTTGTATAAATCTTCTTTGGAGATGTTCAGTTCTTCCTGAATCATATCATCCCATTCTGATTCTTTTTCACATAAAAATTCAGCAGTTTTTATGCCTTTTTCGGTTAATTTGATTTTATATGCCCTTTTATTGTCTTCATCAATTTCCCTTGTGATTAAGCCTTTTTCTTCAAAATCTTTAAATGCCCTTGAAACTCCGCTTCGGTCCATCAGACAGGCTTTTGCAATATCTGACTGATTGGTGCCCATATCATAATATAGGAATTGCAACATGAAATATTGACTTGGCAGGATTTCTGTTTCATTTTTAATGTGTTTATTCATGTAAAAATCATGTGTTTTAATTAATGAAATTAAATAACAAATTAAAAATGGTGAATCTGTTATAATATCTTCGTATTCAATCAATTTGCTCACCAATTAAATATTTGTAATCCTATTATTTAAGTGTTGGATTATTAAACAATTAATATATAATATAGTTAGTAACAATATATCTACATTGGTGGGATTTTAATGAATAAAAAAGTCATTGTATTATTTGCAATAATTTGTGCATGTTTGCTTTTGGCCAATTCGGTATCTGCAAAAGAGGATGTAAAAATTAAAATCGATGCTGATGATAAGTATGCACTTGATGGGGGATACATTGAAATTAAGCTTTTAAACAGCAATGGAAAAAAGATTTCAACAAAAGGAACCATTCATTATACTGTAACGGATTCTGATGGACATTATAAATGGAAATACCAACCCTATAAAGGCCCTATCCGTTTAAGATATGCTTCAGGATCTTATGATGTTGAAGTCAAATTTGACGGCGATTCCCGTTACAACTCTGCTGAAAAAACTCAAAGCGTATCTCTTAAAGGCCATCCGTCTTCATCTCCATCATTTAATCCTTATACGTATTATGATAATCACAACTGGGGATTGAATCAAAAAGTTGATGACTATATTGAGGATAATTATTGGGATGAAGAAATATATGATGATGCCTCAACGTATGATGGTGAAGGATACTGATTGATATAAAAAGGGATGAATTGGTGTTTAAAATATATGGAGGAGTTTAAACACCAATCGTGTTTTTTTTTTGGAAAATTTTTGGCAGAAGAATTTTCCAGATATATTAAATTAGAAAATTGAGAAAAGCTAATTTAATATTTTAATTCTATATTTTTGGAGATTGTATTATTATTTGACTAATAATAATGTTTTGTTAAGTGAACATTTAGTTTTACCTAAATTCATGTCACTTGTATTAAAGTTTGATTTCATAGTATATAAAGCTTTCTATTTTTTTTAGGCACGCCTAAATTTTTTAAAGAAATAATTTTTAAAAGGATTCAAAATCAATTTCCATAGCCAAACAATCTTAAAATTATGTATAAAATTAAAATGATTATTAAAATTATGATTGAAGTCTTCATAGGCATGAATTTGGTTTGTCCAAACTCCTTATCTTTTACCTTTCCGGTTTTCATAATTCTTTCTTTTTCAAAAGAGCATTTCCGGTAGATCTTTTCGATATCATTTGGAAGTCTGCCCTTTTCATTTAAAAAGTTAATTGTCTTATTCAAATATTTGACGGCTTCATCATCATTTCCAAGTTCAACACAGCAGAATGCTGCCTTATAATTGAAATTGGTAATCAAATCCAAATCATCATCCTTAATGCTGGATTCTTTTTGTATGCATGTATTATATGCCTTCAGGGCATCATCATATCTTTTAAGTTCGTAAAGGGCATCCCCTTTTGCATTGAGTGCCATAATTGTGTCTTCACTTCCCAATGACCTGTCCAGATATTTGATTGCCTCTTCATTCTTTCCATTTTTTTGAAGCGCAACCCCTTTGTACAAATCGGATTTTTCATTGCCGTTTGTCAATGTTTCGTATTTGTTCAAGTAGGCTAATGCATCATCATACCTTTTCGCTTGCATTAAAAGCTCTATTTTCCCCATCAAAACTTCGTTTTTACTGATTCTGGGCTTTTCAATTTTGGAATAGGATTTGTATTTGTCATAAGCCTTGTCCATGTATTCAATTGCCTCATCGACTTTTCCCTTGTTGAATCTGGACAATGCCTTGTCACATATTGCATTAATTGATCTAGGTTGCTTTTCTAAATATTCATCAAAATATTTTTCGCCGTAGTCTCCATTGTCATGATTTTCATCATAGTATTGGTAGTACATTCCCTTTTCTTCAAGTGCAGGAAGATATTCGTCATCTATTAATAAGTCTAAAATTGCAATATATTCTTCAATATCATCTTTTCCATGTCTTTTTCTGGCTAATTTTAGGGCTTGTTTATAATCTTCTTTTTCTATATATATCTGTGCTTGTTCAACGGCATCACTCATCATATCAACCTAGTAAACTATATCAGTAAATGCTTTTTTAATATTCTTATAATTCTTTTTAATATAAATAGTTTGGTTTTTTCTTTGGCATGCCTAAATATTTAAATAGAATAACATTCATAGAAATATATGTTTAGGTTAACCTAATTTTTTTAATGGATTAGAAGACTTAAACTAAAAAAATTTTTTTAGTATGAAATAATATTTGAAAGATTAAAATATTATTTGTAAAAGTTAATTAAACGGGAGAATGGTTAATGACAGAATTAATTGTAGGATTGGCAGGAAACCCGAATGTGGGTAAAACTACTGTCTTCAATCGATTAACTGGTATGCGCCAACATGTGGGAAACTGGCCTGGAAAAACTGTTGAAAGGGCAGAAGGTCACTTCAAACATGGCAGCTACGAATATGATGTTATCGATTTGCCAGGTAATTATGCATTAAGTGCTCATTCTATGGAAGAAATCGTTTCAAGGGATTTCATTGTAGATGATGACTCTGATGTGATTATTAATGTAGTTGATGCTGCCAATTTGGAACGTAATTTATATTTAACAGTTCAAATGATGGAACTGGGCGCGAATATGATAATGGCGCTTAACATGAATGATTTTGCAAAGAAAAAAGATCATATCATTGATATACCGTTGATGAGTGAACTTTTAGGATTTCCCGTCAT
>ONUN01000003.1:6416-72554 GCA_900320955.1 uncultured Methanobrevibacter sp. | reverse complement strand
TCCATAGCACGCATGAATGACAAAGAATTTAATATTTATTCAATATTATTAACCAAGGATGGAGAAATCCTTAAAGAGCAAAGCGAAAAGGGTTCAATTAAAGATGCGGTTGAACTTGGCAAACGTATCGGAAAACTTTTCGAGGATTATGTTTAAACGGAGGAATTGAATTGAGAACTGTAAACGTAGGAGTTATTGGAGTAGGAGCAATGGGTGAAAACCATGTTCGTGTATACCACAAAATGGAAGAAGCTAATTTGATGGGTGTTTCTGACGTTAGCGAAAGGGCACTCAAAAAAATTGAGAAGAAATATGATGCAAAAGGTTATACGGACTATTGTGAATTACTTGCAAACCCAGAAATTGAAGTAGTGAGCGTATGTGTACCGACAACATTCCACCATGATGTTGTAATGGAAGCAATAAGACACAAAAAGCATGTTTTGGTTGAAAAGCCAATTGCATTCACATTAACTGAAGCTGAAGAAATGATTGCAGCTGCAAAAGAGGCAGGAGTTATTCTTGCAACAGGACATGTTGAAAGGTTTAACCCTGCAGTTCAAAAGGCAAAAGAGCTTATTGATGATGGAGTTATTGGAGATATAGTATCCGCTTTTGCAAAAAGAGTGGGACCGCTTCCACCAAGAATAAAGGATGTCGGTGTATCAATTGACCTTGCAATTCACGATTTGGACATCATGAACTACCTGTTTGAAGAGGAAATTACCCAAGTTTACGGAACAATGAACAGCAGTTTTGATGACAGTGAATTTGAAGACCATGCAGAGATAATGGTAAGCTTTGACAATGAATCAACAGGAATCATCGAAGTAAACTGGCTTACTCCTTACAAACGTAGAGAATTGGAACTTACCGGAACAGCAGGAATTATTTCTGTTGACTACATCCAACAAAGCATCGAAGTTTTCGGTAAATTTGCTCAAGATATTGAAATCGTACACGAAGAACCTCTCAAAGGCGAATTAAAATCATTCCTCAATTCCGTTGTTGAAGAAAAAGAACCAGTTATAACTGGTGAAGATGGACTTAAAGCCCTTAAAATGGTCATTGCGGCAAACAAATCCTCAAAAGAACATAGACCAATAAGTTTAGATGAACTCGAATAGGTGAGATAAGTGAAACAAAAATTAATTCAAAAGGCTCAGGAACTCAGACAGCACGGATTTACTACCGGCGAAATTGCTGATGAACTCAATGTAAGTATGGACACTGCAAGATGGTTGACCTTGCAAAAACCAACCGAAGTAAAATCAGATGGACCAACTGACTTTGCCATTAACTGGAAAAGCATTGGTGGAAATGCTGCACGTTTAAGATATGTTGCCAGTGCATTAAGCGACATGACATTGATTCACGGTGAAGGTGAAGTTGTCTGTGGAATTGCAGTAAGCGGAATTCCATTTGCTACAATGATGTCTGACCTGTTGGAGGAAATGACCGGCGTCGACACTTCCCTTGCAATATTCCACCCTCACAAGCACAGAAAAGACAATGACAAAAGCGATGACGAAGGTACAATAAGTACAAACTTCGGAAGCGTCGAAGGCAAAAAGGTCGTGATTGTAGATGACGTCATCACAAGCGGAAAGACTGCACGTGAAGTAATCCACACCGTAAAGGATTTAGGCGGAGAACCTCTCTGTGTAGTTGTATTGATTGACAAGGCAGGACTTTCAGAAATTGAAGAAGTGCCTATAGAATCATTGATTAAAGTTAGTAGAATCTAATCTACTAATATTTTCTTATTTTTAACTCTTATGCTACTTGGAAACATGTCCATAATACTTATTACTGCAGTAATAGTGTTATTGGTCTTCAACAAATTAAAGCTGCCAACAATGATTGGTCTTTTTTTTACAGGAATCGTGCTTGGTCATGCAATCAACGACACAAGCCTGATTTCTACCGTTTCAGAACTTGGAGTCATATTTCTCTTATTCATTATCGGTCTTGAGTTTTCAGTCGAGAAATTTTCATCAATCAAGCACTATGCTCTCATAGGAGGTTTCCTTCAGGTATCCATTACGACAATTCTCATATCAATATTGGGACTGGCTTTAGGACTCAACCCCAACTCAGCATTGTTTTTGGGATTTCTGGTTGCATTTTCAAGTACCGCAATAGTCATGAAAATAATGCAGCAAAGACATATCACCCATTCAGTTCAGGGAAGGGTGACATTGGGTATCCTGATTTTCCAGGACATTGCAGTAATTATCGTTATACTGATTACTCCCCTTCTTGGAGGTCATGAACTGGCGTTCAACAACCTGCCTTCACTTATTGTGAAATGTATCGGGCTGGTTGTCATGTTATATGTCGGCGCAAAATGGTTCATACCTCTTGCATTGAGAGATGCCGCCAAAACCAAAAACAGGGACTTGTTTTTACTTTTGACACTTTTCATCTGTATGGGAACAACATTCGGAACAAGTTTAATTGGAATAGGGCCAGAACTTGGAGCGTTCATAGCCGGACTTCTGATTTCAAATACTGAGTATTCCCATCAGACCCTGGGATACATCCAGCCGTTCCAGGATGTCTTCATGAGCATATTTTTCATAAGTATTGGGCTGATGGTCAACCTGCATCTTTTCCTTTACAATATAGTGACCATATTGGTCCTTACTGTAATAATTCTAGTAATTAACTTTACCGCAACACTGATTACTGGAATGGCTTTGAAGCTGCCTTCAAAAGTAACAATAAGCATTGCAGTTCTTTTAAGCCAAATTGGGGAATTTTCATTTGTCCTTGCCCGTGAAGGAATGAATTATGGCCTGATGACAAACCAATTCTTCAGCGTCTTTCTGGGCGTGAGCATCCTTACGATGTCTGCAACTCCGTTTCTGGAAAAGATGACTCCAAAAATAGTAAGGCTCTTCAATAATATAGACTACTTCGACATAGACGAGGAGCTAATGACACTGCCTGAGGAAATTGAAGACCCTCAGGACATTTCAGACCATGTAATCCTCGTTGGTCTTGGACGGAACGGAAAGCATATGGCAAGAGCCTGCAAGAAATTCAATATCCCCTACAGGATTGTTGACATGAACCCGGTAATCGTTGAAAACCAGCAGGCAATGGGACTGCCAGTCATATACGGAAAAGGGTCAAACGAAAGTGTCCTGAAAGAATTGGGCATTACCTCCGCACTGTGCATAGTCATATCATCCTCAACATATGATGAAACCATAAAAACAATCGATGCTGCACGCAGGCTGAACCCTGACATACACATTATCGTGCGTACAAGATATCTGAAAAATTTGGATGATGTTATTGAGGCAGGTGCCGATGAAGTTATTCCGAAAGAGTTCGAAACAAGTATCATGATGTTTACAAGAATCATGGATTATTATAACAAGGATGTCGATGAGATTACAGATGCTGTTAACGATCTTCGTTCTAACAACTATGATGCATTCCGTAGCGTAACTTCAGAAGATATATCTACATATCTAAACCACAAATACACAAACTTGGAAGTCGACTCACTTAGGGTATCCGAAGACACAAGCATTGATGACATTCCATTTACAGAAAACAGCCTGACCGTAACCGGAGTGATACGAGGAAAGGACACATTCATTGACGTAACCCCACACTTCAAACTCCTTGCAAACGACCTGATAGTCTTTGTAGGCCACAGGGAAAACATCAACAAATTCTTTGATGCTATCTGAAATTCAAATCATCGAGAAGCGCATCGATTCTTTCGTTCAAGCTGTCCATCTTTTCATCGATTTTCTCTTTTTCTGATTTCAAATCCTTCAGACGAATGAATTCACCATCATATGTATCGACATATCTTGAAACTGCCAGATTGAAATCGTTTTCTTCAATTTGTTTTAGTGAAACGACCTGCGAGAACTTATCGACGCTTTTTCGATTGTTCAAAGCGTCAAGGATATTTGAGATGGTTTTTTTGTCCAAAACAAGATTGCGCTTAACAAGGCCAGGAAATGCGTTTCGAGATATTTCTGTCCCATACTCCTTGGAAAGATCAATGAACACAACATCTCCTGAATTTTTGTTTTTTCGAAGTACAATTACGACTTCAGGCCTTACTACGCCTCCCAACTCTTCTGGAAGGGAAATGATTCCATCAATATAATGGTTTTCATGTGTCAGGAACTTTCTTAAAAGGGTCAGTGAACTTTTAAAGAGGAAATTCTGTGAAAGGGATATCACCATAAGCCCATCGTCCTTAAGGGAATTAATCATATTGATTAAAAACAGAAACTCGCTGTCTTTTAGGGACTCATATTCTCCCGAAAATGATGCCACTTCATTTTTTTCCACTGCATTGAAACGCTTTTCAAGTATCTTCAATGCTTTAAGAGCCTCCTCATCATCGCTCAATTTATCCATGCCCAGATTATTGAACAGTTTTTCCTTGAAATCGTTATCTGTTGGAACTTCAATGCTTTGGCTTTTGAGAGTGGATTTTGAAAACTCGTCAAAGCTGTCCGGAACCTTTGATGCAATGACATCAAAAAGCTGTGAATCATAGGACATGGATTTGATTGCATTTTCCTGCAAGATATGGAGATTGTCAAAATTGATTTCATTGATAAAGGCTTTGATTAGAGAGTAGAAGTAATTCAATTCGTTATTTTCCTTGGCGTAAATGTCTGACATGGTGAATTGATCATGCAAATCAAAGAGTATTGAAGCATTCCTTAAAAACGGATCATAAGCATTTGACACATCTCTTCTTTGGGATTTGACGATTGAATTTATAAGCTGTGAAATGTAGTCGGGAGTTGATGAAAGCCTTATTTGCCTTGAATATGCTATTGCATCATAGACCTGGGCAAATGTAAACTCCCTTTCCTCAATGTCGAATTTGGATATTGAAAAAAGATAGTTGCTCATAAATGAATTCAAATCATCATCGCCGTAAATGCTTGAGAAATTAAGCTTATCATCGAGAATTTCAATGATTTTTTCAAAATACTTCTTTGACGGATTGTCTTGGCTGAATTCAATGCTGTTTTTAAGGTTTTTGAAAAAGTCCGGATTGAAAATATCATCAACATATTTGTTTGCGATGAACTCGTCAATGAATGCTGATTTGGTGGTGAAAAAGTACCCGATATCATTCAAGGCCCACTGCCTCAAATCGTCGGTTCCTTCATCTGTCAGGTAAAATATGTTAAAATCAGCTTCATCGCCATTAAGATGATATAACAGGTGATTTTTAAGCTTGTCTGACATGTATTTATATAAAAATGCATACAGAACATAATATCTCATGTTCAAAGGAATGTTTTTGCGCCTTCCTTTTCTCATCAGCTTGTGAAGGATTACCCTATTGTGGGATTTTGACTTAAACATCTAACCCACCTTCCCAAATTTCGTTTAGGATTCCCTCTTTGAGGTTTCTGTCATATTTAACCAGTGCCTTGTCGGCTACAATCTTTTCGTTGATAAGATCTAAAAGTTCGGCGCACTGATCTTGTGTTTTTCTATCAGGAATAATGAGTTTCAATTCCTTAATTTCTTTCAGTGATGTGTGCGGTATTCTTTCTGTACTTCCAAGCTCATGCAACTGCTTTTTGACATGCGCATTTGAAAGCAGGTGGGCTATAAATGAAGGGTTGAAATTTTTGTTGACTCTGATGATGGCTATCCTGTCACTTACAACCAGATTTTCCTGGCTAACACAAACAACATCATACGGATATGGCATTTTCATCAGGATATCTCCAGGTTTTGTGAAATATCTTGATTTTGGCTTTACAAGCCGTATTTTTTCGAAATCCTTCAAGATTCCGTCCTTTCTGATGGATCTTTGAACAATCACATCATAGGAATCTTCGCTTTCATCCCTGTATCTTCTATATGACAGCCCAGATATTACCTCTGCAATATCTGCGAGTTTTACCTTGTTCATGTTTAGCCTCTATTATATATTTTTATAAGTTAAAATATAAAGGATTAGGTTCCGAACACACGTCCAGGAACCATGTTTGCACCGATTGTTTTTGCCCAAAGGGCCAAGTGGTGAGGTACGTTGTGGTATTCTTCAATGTAGGTGAAAAAGGTTTTCCTTTTCCACATCATATACATTGACTTGAATAGGGTGAGTTGGTCGAAATAAGCATGTTTGCGGTTGTATGACTTTTTCCATACCTTATATTCCTGGCATCTCAGGAGATATTTGATGTCTCTTCTGAGCATATCCATTCTGCGATATTCCTCGGGAAGAGGAGGGTTGGAAAGATTGTAATAGTCATTTTGAAACTGCCTTATCTTTTTGTTGAGCAACAGTTCCCTATCATAGTATGCATTGTTTCTGTGTCTTTTACGTGAATTGAATCTTTGCTTCATAATCATCCTAAATATTGGAAAGGCCTATTGGTAAAGGCCTCCAATGTCATCATGACCTGTTTCTTCAGGTATTTCGTTTGAATCCATCTTCTCAGCAGACACGCCGCCGATTACTCCAACGCTTTGAATGTTGGATTTCAACACGGCAGTTGATGTGATTCCAGAACCGTGCGGTGACAATACAAAGAGGTCAAGGAATGTGTCGTCTTCATCTACGATGAATGCAGGTTCTATTGACTCTGAGGACTTGGTTTGCACCTTGATTAGAATGTGTTTAGCTTCGTTTTCACCTTCGATTCCAATTTCGCGGCGGATATTGTCATCGAGGTTTCTTACTTTTTCAGACCAGTTGATTACATTTTCATTATTTTTCGCTAGATTATCCATATTATCAATTCCTACTATTTTTTGATGTTCACCTTAAAAGATAAGACATGTGAACAATGGTGATATCTTTTTTAGAAATATACATGATATTTCCTATGCACTTTCTTTGAGAAAATACATATTTGCATACATACTATAGTTGTTATAGTATATAAATTTATTGGTTTTGAATTACATTTTTTAGAAAAATGCAAGTTCTCACCAATGTAATAAGTAATATATTGCATTTACTATATAAAGTTTATCTTTTTTAAAAAAGTGCAGTTAAAAAATTAAAAAAAAAGAGAGTGAAAAAAGATTTATGCTTCCTCAGAGGCATTATCTTTTTTCTT
Organism: uncultured Methanobrevibacter sp.; assembly: GCA_900320955.1. Taxonomy (GTDB): domain Archaea; phylum Methanobacteriota; class Methanobacteria; order Methanobacteriales; family Methanobacteriaceae; genus Methanocatella. The sequence goes on along the minus strand of ONUN01000003.1, from coordinate 65,472 downwards.
TTTGTCAACAATTACCATCTTTTCGTTTTCTTCATCAACTTCCATTACAATAGGGTCTGCCTCAAGTGCTCCAGGGTCCTTTTCAATGCATTCATTGATTTTGGATTGGATTGCACCGACATCTTCAGTATCGATGAGATCAACGATTTCCAATTGCTGTTGGAATCTTTCAACACCTTCAAGAGGTACGTTTTCCACAAAAGGAATAGCTCCGGTTGCTCCGATGATTTTCTTCTTGTCGGCATCAGCACCGTTTTCGTGCAATGCCTTGAAGCTCTGACCTGTAATGTGGCCCTGCACTTCAGCGCCTGCCAAAATCAAAAATCTGATATTCGGATTGGATATGATGTTTGCAACCACCTTTTCTATTCCCAAGTTTTCTGTCTTACATGGTCCTGCAATTGCAGCTCCGCTTAATTCAGCTTCAATGTGAGAAGCAAGAGTTGTAACTGCCACTGGACTTTCCGGATCTCCTACAATATAGTCCCCACTAATTACGGGCCAGCCATCTGCAGGAGCTTTTTTATCAGCCATGACATTATCCTCCATTAATTTATAGCACGGTAAAATTTTTACCTATACTTTAAACAATTAAGATTATGACCAAACTATTAATTATACTTTTTTAAAAGTCAAACGAATTTGATAAATTCATGATGACAACAAGTATTAACTAGTTTTGAAAAAATATACTATATGGATTTAAATACAGAGATTTTTTATTTTATAAACAATGACCTGAGCAATCCGGTTTTTGATGCTGTGCTTCCGAACTTCACCCATCTCGGCGGATTGATGTTTCTGGCCGTTTTATTCGCAATACTTCTGATAATAACAAGACAAAACATTTTCAACACAAGAAAGTACTACGGACTTGTCAAACTCATTGCTGCAGCCATAATTGTGATGTTTGCAATTACAAGTATATTGAAACTCTTATTCCATATGCCAAGACCATACATGATACTTGACCATGTAAAGCACCTTGGCTCAGGGGGAATTTCATCCTCAAGCGATCCGAATTCCTTCCCGTCCGGACATTCCGCAACAACTGCAGCGGTCGTTACCGTAATCATACTCAAGGCCAAGGAGTACTATAAAAATTATAAACTGGTTTGGGTGATAATGGCGCTCTTTCTGGTTGTAATCGGATTTTCCAGAGTCTATATAGGCATGCATTTCCCATTTGATGTGGTCTGCGGTGCGGTTATTGGTATGGTGAGTGGTATTCTGGTGTGCAAATTCCTAAAAGTATAGCTCGGATGGTTTTCCTATATATTCAAAATCATCCTTGTTATTAAGATATTTTACCCCTATGACCTTTCCGTCAGCAAATCTTGTAACAACGCTCATACAATCATTTGCATCTATGACTATGACTTTTGTATTTTCACCGCTTTCGGCTTCTATTTTTATGATATCGTCGTTTTGAATAAGTTCAGGTTCTTCAAACTCGGCTCCAACGTCTGTTGAATACCAGTGCTGAGGCAATTTTACGCGAATTCCCAAATCATCTAATACTTCTTTTACATACATGATTAAATCCCCTTTAATAGTAATTAACATTAAAACGTATTTAAAGATTTTGTAACTTTGTGCGGGTTAAAAGTAGTAATTAATGGTTGAATTCCATTTCACGAATGGCTTCATAGACCCTTTTGGAGTTTTCATGGTCATTGAATTTAAAGAATTCATCCACACGCTGCTTGTATACATCATCCATTTCACAGTCATGCAAAACGCATGATATGATATCATTTCTCAACTCTTCTGCAGTTTTTGCAACAGGCCCAAAGCCCATTTCCTCATAATCAAAGTAACCGTTTTCAACATCAAAGTGATAGTCCTTTCCATATTGATAATAGATTACCGGCTTTTTGAGATAAGCAAAATCGAAAAATACACTTGAATAGTCTGTTATTAGAAGTGAAGAGTGGTTGAAAATTTCCGAATAGTCACGGTCTATGAAATCCACATCATTGTTTCTGTCAAACAGATGAATGAACTTTAAAAGGTTCGGATGCGGCTTGAATACTAGCCTGTATCCTCTTGACTCAAGAAAATCAAGCAGGTCATCATCATTTAAAAGATTATTGAATGCATTGAAGAATGTGGTTCTCACAAAGTCCTTATCATCAAGGTTTGTGTAATGGCGTCTCCATGTAGGCATTACGACAATTTCTTTTTTGTCTTCAAGTTTTTCAAGCTTGTCAAATCTTGGAAAACCAAGCACCTTGATTGAATCTGCAGGATATCCGTAGTCGTTGTCTATAAATGACTGTCTTTCAGCGTCAGACACTGTAACGATCATGTCAAGGTTCTTGTCATACTTGTTGAGCCATGATGAGGTATCGTCCTTTGTAACTCCGTGCTGCAGAAATACTGTCTTGGACCTTACAAGCCCTGAAAGGAATGGGAAATTTCCCCAGAACGGATAGATGATATTGTTGTCTGGGTTTGATGAAATAATTACCTCTGCAAAGAGTGCGTAAAGCCTGTGGCGAATTGACCTGTATGCAATGTCAAAACCGACATCTGCCACCTTCTGGTATTCGCTGCTTGGATTTCCAAGGCCAAGAAGTCTTCTGATTTTAAACATTTTTGAGCTTGAGCGATACTTGTTTGCCATTATCTCAACGTCCTGAACCTGGTAGTCATGCTTTGAGATGGCAAAATACTTGTCGATATCCTTGTCGTTTGCCTCAACTGCATATTTGAACAGCTGAAATGCATTGTCGTCTGCACGATAAGGCAGGTCCATAAAAATCCATATATGCCTGTCCTTGTATGCAGGATAATAGAAAAAGTATAAAAATCTTAAAAGAACTCCTGTTCTCCATCCTTCCTCCCTTTTGGAGAGAATGTTTTTCAATGCACCTAACTCACTTTTAAATGTGTTTGTAGTGCTTCTCTTTAAAATCAGAATTGAATCGTCCATGTCCTTTACGATGAACTTGTCTGAGAGCATGTATTTTGACACTTTGGAAAGTCTTGAGATGTGAGAATATTCAGGAATGGATATGTCATCATCGACCCTGAACTCGATTTTCATACCGTCTTCAATCGGGATTGACACCCTGAAGTTATGGTTGAATCCGTAGTTGAAGTTCAGTGATAAATTGTCCCTTTGCGGGAAACTGATGATTTCAACAGGAAATGTTTTTTCCCCATTGATTCTGACCTGAATGTTCGGCTCATGGGTAAATGTGGTAAAGTATCCTAAAATGAAAAGGTCATCCCCTTCGATTTGACAGATGTCAAGGTTTATTCTGTTGAGCTCCAGCTCGTCGATATGTGTGCACTTGTCATTTCCAACGGAATTCTTGTCTGAAAGATACTTGACGTCATACTTTTTTAAAAGCAGAATATGGGTTTTTAAGATTCCTGGAATTGACTTTTGAAAGATTATTACATCAGAATCAATAAATGAAAGTATCTTGATTAATTTGGCATAAAGCACTGTGATTTCCCGACTGTCCAAAAGATGGTTTACCCTTTTTATTTCAAAAATCCACTGCAAATCATACATCAGCACATGCTGGATGAACTTTGGAACCTCTGATTTCTTTTTAATTGCATAATCTATTAAAGCCAAAAAGTACTTGTCCACTCTTGAGGTGAAATAGGATTTGTGATTGGCTGATGTTCCTATAAGGGATTTTTGGTCATCATGCTTTCTGTAGTAATAGGCACATCCGTCCAGAAATCCGATGTTTGGATTATCAAGAAGTATCTGATTGATTAAAAGCGGATCTTCTGATACCCTCAAGCCCTCTTCGAAGCTATAGTTTTTGAGAGTGGAAAATCTAAAAAAGGATGATGCTCCTGAAAGCTGAATATATTCCGGCTTTTCATTGAGATTGACAACCTGTGTCTTTTCGAATTTGTAGTTTAGGGAATGTCCTCCACGCCTTGATCCGAAATAATATATTGGCATGGAAACGATATCTATTTCATCATGCTTTTTAAACAGACTCAATGCCTTGCTGAATGCATATTCTGTTATGAAATCGTCACTGTCAAGGAAATTTACAAATTCAGCCTGCACATGACCAAGACCCCGATTTCTTGAATAGGAAGGTCCGTAGTTGGCATCATTTCTTAAAACGAATATGTTTTTGGGATATTTTTTCTGGTAGTAATATGCGATGTCCGGCGTATGGTCTGAACTTGCATCATCTATGATTATTATTTGGATATTACGTTTAAAATCCAGGCTTTGGTTGATTATAGATTCGATAGCAACAGAAAGATAGTTTTCACTATTGTATGCAGTCATCACAACAGAAAATTTAAACGCCAAACTCAACATCCCCTCAATATATTATAATATAAGTTGTACATATTATATAAAACAATAGCATTATCCTTTTTTAAATGAAATAAGGAACTTTAATTGATTTATATAAAAAATAGAAATAAAAAAAAAGTGATTGCTTTACAATTTAACAACCGATTTGATACAATTCAAACCCATATTCCTCAATTTTTTTATCATATATGTTTCTTCCGTCAAAAATTATGGATTTGTTTAATTTTTCAATCAGGTATTGCCAGTCAGGAGTTCTGAACTCTTTCCACTCTGTTATCAAAATCAGCGCATCAGCATTGTCAACTGTTTCATATCTGCTTTTTGCAAACTTGATTTCAGACAGACACTCATCAGGAATAGCTTTTTTGAATTCTTCGGTTGCCTGTGCGTCATATGCATTTATTTTGGCTCCTCTTTTTATGAGCTCTTCAGCCACAACCAATGATGTGGCTTCCCTTACGTCATCGGTTCCCGGCTTGAATGCAAGTCCCCACATTGCAAATGTCATGCCTGAAAGATCTTCGCCAAACCTTTTTGTGATTTTGTTGACTATTACAAGCTTTTGCTTTTTGTTTACCTTTTCAACGTGAGTAAGTATTTCCGGTTCGTATCCGTTGGCCTCAGCAGTATTGATTAATGCCTGGACATCCTTTGGAAAACAGCTTCCACCATATCCGCATCCGGCATAGATAAAGTGATATCCTATCCTTTTATCTGATCCTATTCCCAGTCTGACTTTTTGAACGTCGGCTCCTGTGACTTCACAGATGTTTGCTATCTCGTTCATGAATGATATCTTTGTTGCAAGCATTGCATTTGCAACGTATTTTGTCATTTCAGATGATTTGACATCCATCAAAACAAACCTGTCGTGATTGATTACAAACGGATAATAAAGCTCCTTTAGAGTGTCAAATACTTCTTCGGATTCTGCACCAATGACAATTCTATCAGGACTTAAACAGTCCTCAATTGCTTTTCCTTCCTTTAGAAATTCCGGATTTGAAGCGATTTCGATTTTGACGTCACTGTCTTTTTCTTTTAAAATATTGTCAATGTGCTCCTTTACCCTGAATCCGGTTCCGATCGGAACGGTTGATTTGATTACAACAAGGGAATCTTTTGTGATATTGTTTGCAATGTCTGATGCTGCTGAGAAAATATAGTCCAGATTTGCGCTTCCGTCATCCGCCATCGGAGTTCCAACAGCAATAAAAACAATATTTGTATCGTCCAATGCCTCTTTAATGTCAGTTGTAAAAACCAAGTCCCCCTGCTGTTGGCCATTGACAACCAATGTGCCCAGGTGAGGTTCAAAAATAGGCAAGATCCCATTTTTAAGTCCTTTAATTTTTTCTTCATCAATGTCTACGCAGTAGACCTTGTTTCCCATTTTAGAAAAGCATGCTCCGGTAACAAGACCAACATAACCGGTTCCAATAACAGTAATATTCATATCATCACATCTATTTAAAAAAATTAATCCATGAAAGTTTTCATATATCCAATCAAATCATCTTTAAATTCGCCGTCATCCAATGCAAAGTCGATTGATGACTTAAGCCATCCCATCCTGTTTTCAATGTTGAAAACCTTGCCGTGATAATTGACGCCGTAAACATCATCAAGCTTTGATATTGCATCAGTAAGCTGTACCTCATCGTTGAATCCAGGTTCGGTTTCCTTAAGCTTGTCGAATATGTCTGGCGTAAGGACATATCTTCCAACGATTGCCAGATTTGTAGGGGCCTGTCCGATTTCAGGCTTTTCTACTAACTTGTTGATTTTATAGATATCCTTATCGATTTCAGATCCGCTGACAATACCATACCGGTTTACATGTTCATTTGGAACTTTCCTTATTGCAATTGTGGATTTCTGATATTTTTCAAAAACATCAACCAGATGTCCTGTGCATGAGTTGCACTTAACGATTGAATCGCCTAAAAGTACGGCAAAAGGCTCATCTCCGACATGTCTTTCAGCAGATAAAATCGCATCCCCCAATCCTTTCAAGTCTCTTTGCCTTACATAGCAGATGTCTGCCAAATCTGTGATTTTTCTAACCTTTTTCAAGTCACGGTCCTTTCCTGCCTTCTGCAGCATATATTCAAGTTCATGTGATTTGTCGAAGTAATCTTCAATTGACCTTTTGTTTCTGCCTGTGACAATCATGATATCGTCAATTCCTGCTTTCAATGCCTCTTCAACAACATAATGAATTGTAGGCTTGTCATAAATCGGCAACATTTCTTTTGGTTGTGCTTTGGTTGCAGGCAATAATCTTGTACCTAGGCCTGCCGCCGGGATAACTGCTTTCATAATAATACACCTATTTTATGGTAAATCTGTTCTTTCCACCAACAAGTATTGTGGACCAGATATATGATACGACATCATCAAGTTCCGAAAAACTGTTAAGGTCATCTTCGATTTTATCGAAATTCAGTGTGGAATCGTCAACATCATATATGAACAGTTCTGAATTATAAACAGACATTTTGCTTATGTCCTCTTCGCTCCATCCGTGAACCGAATGAGGAATCCAAAAGCTGCTGTCTTTGATTAACTTTAATGGAGCTCCTGCATAAGTAGTATTTGAATTGATAGTCTTATTTGAAACCACCGAACCTGCTCCGATTATGGAGCCTGAACCGATTTTGGAACCCTTGAATATGAATGCATTCTGGCCCAGCCACACATGGTCTCCAACATATATGCTTTTGGCAAAATTCTCTCTTCTTTTTGATTCAGCATTGTAAATCGGATGTCCGTCTGAAGTTCTGAAAACCACATTATAAGAAATGAAACAATCATCTCCCAGGAATATGTTCTTGGATTCCGAAAGTACAAATACTGTCATGCCGTTGAAGAAATTGTTTTTTCCAATAAAGCAGATGTTGTTGTTGTGAAGTGAAATATTGACCGAATAGTTATGGATATCGCTTGAAAGGTACAGAATGGAGTTGTCCATATTGAAATCTATTCTGGAGTTCCATAAATTGACCCCTTCCTCGCAAACCAGAATGTTATTGATACCGTTGAAATTAATTTGTGAGTTTGTAAGGGTTGGAAGTTCTCCTATGAACTCGTTTTCCTTAAGTTCAAACAGTTGTTCGGGATTTGTTACTTGCACAGTTACACCTAAAAAATTGTTAATAATATAATTTTGTTGAAGGAATTATATAATGCTTGTTCTATGATGAAACTCCAAAGCATTTAATAAATTTAAATTATAGTCTGCAGGTTTCTATCTTCCAGCAATAATCTTATAGAACTGCACAAAAAAAATAGTAAAAAAAGGATAATTTAGTCATTTGCTAAATTATCAAAGTATCCTTGTATAAATACGACAGGTGTTCCCTTGTCTCCGGAACCGCTTGTCAAATCACATAATGAACCGATAAGGTCAGTCAATCTTCTTGGAGTTGTTCCTTCAGTAATCATTTGACCGGTCAAGTCTTTATCCTTATGCTTGATTTCATCTTTAATTGCTTCTTTTAACTCATCGCCTTTCAAATCAGCGAATTTGTTATCTGAAACATATTTCAATTTGATTTCATTAGGTGTTCCAACCAAACCGTCAGTGTGTGCCGGTGAGACAATAGGATCTGCAAGTTCCCAGATTTGTCCAACAGGGTCTTTGAATGCACCATCACCATAAACCATCACTTCAATTTGCTTTCCGGTGATGTCTATGAGTCTTTTCTGCACTTCCCTTACAAGAACATCCCCAGTTTTTGGGAAGAGTTTAAGTTTTTCCTCTGTTGCCTTGTTAGAACCTAAAAGTCCGAAGTCAGGATTGCACCCTGAATCTCCAATAGGTTCAACTAAAACCTGATGAAGACCATATACATTGGCTCCAAGACCTTTGAGCAGTTTTGTGCTTTTTTCTCTTGTGTGAATATCACAGGTTAAAACATCATTTGTATAATCAAGAATTGTTTTTATATCGTTGGAAAAGACAAATTCCACTTCACAGTCTTCACTTTCAATCAATTCACGATAAAAGTCAATCATGTTGATTCCGGTAAACGGATGTATCCATGAGCCAAAAGTTTCATAATATTCATCCTCAGAAATAATGCTACCTAAATGATATTCGCTTTTTTCTAAAATTTCCTCATCCAAAATACCGTTTCCCACTTCATCTGACGGGAAAGAGGTTAAAAGAGTAATCTTATCCATTGCTCTTGCAATACCCTTCAAGATAATGGAAAATCTGTTTCTGCTTAAAATAGGGTTTACTACCCCAATATCTTTTGACGGGAATTTGTTTGTCAAATCTTCAGCAACATCATCTACAGTCACATAATTTCCTTCTGAAATACCTACAACCGCTTCAGTAATTGCAACAACATCTTTATCCCTAAATTCAAATCCTTCACTTTCTTTTGCAGCCATTAATGAATCTACAACTATAGTAGCCAAATCATCGTTTTCCTTAATAATTGGTGTCCTTATACCACGTACAACAGTACCAACACATCTCATCTTTTTTACTCCTTAAAAGCATGAATAGTCAGTTGGAATAATACTTCCAACAACCCATTTATTTTATATTTTTTAAAATATATAAAAGTTAAGATTGATTCATTCAAAAGAGATGAAAAAATAGATTTATTTCATTTAGTAAACAGCAATATTTCATGAATTTTTTTAGCAAAATGACATAAAAGTTGTGAATTTTGATGTTTTTTGAAGAAATTAATAAAAATAAGCGAGAAAAAGTTTTAAAAAAAAGTTTTTAATTTGCTTTCAAAAGAAAGCAAATCTTAGTATTATTTAATGTATTTTGCTAAATCGTCAGCTTTGTCGGTTTCTTCCCATGGAAGACCTTCAATACCGAAGTGACCGTATTTAGCAGTCTGTTTATAAGTAGTGTCTCTTAATCCTAAGGTTTCGATGATTCCATCAGGAGTCAATTTGAAGTTTTCACGAACGATTTCCTCAAAGGTCTTGTCTCCGATGTCTGCACCAGTTCCAAAGGTATCCACCATAACGGAGGTTGGTTCAGCTACACCAATTGCATATGACAATTGGATTTCACATTTTTCAGCAAGACCGCTTGCAACGATGTTTTTGGCAATGTATCTTGCCATGTAACATGCACTTCTGTCCACTTTGGTGCAGTCTTTTCCTGAAAATGCACCTCCACCATGTCTTGCATATCCACCATAGGTATCTACAATGATTTTTCTACCAGTAAGACCTGCATCTCCATGAGGACCACCTATTTCAAATTTACCGGTCGGATTGATGTGCTCTTTTGTATTTTCTGTCATCAATTCCTGTGGGATGACTGCCTTGAAGAGTTTTTCACGGATGTCTTCTTTTAATCTTTCCTGATCATATGATACGCTTTCATCATGTTGGGTTGATAGAACAACAGCATCCAATGAAAGTACATTTCCATCTTCATCATAGTTGACTGATACCTGTGCCTTACCGTCAGGCCTTAAATATGGAATTTCACCAGATTCTCTGAGTTCTGTAAGTTTGTTTGTGAGTTTGCGTGCTAAGTCAATCGGGAACGGCATTAATGATTCTGTTTCGTTTGTTGCAAAACCGAACATCATTCCTTGATCTCCTGCTCCAGTTTCTTCATCTCCCCTGTCAACTCCCTGGTTGATATCTTGAGACTGTGCATGAAGTCTGTTTGCAACAATACAGTTGTGACCGTCAAATTCCAAATCAGGATTATCGTAACCGATTTCAATAATAGTATCCCTAATAATCTTTTCAATATCTTCTTCGGATAAATCAGTATTTGAAGTTATCTCACCAAATACCATACAAAAATCTGTTGTTACACAAGTTTCACATGCAACGTGGGAATTTTTATCATTTGCCATGTATGCATCCAATATTGCATCAGATATGATGTCTGCAACCTTATCTGGGTGTCCTTGTGTTACTGATTCAGATGTAAAAGTTCTATATACTTTACTCATTTTTTCACCTAAATGTCATTACTTTAGTTATATATGTTATCATGCATTAAAATAATTTTGCATATGTCTTAAGAATTTTAATTGTTTGACCTAAAAATAAATTAAAATATTTCCCAACATGGCATGTACAACTCAAAAGAACTACTGTACTTTACGCCACATGATTTTGATACAACCTACTGCAAAAGACCATCCACCATTTTGACTGTCTTTCACAAAAATGTAAAAAATATTTATCACAAAATCAACTTACAAAAAACAATCTTTAAACTTTTAAAAATCACGCAAACACATATAGATTAACCAACAAGATTATTGAAAAATCGCATGCAGAGACCTGACAATAAAAAAATTACAAGACATATTATGGAATAAAATCAAAATTTAATATGGCGAATCAGTTAACTTACTCATTGTCAACTAATGCAATATCTTTATTCTTTAAATCTCCCGAAACTTGATATTTGTCGATTAATCTACTTTTTTTTCAATTCATTCAATAAAATCAAATGGTGTTCCAAGTCGTCTCTGTGCTGCTTTTTGAGAACATACAATATGACACCAGTAAAAAAGATTATTGTTGCAACGATTACTACTGTTGCAATCATTATCAATGTAGGTATTCGTAAAACATAACCTGTTGAGAAGTATTTGAATAAAATTGGGAAGAAATAAATCCCCGCAATTATTAAAAGGATTAATGTTAGCATTGAAAAGAAAAACAACGGACGTTTATCACGTACCAATGCCACAATCATCCTTATAACCTTATAACCGTCACGATAGGTATGAAGCTTTGATTCTGATCCGTCAACCCTGTCACGATACTCGATTGGAATTTCATCGATTTTAAAATTGTTGATTAGGGCAAAAACACTCATTTCAGTTTCAATTTCAAAACCTTTGGACTGAATTGGGAAAGATTTGACGAAATCATAGTTGAATGCCCTCATTCCAGTCATTATATCGTTGAGATCGCTTTTAAAGAAAAAGTTTATGAACTTTCTGACCACCCTGTTTCCAGTATTGTGGAACGGCCTGTCATTTTCCTCAAAATATGTTGATGACAGCCTGTCACCTATAACCATATCCGCTTCGCCGTCCAGGATGATTCTTTCTAGTTCCTTTGCATGGTTTGCAGGATATGTATCATCACCGTCGACCATAATATAGCAATCGGCATCGAGTTCACGAAACATTGATCTTACAACATTTCCCTTGCCCTGCTTGTATTCATATCGGACAATGGCCCCTGCATCTTTTGCGATTTCATCAGTACCGTCTGTAGAATTATTGTCATAGACATAAATATCTGCATGAGGCATTTCTTTTTTGAAGTCTTTGACTACTTTTTCAATTGTTTTTGCTTCATTGTAGCATGGAATAAGGATAACAGTTTTCATTATACTATAAATATATCACAACACATTATTATATTTATGTATTGATTATAATTTACAATAATTATTAATTTAAGATATGAACAAAAATTAAACGAAATTCCATGATAAAACATGTGAAAATTTTCCAACATCCAAACTATAAAACTCTATAAGTTGTTCTCAGATTTCAAGATAACATTATGAAGTGAAAATATATTAATGAACACAGAATAATTTTAAAAATAATGGTAACATTTGGAAAATTAATACAACTAAAATTATTTCAATCTAAAACTACCTTTTAAACATCTTATCTAATTAAATAAATTAGACAATTTATTCAAAAAATATTTAAAAGAACTATTCCGCTCTATCGCTAAATCAAAATTATAAATCTTAGCGATTTCTTTTAAACAATCATTTTTTGAATCAAATGAAATTTTATATATCCTGTCAAAATCTTCTTTTTCAATACCATCAGTTTGACATGGAATTTCCCATCCTTTAAATTTATCAAATGAATTATCAACACCTGCAAGAAACCAACTTTCAATCTCTTCTTTAACAATTATGATTTTAGAACAATCTAAAGCATCATACTTATCAAATCTCTCTTGTTTCATTGAAGTTATACACGGATGAGTTCTAGAATCCAAATCAGATAAAAACAAATATTCAAATTTGAATTTGGATCGAATGCTTTTATTAATTGATTTCGGAGGTTTTTGAGCGTAAGGTATTGGATGGAGATCAATACCCATGTTATTTCTAACATATTCCGACAAGACAAAATTTACAAAAAGTTTATCATGATCTCCTTCAATATAAATAAACACTTTATTCATTGGTATCACCCAAACAACCCTCCATAAAAAGTTCACCGATAGTTAACTCCTTAATAAATTCCCTAACATCTTCATTGTCGCTAGGCTTTGAAAAAGTGGAAAAACCGTTTTCATCTCTTGATATGAATAAGATATCCTCCAAATCGCAATTGTTTAAAATTTCAGGACTATGTGTTGTAATTATAATTTGTTTATTCTGTGAAGATACCTCTTTCATCATCCCCACAAGTTGCATAAGCAAACCAGGATGAATATTCCTCTCCGGTTCTTCAATAAGTATCACGCTTCTTTTAGAAAAATAAATAGCTGATATTAATGCAAGAATATTTGCAGTTCCATCTGAAACAAATGGCGCGAATACAGGAATCTTAGTGTAACTTTCAATTAACCTGAATATTCGAGTATCATCATCCATTTTTCTTACTTCAATGTCTTCAACATAAGGCAATAATATTGAAACTAAATTAAGAAATTTCCTTTTGTTATCCTCATCGCCGATAATTGTGTCTAAAATAAAAGGCAAGTTATCCCCATATTTGGATAATGTACCATTTCCTTTATCCCCCATTTTACTGATATTAGGGTCAAAATTAAATGAACCAATATCCTTAAAATAATTAGACCATGATATTGGTACTGCAGATAACGGAGAATTGATTATCAAACCAGGCTTTTCTTTAAAATTATTATTGACAATATTCAATAATGCTTTAGGTGCAAAAAATTCCAAATCAGCATAAGTTTCATCTTTTTCAAAATATACAGAAATATTCCCATTATCATTTTTTAAATATAATGCATTTTCAGAAAGTAAATTTGAATCCTCATCATCATAGATATTAAAATTAAGCTTTACGATTTCAGTAATATAATCAATTTCAGTTTCACGGAATTTAATGCATAAATCATATTCAATAGAAGTATACCAAACCATTGTACGGATTTCTTCACCTTTCTTTGAGAAAGGGTTTGACACACCAACAAAAGGATTCCCATCACCAACCGTTGCCTTAATACATGATGGAGTATCTCGATTACAATTTAAATTTTGAATCAGCATACTTCCATTATCATAAACTCCTTTTTCAAAATCTTCAGCAATATCCTTCAAAAAATCAAAAGCTTCAACAAAATTTGATTTACCTGATGCAGACTGACCAACAACAACATTGAAATCATTTAAACTTACAGACATATTTTTAAAACTTTTAAAATTTTTAATTTCAATATTTGAGATTTTCATAGTTATCCACATCACATATTTTTAAAGTATAATAGTAATTATGACTGCATTTATAATAAATTTAACTAATATCAATTTAAAATAATGATTTTATTATGAAAAATTGATTTAAGAATGAAAAATTAATTTAAAACAGGATTTTAAATAGCAATATGAAAATTTAAGAAATATTTAATAATTAATAGATATCAGTACTTTTAAGGATGAGTAAATATGACATTAAAAGATAAATTAAATTTTGATAGATACTTAAAAAAACAAATATTGTAAAAATCCCTATGGAATCAATTAAAATGGGCAGAATTACTGAACATCCTATAATCCTTAAAAAAACACTATGAATTTGGCATTCATTTGAATACTCCACTATATCATTTACCATTTTTTGAAAGCTAATCAACATATTTTTTAACTAAATTCAAAACCCCCATCTCATCAAATGTTTTTTCATGGTTTTCATAGTAAAATGCTATAAAATAAAGGGGTTCATTAAAATTATATAAATCTGCAGTTTCAGTTATACAAATACAGTTCTTATATGAGTTAAATAAGTTTATTGCCAAATAAATTTTATTGTTACTTTCATGAATCTGTATTAAATGTATCAAATTTTTTTCTGAAAAATTGTTTATTTTATTGAAATTCTCTTTAAGTTTTGGATATGACATTAATTCCATTCCTCTTTCAGTATATTTTTTTATTAACTCATGATTTTCATCGAATAAAGATTCTCTTAAATCTTTTCCCATTTCATCATCAAAATAGTTCTCACCCAATATATAGTGTGCTGTTTCATAAGCTATTTTGACAAATTCCCTTGCTAATTTTTCAAAATCAATATGGCCAGTATAATTAAATTCCATCTTAGGGTGTGAACTTTCATTATTGATTTTATATATAATCTCATTCTTTTCTTCTTCAGTGAGAATTTTTCCATATTTATCTTTAAATAACTTTTCAATTTCTTTTAAAACAATTTTTACATCTTTATCTGAATCAAAAGATATTGAATGATGATTTTTATCTTCTTCAGATGATTTTAATGAAGTATTAGCATCCCATTTTTTGAATTCACCATTTTCCCCTCTTTTCGCGATTAATTTTATTTTAGAATCTTTGTTTGAAATTAATTTTTCGAATAGAATCTTTTCTTTATTGTTTTTATTCCCTATTCTATTTGCCACAATGTTTCCTTTAATTAAGAAATCATCAATAATTCTAGAATCTATTTCCTCACCCAATCTACTGTTACACACTTTACAAACATTATCAATAGTTAAAAATCCACCAATTGATTCCGGAATTATATGCTCCTTATTAAACTCTTCATCATTTTTAATTTTTTTACAGATTATGCATTTTTTCATTTTATTCACCCATATACAGAAGAATCCTAAAAATATATATTAAAATTGAATCATAAAATTTTAATTATGAATAAAGATGAAAAAAAGAAATTCATTGAAAACTATTTTAATGGAAATGAGGAAGAAAAAATCAAATGCTTAAACTATAAAAATGAAAAAATGCCAGATTCTCTTTTTAAATATACTCGTGCTAACGAACATGTTTATGATTTAATTTGTGATGATTTACTATTTCTTCCAAAAATTGAAAAGTTAAATGATCCTTATGAAATTCAGTTATTTTACGATATTGAAAAAATAGCTAAGGAATTTAGTTTTAAAAATAGGAAAATTGTTAAAAAAGAAGTGAACGGTGCTGAAATTGAAGCAGAATATTATAAAGATATGGCACAGGAGGATAAAAAAGAATTAAATGATATTATTCATGAAATAAACGAAAACATAAAGAATAAACTTTCAATAGTTTGTTTGGCTGAAAGAAATAATATCAATCCCATGTGGGCTCATTATGCAGATAATCATGAGGGAATATGTATTGAATATGATTTAAAAAAATATGAAAATACTTTTTTAAAAGCAATTTGCTTTCCTATAAATTATGTTGAAAAAAATGATGTTACTGATGATTTAATTTCTCTTGTGGTTTATAAAAATCTTGAAAACGTGATTTTTCTACTTAAAGTTGCAACTACAAAGTCCAAAGATTGGGAATATGAAAATGAATGGAGAATAGTATTTATAGAAAATGATTTCAATTATAGTGATTTTTATTCTAATAAACATTATACAACATTTATTAAACCCAAATCTATTTATTTAGGTTTAAAAATTGGCAAAAACATTAAAAAAGAAATTATGGACATATGCAAATTTAGAAAAATTAATTTATATCAAATGGTTAAAAAAGACCATAATTTTATTTTAAAACCAAACATTATATTAAAATTTAATCTTGATAAGTTATGCCCTATTAACCTATGAATATATGATGATTTTTTAATAATATAGACTAATATAGACAAAATACTACTTTATAAGACAGTTGATTTATTAAAATATTATTATATCAAGTTTTAATTGATGTATTATTGATTCTCATTCGAAAATTTTTTAAATCTTCTTTGCATAATATTATAAAATCTAATTAGGTCATATGTTAATGCGTCTAACAAAATCTTACTTCTGTCCGTATCATTCAATGACCACTTTTTTCTATTTAGAATCATTCTATTAATATTCCAAACAATCTCCAACACGTAATTTTCAGTGCATTCATCTTTATTATTACTATTCATTATTTTTTGCTTTCAAAACAGAATTCATGATTGTTTTGTGTGTTTTGAGTTTTGAACAACATTTATTTCTTTAGGCCATTGTTTACATATTTCATAATTATTACATATTATTAGATAATCTTTCTCGATACTTTGATAAAAAGTATTTGCAAAATTCTTTTTCTTTTACACTAATTGAATCAGACTCTTTCAAATTTTTAATTCTTTCATATATCTCAGACCAGTTTGAATATCTTTTTATTTTTTCAAAATCAAAATCATACTCTGAATTAAGATTATAATAGTAGTTTCTTCTAAATTTATGTAAAAATTTTATTAAATCCGAATCATCCTGAGTGATTGTATTAACAAACACTTTTACTTCATTTTCATCACTGATATCTGCCCAATATTTAAGTAAAATACTTAAATAATTATTTTCTTTTAGTTGACCATCACTTTGCAATTTTTTAATTTTTTCATAAACTTCTTTTTGTAAAATCTCAAATTGTTCTAACGTAATACATAATTGTTTATTAGATTCAGATTTTTTTGAAGAAAAAACTCCATAATCAAAACCAATACCATAAATAAATTCAAGCATAGTAAATATCCCCCCAGAATTATTTAATGATTCCATTAAAATATTAAAACACACATCATTTGAATTTAATTTATCGAATAATTTATTCAAAATTATGTTAACTTTGGAATTATACAATATTAAATCATTGAAAAAATCATCAGCAACATTGAAAAACGCATGAATAAACCTTTTTGAACTTTCTAAATTGAGTTCATCAATTTTCTTATAAAATTTATCTAAAAAATGATTTAATTTATTATTATCTCTTAATAAAATAAATTCTTTAGATAACTCATCTTCATCAAGATTTATTAATGTATCCATGTAAAGCTCACTTACTTCACTTTCTTCAAGTGAAAGAGTAAAATATTTATTAAAGTGCTCAGAATCACAAATTCTAAACTTTTCATTCAAAACTCTTCGTTTTACTATTAATGGATAAAATATTTCTTGAAATTGAGGAAACATATACTGCATCAAACGATTAATATACAATCTATCGAAATTATGGAATGCCCCTTCAATCCTATCAAATAAATTTTGCATCACTTCCATAAACTCCTGTTGGTCATCATAAGTAATGGTCAATAATTCTTTATTATTTTTTATTTCATGATACGCCACATTTTGAAAAGTTTGTATTGCTAACAATAACATAAAATCAACAATATTTATTTCTTCAATTAAATCTGAACAATAAAACTTAAGTATATTCACATATCTTTTTAAATCTCGTAAATTCTTTAAAAAAGGTTTTAAATATTGTACTACTTCAGAAAACCCATTATCCAAAAACATACTTTCAGACAAAATATATTGATTATAAATTGGTTCAATGTATTTATGCATCAATAATTCTAAATTGCTTTCTGTGACTTGAGGAACAGCGATTGGAATTTGAATAATCTTTTTTAAAAAATCTTCAGGAGAATATATATTTAAACCGTTTAATACATTCAATATTAACTTATTATCAAAAGTTAAAATATATATCACATTTGGAAGATCAGCTAAAGAATGGACAAGTGAAAATATTTGTATTACTTCATCATCAGTTAATCTATCAATATTATCAATTGAAATAATAATTTTAAAATCCAAATTAAGAAATATATTTTCCAAATCTATTTTATAAGAAGTAAATTTTTTATATTCCTCCTGATACAACATTTTATCAAAATTAAAATTTGCTGAAACAAATTTATAATTTACACTAAGAGACATTCCTTTAATAAAACGTTTAAATGTATTTTTAGCTTTTCTTCCAATTTTCTTTGAAAAATTTAATTGATTAAATAACGTGTTAAAAAATTGGAGAATTAAATTGTCTTGATTAGAAAAATACCATGGATCAAACTCAACAAAAATCCAATCATCTTTTTCTTTTTTGATTTCATTGAAGGTTAAATTTAAAATTGAAGATTTTCCACAACCCCATTCTCCCATTAAAGCTAAAACTAAACAATTTTCAGAATCAAAAAGAGTAATTGACTTAGCTAACTTTTTTACAAAAGACATTCTATTTAATTCATCTTCATTATCTCTTTTAATAGGTTTATCTGAATCAAACATCAATATTCCTCAAAATATATTTTGATTTATTATTATCATTTACATATGTATTTATTTTAAAGATTAATAATTCTATTTTTGATACATCACAATAAAATAAATATAAATTTATTAAACCCTATGATGAACTTACCCCAGAAACAAAAAAAAATACTATTGAAAAACTTATGAATTATTAGAGAAAAATTATAACTTCCAAAATAAATCATCATTTCACTAATTCAAAAAAAAATCCTCAAAAAGTTTTCATCCAGCAAAACATCACCATTCACAACAGATTTATTAAAATAAAGATTTCCAGAATTATGCACTAGGTTAAAAATAGTGTAAAATTCCCTTAGAAAGACTGACACCATTTACTGAAAAATCCAAACAATAATTCAACCAGCTTTTATGAAAATCACATAGATACTTTATCAAAAAATTAATTTAATATAATTACAACATCAGTTAAAAGTAAACAATAACTGACACATCATCTGCGAATTTTAGTATGTGACCTCCATATTATTTTGCCAGCACCACCAATTTTCGCTGATCCCACTAAGAAACAAACCATCAAAAAGCAAACTTTGATAGCATTTATATCATCAAAAACAAATCATTATTTAACAACCCAACCCCGAATGGAGTGAATTTGATTTATGTGCTGTGAAAAATATTTGGCAATTGATGTCGGCGGAACCGCAATAAAATACACACTAACCGATAAAAATGCAGAAACCATTGAAATAAATGAAATCAAAACCATAAGAGAAGCTGAAAAATTATTTGAATCATTGGATGAAATTATCCGCCCCCACTTAAATCAGATAGCTGGCATTGCAATGTCTTTTCCGGGTAAAATTAATGCTGAGCAGGGAATAGTTAACAAGGTGGCAACATTTGACTGGATTTGCGACATGCCCTTAAAAACCATATTGGAAGAAAAATACAAAAAACCAGTGTGGATTGAAAATGACGGCAAATGTGCAGCACTGGCCGAACTTTGGATGGGAAACCTGTCGGATGTGAAAAATGGAGTGGTCATGGGACTTGGAACTGAAATAGCCGGCGGAATAATTATCAATGGAGCACTATATCGGGGAAGCAGTGAAACTGCAGGAGAGTTTTCAAGCATTCTTACAGATTTTAAAAATCCCAATAACGAAAAGAGGTTCGGCAAAATCGGAGGCCACAAAAATCTAACCGACGCATATAAGGATAAAAAATATGCCCTCGACAGCCATGAACTCTTTGAAAAGTATAGGGAAGGTGATGAAACAGCAAAAGAAGTGGTGAGGGATTATGCCGAAACAATTGCAGCAGGAATTGTAACCATACAGTCAGTATTGGATGCAGAAAAGTTCTGCATCGGCGGGGGAATTTCCACGCAGGACATTTTAATAGCTGAGATAAAAGACAAGCTGCATGATTTCTATTCAATAAAATTCCATGAAGCCGTAAGTGAACCTGCAATTGAAAAATGCCATTTTGAAAATGCATCAGGATGTGTTGGTGCCCTATACAATTTCATTATTAGTCAAAATAGATGCCAATGGATTTTATAACATCCCTATTGTGTTAAAGCCTCCAGAATTATTAAAAAAAATCATTAAATACTAAAAGATTGTAGAGGAAAAAGGTGACCTTCAGCGAGAGTTTGTTTCAATAAATTCACCATTTTGTGCTAAAAATCCACCAATTCCCCAACAAGTCGGACAATAAATTCCATGATAACCATGATAAACATCCCATAATACCCACATCATCAAATTAATGATATTGAATTATTGGGATGACAGCAAAAAAGATATTACTCTAAATATTAGTTATCATAAACGGCATTATTAAATTTTGTTATCAACTATAAACATGACACAACTGAATTTGAATCAAAATAATAAAAATCAATTGAATAAATGACTACTTTTTAACTCATAATCAAGTATAATTTAACCACAAACCAATTTAAGCAAACAATTGTTTCAAAGAGCATCAACTACACAAAGACATCTAATTCACAAAGTTCATAGCAAATTAGACATAGTCCTACCAAATTGGCCAAATAACCATAACCTCAATCTCATTTCATTTGATGCACTTGAAACACCATCTTATTTATAAAGGATAGCGTACCATTTCAAAAGGCCTTGATTTAAGTCGTTTTGATTCATAATATCACAAATTACAAGCTTTATTTAATAATATTCATTTTTATCGAATATTCAATTATTTAGTAAAATTAATTTTATTAACTACAATTTAAGAAATATTATACAGAATCCAGGTTTAGTTAACCTATCTTTAAAACAATATTTTTTCTATCTAAAACTTCATTATGATTAAAAGCCCATAAAATTAATAATTTCTATGATTTTCAGTGCTATTTTATTAATATTTTTGAAATTTTTATTTTACTTTGAATCCAACCCATTTAGTTTTATTTTCAAAATCATTTAAACTAAATCGAACTAACTCATTAGCTGCACCCATTCCAATACCCAATACAGTCAATAAGTTTGATCCAGTTAAATAACCATAAGCTGTTGTCGCTGAACAAACCATCATTGAATAATTTGTCCATTTTCTAATTTTTGGAAATAAAGTATGCATTGTTTTGATTGTCTGCTTTTTAGTTTCATGATATTCCTTTAACAGCAAATCAGAATCACAGAAGTATTCCTCCGAATTAATTTTCTTATCAATTTCATAAATAATATCTTTGATTTGATTTATTTCATCATACTCTCTTAAGTCAAGGTAATACATCAAATTATCTTCTGTTTTAGTTAAATACTCAGATTTACATTTATCATCATATCGGCATGTTGAACATCTCCGAGAAATTGAATAATCATGCATTAACGGTAAATCCGGCAAATGTAGGCTAAATATATTATCAAAAGACTGGGACTTAGACTGTAATTCTGGAATTGATTGTAAATTCAGTTTGTATTTCAAAAAATCCAAATTCCTTTCTGAGAATAAACATTTAGCATCCCATGCCTCAGAAATAATTAAACTTGCATATATGCTTTTTAATTCTGGAAAACAATATGGTTTATCCTCAATGAAAATATTTCGATGATCATCACCACGACATTCCTCAATTCTAATATCCGAACTTTCATCTTTTTGAAGTTGAAATAAATCTTTGGAAATTTTCTCTTCTAATTTTTCCGAAATATCATCATTAAAAACATTTTTTGAATTTTTGAATTTAACTACATTATTATCTTCCAATATTTCAAAAATTAAATTTAATGATTTATCCAAAGGATCACCATCCCTTTTGTACAAGGATTCTTCCATATATTTAGTTAAAAAAATAGTGTCCGCCCACAGTATGGCAGAAGGATTATATACCAACCATGAAAAATCAATATTTCCCATTCCAAAACTTTCTGTACACATAGTTGCCAATCCAGTAGTCAATAAATTTATTTTAGCCATCATATCCCACTTAGTTTGTTATAATCAATTAATTTTTTATTAAAATACTATTAAATAGTTTTTGTCATATCTACAAATGAATTTAAAAATAAAACTTAAAATTTATAGAACCTACAGTTAAAAGTTTAGTAAAATAATTTTCATCAACAACATTTTGTTTTTGATAATGTCTCCGAGACACACATATACTACCAAAACCACCAATATTCCACCCAGATCACACAAAAAATGTAAAAAATATTAACCGTAAAATCATATTAACAAAACAACTCCTACAAACTCAAAAAAACACATTGCCAC
This sequence comes from uncultured Methanobrevibacter sp., assembly GCA_900320955.1. Taxonomy (GTDB): domain Archaea; phylum Methanobacteriota; class Methanobacteria; order Methanobacteriales; family Methanobacteriaceae; genus Methanocatella. The sequence goes on along the minus strand of ONUN01000003.1, from coordinate 43,202 downwards.
ATCCACATGAAACGCTAAAAATTACAAAAATCTGCACACAATTTGATGCACCATTTGATTTACACACCCAACAACAATAATCACAAGACCAGCAAAAACTTATATACACGAAACATGCAAATTTTCCATCAAGAAATCCCATATGCTTTATTTTCACTTATACCTGTTCAATGGCACCATCATGATTTATGACCCCACAACTTCAAGAATTATAAAAAAAAACTACACACCAAAGCGAATATGAAAAGCAACTTCCACAAAAATAGGGATAGCAGGCCAAAAACAATATTTCAAAATAGGTAAAAGATAAGACAAGACTTAAATATAATTGTTTGCAAAATAACGCCTTAAATGGCACTATCCTACTCGACAGTGACATTAGGTAATTTAAGAGGCATAATTTCGTATCTGCACTTTCTGAAACTTTATGAAACAATATGAATCTATTTAATAATCAAAAACATATGTTTAAATCTGCAAAACAGAAATAGTAATCATCATTCAAATCAAGTTTTGACAATTCTGATTCCAAAATGGTATTTGGCAAAAATAAATTACCATCATTGATCATTTTTTTCAAGCCAATTAATTGATTTAAAAATGATTCAATAGAAATTTAGCAATCAAAACCTCATAATCTCGAAGGAATGAACTTGATTTATGTGCCTGGAAAAATAAATGCTGAGCATGGAATAGTTAACAGGGTAGCAACATTTGACTGGATTTGCGACATGCCTTTAAAATCCATATTGGAAGAGAAATACAAAAAACCGGTGTGGATTGAAAATGATGGAAAATGCGCAGCATTGGCTGAACTTTGGATGGGAAACCTGACTGATGTGAAAAAGGGGGTGGTCATTGGACTTGGTACTGAAATAGCCGGCGGAATAATTATCAATGGAGCACTATATCGGGGAAGCAGTGAAACTGCAGGGGAGTTTTCAAGTATTCTTACAGATTTTAAAAATCCCAATAACGAAAAGAGGTTCGGCAAAATCGGAGGTCACAAAAATCTAACCGGTGCATATGAGGATAAAAAATGTGCCATCGACAGCCATGAACTCTTTGAAAAGTACAAGGAAGGTGATGAAACGGCCAAAGAAGTGGTTCGAGATTATGCCAAAACAATTGCAGCGGGAATTATAACCATACAGTCAGTATTGGACGCAGAAAAGTTCTGCATCGGCGGAGGAATTTCCACGCAGGACATTTTAATAGCTGAGATAAAAGACAGGGTGCATGATTTCTATTCAATAAAATTCCATGAAGCCGTAAGTGAACCTGAAATTGAAAAATGCCATTTTGGAAATGCATCAGGATGTGTTGGTGCCCTATACAATTTCCTGATTATGCAAGAGTAGATGCCAATGGATTTTATAACTACTACAAGATTGTAGAAGAAAAGGTGGCATTCAGCGAGAGCCTGTTTCAGCAAATTCACCCTTTTGCGCCAAAAATCCACCAATTCCCCAACAAGTCTGATAATAAATTCCATGATAACCGTGATAAACATCCCATAATATCCACATCATCAAATTAATGACATAGTAATTAACAGGATGACTGCAAAAAAGATATTACTCTAATAATAATTATCATAAAACACATTATTAAATTTTGTTATCCAATATGAAACATGAGCCAACTGAATTTGAATCAAAATATAGTTTTTTACCAAAAGTTTATACCTAATGAGTTATAGATATATATTCATGGAAAAATTTAATAATAAAATTGAGAAACATTTGGAGCTTTCTGAAATTGCAGAAATGCTGAAAGAGTACAAGAAATATTACAATGTTTATAGGCGTCTTTTAGTAATTCACATGGTTGCAAACGGTGAAAGTATTGCTAAAGCATCAAAAAACATTAATATTTCCAGAAAAACTGGCGAACGATGGGTCAAACAATATAATGAAAATGGTGTTGAGGGCTTATTTTCAAATTATTCAAATTGTGGTCGAAAATCATACCTAACTGACCAACAACTAAAAGAATTAAAAGAAATCATCACTGGAAATGAAGAAAAATACAATTTAAAAGATGTAAGTAATCTAATTGAAGAAAAATACGGAATAACATACAGTGAAAAGCAAGTTTGGGTCATTACAAGACAAAAACTAAATTTAAACTATGGAAAACCATTCATTCAATATAACACTCGTCCAGAAAACCCTGAAAAAGATCTTAAAAAAAACTGACTTTTATAAATCTAAAAACAGAGTATTTTGCTTTTTTGGATGAAACATCTTGTCAAAATGTTCCAAATGTTACAAGAGTATTATATGCTCCTGGAGAAAAAAATACACAAACAAAACATCCAGTAAAATTTGGAATAAATGTAACAGGCTTTCAAGGAATCAATTGTAACTCATACATGGAAGTAAACACTAAAAACAATGCATTCCAATTTGTAATTACATTATGTCATTACCGTATTGAAAACATGGAAAACACTTTCGGTAAACATTTAATCGAAGAAGCAATAAACAATGAAAATCTATCTGATGAAGAAATAAAAAAATATTTATCTTCAAAATCACTAAATTAAATGGATTTAATCAATAAAATCAATAACGAACAATATAGTGACAATTCACAACAAATTTCAATAGAAAAAATTCAAAGAATCTGCAGAAAAGAAGACAATAACAATTCAAGAAAAATATGGAATGAAAAAAGATCCAGATTACTAAAAAATCTATTGAATCCTCAAATATATGAAATAAACTCAAAAGAGAAAAGAATCAATCTTGTTTTAGACAATGCAAAAATACATCATGCTAAAATAGTCGAAAAAGCATGTGAAATATTGAACATAAACTTAATATTTTTGCAGCCATATTGCCCAGATTTAAATCCAATCGAAGACGTATGGCGTAAAATCAAATCTAAAATATATAAATCACTATACGAAGATTTAAACACATTAATAGAAATATTTAAAGAAGAATTCTATAAAGTCGTTGATTTAACTTCATTTTACGAAAACTGGATCAATGAATATTTAGGTATAAACTTTTGGTAAAAGACTATATTAAATAAAAGAATTTTGGAAATCTCTTTAGAAGTTGAATTTTGATTTTAAGAATATATAAAAAATATATAGTCCCCAAAAAATTATCGAGTTACCACTTAGAAAAATAAAAAGAATTTCCAGAACATGTGAAGGAACAAAAAGACAAATAGTATTAAGCAAAAACTGGACAAAAAATGTTGAGACAAAATAAAAACCCTTCAGTTAAATTTTTTAACTCTCTTTTTAAGCTTCTCAAAGCATTCCCCATATTTAATTTTCTACATCAGATTAATTTTTCTTTAACTACTCACATTATAAAATTTTATTACTTATATACTCCATACAACATTTTGAAATAACTCTTCTTAGCATCTCTTTAGAATAATCACAAATGACAATATTATTTCTATTTAAATATTTTTTAAGTTCCATCTCAATAATATCTCCAAATTCACTAGGATTCTTTGTTTTATTTAAAGTTTTATCTGAAACATTAATTATAATCTCTAAAAATGAAAATGGAAACTTTTTAATATCATTTAATAAATTATTTTCAAAATCTCTTTCATCATAAACTTTGAAATCTGAGATAATATTATTATTATTTAAAACACGATATTTGTCCCTAATATCTGCCGCAACAGTTTTTTCATCATTTATATAGCTTTTACTAGATTTATAAACAACAATTAAATGGCATCTAATTTTTCTTAACAAAAATGTATAAAAATCACCGACAGAATAATTATAATCTGATTTATTTGAATAATCCTCACAAATTTTTGGAAAAATAACAAATAATGACTCAAATGGTTTTAATTTCAAATTATTAGAAACTTTATCATCATACCTCTTATGCATCCTTTCCAAAATCTTTTTATTCAGATTGTTAATCGGACAATATCTTTCATTAAACACACATTGCTCATCAGTTAATGGGAGAATGTTATTCTCAAAATATTTATTAAAATCCAACTTAGAAAGTTCACTTCCCTTAAATTCAACAAAATATAATGATAAAATTAAATGATTTTTATCAAAATTAAAATACAAACCATCAACCGTTGAAGGTTTAATTTTTTGATTACTAAAGAAATCATTTCTAATATTTTCAAAATTTAACATTAATTTATCAGATTCAACAAGACTTCTTCCGTTGTTATCAGATGAAATTTTAGTTATGTCCTCAAAATAAGGATTTTTTTCGCATTCATGATTTTTGAGATAATTTAAAAATCTTAAAAAATTAAGATAACTTGAAAACATGACCATCTACCTTAATCCAAGTCGTTCAATTCATTTTCAAATCTGATATTATTAATTAATCTAAATGGATCAGATAAATTATCATATAAAATTTTTAAGTCATCTCTATCAATAGAATGGATGTTGAAATTAGTATTTTCCACATTAATACTTTCACACATATAGAAATTAGTATCTTTTTCAATGCCTTCTTTTTTGGAATAAACTTCTAATGCTTCAATAACAAAAGGACTATGTGAATTAATATAAACCATTAAATCTAATTCTTTAACCATTTGAACAATAATATTAGCTAGTTGAATTTGAAAACTAGGATGTAAATTAGTCTCAGGTTCATCTAGAATCAACAATGTTTTGCCAGAAATCTGATTATTATTTAATAATCTCTGCAACACCCCTATTTGTTTGTATCCTGAAGCGATGTTTTTAACATCATAGGATTTACCATCTGACTCAAATGAAAAAATATTATTTAAAGGATTGAATTTAAAAGTACCATTTAACATTCCATTAAATTGTTTACTAATATCCATTACTTCTTCAACATTATTATAAACACCATTCGAATTCATAGGTTTTGTATGCATAAGATAATTTAGTAAAGAAATATAATGATAATGTATATTTTGCCCAGTTAATTGAAAATCCATAGCCGACATCGAATCCATATAAATAACATTTGTGAAATCTCTACAAATTAATTGATTACTATTCATATTAATTGTTAAAGATTCAGAGGTAAACAACATATCATATTCCATTTTACAATCAAGTTTACTTGCAGAAATATTAACATTAGCACCATCAAAATTAGGTACTTGATCTGCACCAAATTCAGCCATTAACAGAAATCTCAATACTGAAATAATATATTGCAATTCATTTGAATGGGAATCAATAACTGGCCGTATTTTTTTGAAATCCTTATCAAAATTTTCATCAGAAAAATCGAATTCATCCAGAATTACACCAAAATTTTTATAAAAATTATCTAAAAATTCATAAGAAACATCATACTCTTTCCAAGAGTTAAGTAAATTATTTAATTTATTAGTTAAATCAGACTTTTCACTTTTAACAACATCAGATGAAATAACAGAAAAATTTAAACCATATCTATTTATGAAATCTGTGAATAAACTTTTTACACTTTCATTATCAATTCGTTTACCTTCATCAGATAAAGCAGTTATAATGCAAAATAATAATCTAGCGGAAAATGATTTACCACTTGCATTCACTCCACCAATTACATTTAATTTATTTAAATTAAGATTTGCCTCATCGATAGGGCCAAAATTTTTGATTTTAAATTTAAATTCATTTTGCAATATAACCCTTCTCCTTTAGATTAATTATATATAACTATTAAATTTATATTTTAAATATCTTTGCTTAATTTGAAGAACAATTTTACACTATTAAGACAATTTTATACTTTAGTAATAGTGTTCGCCAAAATTAATTTTTTGATTTTTCGTCAAAAAATTGTGATTTATAAAATCCCTAAACAAACTTGAAATACAAATTTATTGAATGTTCAAAAAATATTAATAATCAATCAAAATTCAATAAAAATTTCAAATTTTCATGTTCTTCGATAAACAAAATTCATATAGTGCCCTAGAATTGCATAATTTAATTGGAAATTAAAAATATTTAAATCATTAATTACTATTATGAAACATTCAATGCTGCTTTTTCATCACTAAAAAAAATAACTTTTTAAAAAAATAATCTCTGCAACAACATCTTCAATTACAACATATTGCAAAAAACAACCAATATTTTCAATAAATCTTAATCCAACACTAACAATAACTTAAGAACATTTTGATTTAAAATAAGTATAAAATAAAAACAATGTAAGTTAATTTAGACATGTAGATATTGAACCTAAAAAATAAAAATTTGAAGGAAAATTTATGTTCCTTCCTGCCAGTTTGTCATGTATGCTTTTTGCTTGTCTGTCAATGAGTCGATTTCAATACCCCTTGCATCCAGTTTCATGGAGGCAACAGCATAATCAATTTCATCAGGTGCCTTGGTTACACCTACATGCAAATCGTTTTCTAAAATGTGCTTTACAGACAAGGCCTGTACTGCAAAACTCATGCCCATGATTTCTGCAGGATGTCCCTGACCCCTTGCAGCGGAAAGGTTTACCAAACGACCGTCAGCCAACAAGTAGATTTTTCTTCCATCCTTGGTTGTGAACTCTTCAATGCTTTCACGCACTTCCTTGACTTCAGTTGAAATGGTCTCCAAATCCTGCCTGTTTATTTCCACGTTGAAGTGTCCGGAGTTTGCAATTGAAAGGTTGGGTTTCTTCGTATTCTGCTTTAATGTGTTCAAAAACAGGCATGTGCTTTTGAACCCATTCTATTTTTCTAACACCTTCAGGTGCAAGTGACATATCTTTAACTTTACTCATAAAATCTTTCCATAAACAGCAGTAGAGAATATACTCTGCAATAACTAATCTCCAACATACTATTTATTATTAGACATATCTTTTTTCAAGAAATTATGCGAAGATATTGTCAAAAATATCGGAGATTAAAACGTAGCCGCCAACGATTGCAGGTTTTGGGAAAAGTCATCCATATTTAGCTTTTTAAGACATTATGTGCAATTCTCAAAAAAAAACTAATTTTAATCACCTATTTTAATTTAAGTGAGTATTCGGTTACTTTAATTTTATATACTGCCTTCGACAATGCAATTTATACAAAAATAAGGAGGTGCAAAATTGAAATGCAGAATATTTACGATATTAACCATATTTTTAATTGTATCATCTACTTTGAATGTCGTTTCGGCAAACATAATCGATGAAAACTCGACAGAGATTGCAAGCACAAAAACAGATAGAATTACAGAGAGTGAAGAAACAAAAATAACTGAAAAAAGAGTTATTGCCACATCCGAGGGATATCAAAACATCACCTTTGATGACGGATACAACGGATACTGCGCAAACAAATACCTGAAGGATGCGGATATCGGAGATGAATTCATAGTGCAGAACACATCAAAACTGGTTAACCCGAACTACAACGAGTCCGTCGGCAATTACTTGAAGATACTGTTTGTAGACCACTACGATTATGTGATGGCTAACCAGCTAACAGCAACACTTGCAGTATGGGAGTTTACAGACAACCTCTATAAAACCGATTCCTATCTGGAAATAATCCCAACAATATTAAATGAAGCGCAAAATGGAAGAACAATTCCAGATCACGGCGAAATTAAAAAAATAAACAATACCACAGAAGCGATATTCGATTTTGAATGTCTGCAATCCACAGATGATGAAACCCAAAACTTCTTCGGATACAAGATTACCTATAGAGAAATTCTGGCAGAAATCATGAACGGTACTGGAATGATGGGAAATGTAGTCCCGAATGAAACCCTGGAAGATAATGAAACAACAGAAAACAACACAACCACAACAAATAACGAAACCCAAAAAGACAATGAAACAACAGAAAACAACACAACCACAAATAATGGAACAACAGAAAACAAAACCGAAAACAACACAACCACAAATAATGGAACAACAGAAAACAAAACCGAAAACAACNAAAACAACACAACCACAAATAATGGAACAACAGAAAACAAAACCGAAAACAACACAACCACAAATAATGGAACAACAGAAAACAAAACCGAAAACAACAAAACAACTGAAAACAAAACTGAAAACAACATAACCCCATCCAATAATGCCGATAATCCATCGGAAGTGATGAGCAAAGATATTGATAATGGAAATTTAGAAAATAATGGCCAAAATCCTATTAACATTATAAAACACACAACTGGAAACAATACAGCAATAGGACTTGGATTTCTGTTATTTTTAACAATATTGCTAATAATAAAGTATAAAAGAGATTAATTATTAATCTCTTATTTTTTTTAAAATTTAACATTTTGTTCAAATAAGATACATGAGGTGGAGTTGGTGTGGTGGCGAATGTTTTTCCATTCCAAGATTAATTATTTTTTTCAATTTCTTCATAAATTATTCGTGCAACATTCTTTGCTTCATCAGTTAAATCATTATAGTTAGTACAACAATAATTTTCAGATCTAACAAATGGTTCTTTTAAATCCCCTTTTGTATTTGCAAATTTTTCAGGCATCTCCCCATTTATAACTTCATCAACAATAAATTCATAAAAATTTTGAGATTTAATATATGATTCTTCATCAAAATCTTCTTTTAAATCAATACCGTATGTATTTTTTAATGCATTAATAACAACAGATTTTGAAACGAGATTTTCAACTTCAGTTACATTAAGAACATGAAAATTATTAAATGATATTTCTTCAAAGAAATCTCTTCTTTTAGAATCTTTTTCAGGATTATCAAAATCACAAATGAAAAATATTTTCTCTTTTTGAAGTTCATTTAAATTTTTTAATGTATTTTTATATTCGTCGCCACCCGCTATTAAAAAAGAATAATGAATTCCATTTTTAAATCTTGGCATTTCTTTTGAGAGTTGATTTTGATATAAATCCAGATATAAGTGAAAATGATTCATATCAGTAACCCCCTCAACCAATATGGTGCAATTTGACATCAAAACTGAAGAAGGCATTGCTCCTAATTTGTCCATTACATCCCAATAATCAGTTTTAACTTTTTCTATTGTGAATTTAGGGGTTGAAATTTCTTCATTCCATTCTTCTTTATCAAATAAATAAACAGAGATTTCTTCATCCCCTAGAGTCATATCAATGAAATGATTTGAATGTGTAGTAAAGAAAAATTGGTAATTTTTAAATCTTTCATCAAGTAGTGTTTCGATTAAACTTCTTTGTAACCTTGGATGAAGACCAATTTCAGGTTCTTCAATGAAAACTAAAATATTTGTGTTATATTCTTTTGATTTTTCCAAATATAAAAATAAAGGAAATGTAATCAAAATTATTGATTGAATGCCTTCACCCAAATCATAGATTTTATATTCTTCATTGTTAATTCTTACAGTTAAAACATCATCATTAACTTTTGGAATTAAAACAACATCTTTTTTATCAAAAAATGTTTCAGATAAATAATTTTCATACTCCCTTATTATCTCCCTTTGTTCCAAATCCCCCAGCAAATAATTTTTCACATATTCAAAAAATTTCTGACCTGACATAATGGAATGCTTCGGAAAGTAAGTCTTTTTTAGGAATTCTGCTAAATCTACAACACCATCAGAATCATCTATTGAATCATCCCTTATTAAATAATCAAGAATATCAGTTTTTATTTCAGAATCATCTGAAAAATAATCTTTTTTGGTTCGTTCACCATAAAAATCTTGTTTTAAGTTATAATCTTGAGAATCCGCTTCAAATTTAATCGGAATTAATCCCCTCAATGAAGGTATATATATTTTATAAAAATTATAATTGAACAAACGATCATTGAATAATATGTTGGGAAAAAAAGCTTCAAAATACTCTGAATATGGTTTCAATAATTGTTCATGATTTGAACCCGCATTAATAACCGTTTTCTTATATAAATCAGCTAACTCACTTAAAGGAGATCTTGATTCTTCAATATAACTAATTTCTTTTAATGCTTTTTTTATATCATCATAAGCTTTTCGTTTTTCTGTTGAATATGGATTAATAATAGAATTTTCGTATGATTTAAATTTTTTAGACATTGATAAATATTCCTCAAATGATTTATCATTAGGTAAAAATTTTAAAGGAATCTTATTATTAAAAAATAGATGTCTCATAAACCTACTTTTACCAGAGTTATTAGCTCCAATGAAGATATTTATCCTCGATAAATCATCCAATCTATCGTTGAAATCATTACTATCCAATTGATAAGATAAATTCTCAATTTTTACATGTTTAATAATAGTCACTTAATCACCGCCAACAGCATTCAAAAAGTATTATTAATTATATTCATATTAAATTAAATAGATATTTATAATTAGAATGGGAAGTATGACAACAAAATATGGATTAAACATTATTTTTAAAATGAAAATTTATGCTCAAATAGAAGTGAATGATGAATATAAGTTTTCATTGAATAATTTGAACTTTAAACTTTCTAAAATATAAAACATTGCATAGCCCTATTTTAAGGAGGTTATGTAAAGTTAAATTATATAAAACCAAATAATTTATTGGAAAGACACTTAATTAAAAGGCAATAAGTTAATTATATAAATTGCATCTTCAATAGCATCAATTACTTCAATTTCATCAAAATTAGAAGACTCATCGTAATCTGCTTCAATACGCTGATCAAATAAATGTTCTAATTTTGAAGATGCATTTCTAAATTTATATTTTAAATTCTTTTGTCTTTTGGCAATTCTTCGAAGTTCCCTATAAACTTGAACATGCTCACTTAATCCATCCTTATTTTGAATCTTACCAGTTTCCAAATTAAATTCACGAGTTTTTAAACCATGATTAATTTCCAACCAATATTTAGTATGATGAAAAGCAGAATAGTAAACCCTACTTATTATAGTTCTATAAAGACTTTGATAACCATTATCATCCACATTTTTTTTATTTTCTAATAAATTTTGAGAAAATTCGATGAAATCATCAAATTCGAATGAACTACCCATCAACATTACCTACTTAAAATTATAGATAAATCATCTAAAATAAAATCAATATTTTTTGAATTTGCAAATTCCTCTACTCTTTTAAAAATATCGTCAGAATAATTAATTAAATCTTTAGAAGAAATACTTAGTGGAACTTTGATTTTAAAAGAAGGATTAAATCCCTTTGCTAGTTTTTCATGAAAATTTAATTCAGATAATCCATAATCAGAAATAATCTGTTTAAGGAAATTTTCTATGGATTTTAATGCATTTTCATATTTAAAATCATAACTTGGCTTAGGAAATCTTTTTAATAAAGTAATTTGAATCATGTCTGAATTAGATTCAATAATATGATTTGGATATTTGAGTTTAGACTGATCTAAAAAAGGATTCAAAATATCCTCATCAAAATTAGAAGACTTATCAAAGTTTTGGATAAGGCTCTCTTTAAAATCCATATAATTACCTCCAGCATATATATTATAATAATTTATAATATTTTTTTAATTTTTTCAAAAGAATTATGATTAGAAAAATCTACAAATAATTCCTTGTTCTTTTGTTCCTTATCATTTCGATAATTAAATGAAATAATTTCTTTAGAAGATTCTTCTTCAGAAGTATCAATTAAAACCGCTAAACTAATTACAGAAACATTACTGCCAAAAACATCTTCAATTTTTTTTAAAAAATCTTTATCGACTTTATCGGATAAATCAAAACCTTTTTTAATAAATTGAGTTGGAATAATCTCATCTTCAATGTTTTCTACCATTCAAACCACATCACTGCTATTTAACTAAAAAATACCTTAAAATAACAAATATTATTATATTCCTTACAATATATATTATTTTCTAAATTATCTTAAAAATAGAGTCATTTATATAAGAACGAACTAATTAACTCAAATTAATTAAAAATATATTATTTATTAACACAATAATATTATTATGGAATTAAAATTCAATATTTCACAACTGGGATTAATTCATGTATATTTATTTAGAAATGCTGAAAAATGTTATGAGTTTCTAAATGAAAAAAACTATATTCAAAAATTAAAAAAAATGAATCAATTAGGAGTAATCCAAAATACATCTCTTAAAACAACACATACCCGAATGGAATATATAATTCTTCAAACATATTTAATAAACTTATTATTAGGGAGAGATTACGAATTAAATCAATCCAAAGATAAAAAGAAAAAATTTAATCTAGGATTATCTACCGATGAAACAATAAATAATTATAAAGTTAGTGGAGCCGAATTAATTTCCATATGGATACTTTTATTTAATTCAGGCCATTTAATAGGAACATTTGCCGCTGAAAAAGGATTATTAAAGAATATAAACGAAAATGAATCCCTTTTTAACAAGTTTTATAACAATATGCCTCTTGAAATAAGAGATGATTTCAAAAGTTGTATTGAAAATAACGATGTTTATAATATCCATAAATTTTTTATCATATTTTCATTGAGAGTTCATTATAAGCAAACTAAAAAACCAAAAACAAAAAATTTTATCAACTTATTGATAAAAATATGTCAACTCTATTTTACCAGCCAAACTGAAAGACATGTTAAATTTAGAGAATATTTTAACAAAATACGGCAAATTTCATACTTATTTTTAGATTCACAATACTCAACATCCCCCATAAATTTTAAAATTACTTCATTATTATTAAATTTAGATGAATATCTTAAAGAGATATTAAAAAATGACAGTCAATTTAATAAAACATTGAATTCGTTAGATAATCTGTTAAATCATGATTTATATTACTCAAAAGAAGCTTTTTCTGAATTTAACTACTATTCCGATAAAGTTTATAACTATTGGAAAAAGAATATTTTTACTGAAAATGAGATTAAAAATAATATAATTTCAGGCAGTCCTCTAAATCTAAATAAACATGAACATTATAAATGTTTAAATCTATTTTTAGAACTAAATGATATTAGTAGAATATTAATTGCAAATAAATTTAATATGGACTTCGAAAATAACATAAATGAAATTCTTCCAAAATATTGTAAAGTAACAATTGAACATAACCACCAATTTAATTTCATAATTATTAACTTAATTTTTATATCAGAAAATTATCGTAATATATTTATTTTAATCCTAAAAGTTATAAAAGAAATTATAACTCTAAAAAAATCAATTTACGAGACAGAAATAAAAAAATTTGATAGAATTAATATTAATCCTATTTTGAACAATTTAATGAATAAAAGCTTTTCCAATATTTTTAAAGAAAGCATATTATTTATTTTAAACAACAGAATCAAATCACATTATTTCATTTTTGATGATAAATATGATAATGTGCAAGTTATAGCACCACATAACCAAAATGACATAAATTTAGCATTTGAAGCCATTTTAAAAAATGATATGGATAAATTCAAAAGAGATGAAAAATTATTGATTAAATCATTCTCCAAAAAATTATTTTATAAAAACTCAACAATGTTGGTTTCAGTTTCTTCAATTAAAGGATATTTAAAAGAGAAAGATGAATTAAATGTTGAAATTGATGGTATGATATTAATGTATAAACAGCAGAAATTACACTTATACCTAATCGAATCAAAAAACCAGAAAAAAAATGCAATTTCAACTGCAAAACGAGATTTAAGCATTAAATTAGACAAATTAGGATTAGATGATAAACTTAACGATATAGAACACCACTACAAACCCAAGGGAATATTTTATCATCTGATACTATAATAGATTCTCCAAAAATGTAAAATAAAAAATCATTTATTTTAATGACTCAAATATTATTTTAAACATAATGTAATTTTATGAACTTTATGTCTGCAACTATACAAGATTACAATCGATATTGGCTCATACCATTACCTAAAACAGAGCTATTTAATGCAAGTTTTAATACAGTAAGTTCACTACCACACAAAGTATGAGATACAACATCCATCAATACACCACCCACATCATGGATTTTTTGTTTCAGAATTCAACATGATTGAAAAATAATTTTAGTAGTTCTTAAGTCAAACATGAATATAGTTTACCAACACTTTAATTTACTTTAATCACAAAATCAGAATAACATCAACCAACTTGGACATAGTTACAGCAAAAACAAAAGTTAGCTAGATTGGTTTGAATTTACCACTGCCCCCATATATCTATATGAATGTTTTCATGTATTCAATCACTTCATCCTTTGTGGAATCCTCAAATCCGAATGCAATTGATGCCTTGAACCAATCGAAACGGTTGCCACATTATATGTCTTTCCATCAAATAGCACCCCCATAGACTTCATCCAGTTTTGACAAGGCATCGCTAAGATGAATTTCACCGCCGACACAAGACTCTGTTACACTGATTCTATCAAAAATGTCCAGAACTAGAATGTATCTTCCAACAATTGCAAACTTTGATGGGACATCATCAATCTGGCTTTTCAACCAATCTATTGGCCCTACAGATGTTGGACTCCAATTAGCTTCCTTTGATGATTCCGTATTTGTCAAGCTTGTCGTTGAAATCACTTTCAGTGACAGCATTGATTTGTTGAATGTGTCAATCAATTGTCTTGTGTAGGGATTTTGCACTTTTATAATTGTGTCACCTACTGCAAAAGGACATCCATAAAACCGCATCACACTACTTAACCAATCCTTTTGACAGATTCCAATGAAACCTACTCAAAATGCGACCATCACCAGTATTTACCTAAACCTTTGAAAAATAAATGTATTGTCAAATTTGGGCTAACTAATCTTAATCATGAAAAATTATCCATAATATTAATCAAAATTTAAACAGAACTTATTAGTAAAACCTAAGTTGAATTCACAATTGTTCTGATTTTAAATCGTTTTATGGATGATTTCATATAAGGATACTTTGAAGGGTGAATCAAAACCCTACGAAAAAATGACTCAAAACCTTGTTTCAACATTCCCCATGTGTCAAAAAATTTCATGATATGGATTTCACAAGCATAAACAAAAGTACGACTATGAATTAATGAAATCCCCTTTCCACCAAAAATCAGGCCACATATACTGCAAAATCCAACCAATAATTTAAGTAGATTTTAAGTTAACCATACAAATAATTTATCAACAAATTAATCTGATTAAATTAGTAATTTATGCAGAGATAAACACTGGGAGACATATAAAAGTTTTCATATATTGAATCAGTTCATCCTTTTCTGTATCTTCAAGGCCAAATTCAATTGATGCCTTAAGCCAATCGAAACGGGTTGCCACATTATATGTTTTTCCTTCAACAAGAGCTCCGTAAACTTCATCCAGTTTTGTAAGTGCATCGGTCAACTGAATTTCACCCCCGACACCAGGTTCTGTTTCTCGGATTTTATCAAAGACATCAGGAGTTAAAATATAACGGCCAACCATTGCAAGATTTGACGGAGCCTCATCAATCTTTGGCTTTTCAATCAATTGATTGATTTTATAGATATTCTGTTCTATTTGGCTTCCGCCGACAATGCCATACTTATTTAGTTTGTCATTTGAAATTTCCTTAAGGGAAAGTGTTGGTTTTTCAAATTTGTTGAAAACCTCGATTAACTGTTTTGTACAAGGTATTTCAGACTTTACAATCGTATCGCCCAACAAAACTGCAAAAGGCTCATCTCCAATATGTCTTTCGGCACACAATATTGCATCACCTAATCCTTTCTGGTCCCTTTGTCTGACATAGCAGACATCAACGAGATCTGTGATTTTTCTGACCTCCTTCAAGACCCTGTCTTTTCCTGCCTTTTGTAGAGTTTGTTCAAGTTCATAAGACTTGTCGAAATGGTCTTCGATTGATCTTTTATGTCTGCCAGTGATGATTAGAATATCATCGATTCCCGATTTGACTGCCTCTTCAACTGTGTATTGGATGATTGGCTTGTCATAAACTGGCAACATTTCCTTTGGTTGTGATTTGGTTGCAGGAAGAAACCTTGTTCCAAAACCTGCTGCTGGAATAACTGCTTTCATAATTATTTCCCCCATTAATAAACGCAATTTAAAATATCCTCAATTTCATCTTCACTAAATACAATCGGGTTATTATCCATCCTGCCACCAGTTGTTGCCAATTTTACAATATCCTGAATTTCTTCTTTTTTAACACCAAACTTGGACAATTTCAAACCATTATCTGAAACTTCATCAAACCATTTTTTAATATCATCCAAATTATCTGCATCCCACGCATCTAAAAACAAGTCTTTTTCGGCCAAATAATCCCAATTTCTTTTCATAACTTCAAACAAAGTTAATGCTGCGGCAAAACCATGGTTAATACCAAACATCATTGTCAAAGGATATGATATTGAGTGGCATGCAGTAGTTCGGGTATTTGAAAATGCTAGGCCTGCAAAAAAAGATCCCATCAACATTTCCTGCCTATGCTCCAAATTATCCAAATCATTTAAAGCCAATGGTAAATACTTCTTAATGATTCTGATTGAATCTCTTGCAAGGACTCGAGTATATTTATTTGATGGAACTGACCAGTATGACTCCATTGCATGAGCTAGAGCATCAAGACCAGTTGCCAATGTCATCTTTTCATCCATTGTTTTGGTTAACTCAGGAATCAACCATGCTTCATTTGGATATAAGTAATCAGCATCAATTGAATATTTTTTTGAATTGTCAAAATCCCATATTGTAGCCCATTTCGTACATTCAGAACCGGTTCCTGCAGTCGTTGGAACTGCAATAAATGGTATGTGGTCAGAATTTTCCAAATAATTCTTATTTTTCAACAAATCCAAAACATTTGAATCTTTATATTCATATAATGCAGATATTGCCTTTGCCATATCAATTGAACTTCCACCACCAATGGCAATAATCAAATCAGGCTTTGAAATTTCATTTAATACTTTTTCAACCAAATGAATATCCGGATTTGAAATACTTTCATCCAAAAGTTGAAAATTACTGACATCCAATTTAAAAGTGTTGATTACCCGTTTGGATGAGATAAATAAAATATTTCCACTAAATTCCCCAATCCTATTTTTCATTTGATTCAAGTTGTATTCGTGAAATTTTATTGGAACATTATATACCCAGTCCATACTTATTCACCCTGCAGTTTTTTCATGAAATCATTCTTGTTTTCAATCGGGGTTGTGGTTGGCCTTCCAAGGTCGTTTCTGGATCCTATATTAACATCAATATTCAGAAATACCGGCCCATCAGATTGAACGAATTTAGGTAAAACATCGTTTAATTCATCAATGCTTGAAGCATTGAATATTTCTTTGTATCCGCAAGCAGTTACCAAGTCATCAATGTGTATATCAGACATGATTGTTGGAAGCCCGCCGACACTTTCATGGGCGGAATTGTTAAACATGACATGATAGAAGTTTTCGGGAGATTTGGATCCAACTAAGGCCAATGCTCCCATATGCATCAGCACTGCCCCATCGCCGTCAAAGCAGAATATCCTTTTTGAAGGATTGGTGAGAGCGATTCCCAAAGCTATGCTTGATGAGTGGCCCATTGACCCTACAGTCAAAAAGTCATTGCCATGACCCTGATTTTTGGCTTCCCTATATTCAAACAGTTCCCTTGATGATTTTCCGGTTGTTGAAACAATCATATCATCATCATTTAAATAATCGCTGACAGTTTGAATTGCCTTTTCCCTTGTCAAGGTGTTCTTGTTGGATTTTGAAATCTTGTACTTCTCAAAGGCACCCTTTGATACGACAACGGCAACACTTTCACCATTTCGCAATTTATCCAAAAATTCATTTTGAAATGTGTTTTTAAAATCATCGAATGTTGAATCCTTATCGATTACAATGTATGAGATGTCCAGAAGTTCAAGCAAATCCAAAGTGATTTCACCCTGCTTTTTATGCTGCGGCTCATCATGAACACCCGGCTGGCCCCTCCAACCGATAACATAAACTATAGGAATGGAATAAACCTTTTTATGAGTAAGGGAAGTTACAGGGTTAACAATATTTCCCAATCCTGAATTTTGAAGATAAACTACCGGAAAGTTATTGGTTGAGAGGTGATAACCTGAAGCTATTGCAACGGCATTGCCTTCATTGGCAGCAATGATGTTAGTTTCATTTTCCTCAACATAATCACAAAAAGAGCTCAATTGTGAATCCGGAACACCGCAAAAGAAATCAATATCAATTTCCTTTAAATAATTTACAAAATCCTTAACGTCAATCATATAATCACTCATCCGGAATTAGTGTTAGAATCTCCTTGATTGACAGGCATTTGTCATCGGCTTCCTTGCACCTTTCATTTTCCAAAATCATATTTGCGGTTTCAACCATTGCAGGATAAGAGCTTCTGATTAAATGATTAGCATAGATTACAATATTAACACCCTTTTTTGCAAATTCATCCTCATAAACCTGATTGAATGAAGTTGGAACAACAACCAAAGGTACATCAGGTGCAAACTCCTTGAATTTATCGCAGAACTCAAAGATTTCATCAGGTTCAGACTCTCTTGAGTGAATCATGATTCCATCAGCACCTGCATTGATGTAGGCCTTTGCTCTTTTGATTGCATCATCCATTCCCTGCTTTAAAATCAAACTTTCTATTCTTGCAATAATCATGAATTCTTCAGTTAATACGGCCTTTTTACCTGCACTTATCTTTTCACAGAAGTTTTCTATTGAATCCTGAGTCTGCTTGACTTCAGTTCCGAAAAGTGAATTCTTCTTCAAACCCACCTTATCTTCAATGATGATTGCAGAAACACCCATTCTTTCAATGGTTTTGATGTTGAAGACAAAATGCTCCAGAAGACCTCCAGAATCCCCATCCAAAATAATCGGTTTGGTTGACACTTCCATAATCTCATTTATTGTATTTATCCTTGAGGTCATGTCCACCAGTTCTATGTCCGGCTTGCCTTTGGCTGTGGAATCAGTCAGGCTTGAAACCCAAATTGCATCAAAGGTATTGATTTGCTCATCCTTTTCAACCTTGGCATTCTCAACAACAAGTGCAGACAAACCGTTGTGGGCTTCGATTGTTCTGACAATCGGTTTAAGGGAAATCAATTTTTTAAGTTTGGATCTTCTGATGTCCGGAATGGAATCTGTCTTTTTGATTAAATCATTGATTTTATCAACGCTGACATCTTCAGTAAACGGAATTTCTATTAACTGACCATCCCATTCCTTTAGAGTTTCAATTACATCACATCTGATTTTGCTTTGAACGCCCTCTTTCCAGTCATCACCATGAAAAACATAATCCGGCTTGTATTTTTTAAGGTTATCTGTGTAATCAAGAGTATTTTGAGGAACAACTTCAGATACACCACTGATGTTTTCTATGATGAATTTTCTCTCTTCAAACTCAATAACAGGAAATCTTTTATATGTCGCCACCGCTTCGTCGGTAAGCACACCGACTATAAGTTTTCCATATTCTGCCGCTTTTTTAATTAAATTTATATGACCGTGATGTAAAATATCAGCGCTTATTGCAATATAAACCGTTTTCATTTTAAAATCTCCTTAACTTTTGCTAAATCATCCTTATTGTCAACTTCCATACATAACAAACCTTTCAAATCCAAAGGTTTGATAATTACTTTATCTGTAATTTCATTTAAGGCATTTTCTGCATAAACACTTGTTTTGTCGTTATTGCAGAAGACATGAATGTTGTTTTTCCAGACTTGCCAATCTTTTGGTTTTAATTTGTAGAATGGCTGGCAGGAAACCGCATCATCTTCAAAGTAGTCAACCCCAATATATTTGATATGGTTGTTTTCAATTTTAGCTTTAAAATCATCTTTTGGAATTTCAAGAGTGGTGTCTACTACCACACAGGATTCATCAGAGTTTATAATCTTTTCAGCGGTTTTTAACTCAAAAACCAAATCCCCATGAAGCAGAATAACATCATCTTCAAAATCATCTATAAAATCCAAAGATTTGATGTAGTTAGTCTTATCATAAACCGGATTGTGAACAAAAGTGAAATTGATGTTGGGAAAGTTTTCTTCACAATAATTGATTAAAACTTCATTTAAATAGCCTGTTGTGATGATAAACTCTCCAATGTCAAAATTAGAAAGGATTGAAATAGCCCTTGAGAATATAGTTTCATTTTCATTTAATTTCACCAATGATTTTGGATTGTTTTGAGTCAGCTCACCCAATCTTGTTCCCATTCCAGAATTTAAAATAATTGCTTTCATAATAACCCTTGAATTTTTAATTACTATTAATTTAATTTTTGTATTTAAAGTATAATAAAATTATCAGATTTTGCCTTTAAATATTACAAATATATTATTTATGAGAAATATTGAAAATTGGTTTTAGAACCCTGAATTGTTTCTATTTTAAAAATTTTAATTCAAAAGATATTGTTCAATTTCAACAACCCAATTAACATGCGTTTCATCCGATATTTCTAATCCAATATAGCTTTAATTTAAAAAAATATTAATTAATACATTTGATAGGATTAGACAAGTAATAAGAAAAATAAATTTAATACTGCTATCAATTAAAATTCATAATGCATATGAAAATTAATAACCATTGCAAAGGAATGTGTGGTTCTCAAGCTAGAAAGTTTCATCACAAACAACTCATTCATTCGATCGCTAAAGATCCACAATTCCCCCACAAAACTGACAATAAATTCCATGATAACCGTGATAAACATCCCTAATACCCACATCATCAAATTAATGATATAGTAATTAACAGGATGACTGCAAAAATGATATTACTCTAAATAATAATTATTATAAAACACATTATTAAATTTTGTTATCAAATATGAAACATGAGCCAACTGAATTTGAATCAAAATAATTCAAAAATCGATTGAATAAATGATAAATTTGAACACACAACCAAGTATAATTTAACCACAAAGCAATTTAAGCAAACAATCGTTTCAAAGAGCATCAACCAAACAAAGACATCTACATCAAATTATGAAATTAATTGAAATCAAACAATCAATATGAAAATTCTATTTTTAAGTTCCAGATTGGATTGGCAAGGTTAATGGCAAATTAGACATTGATATGTGAAAATTGACCAAATAGCCATAACCGCAATTTAAGTTCATTTGAATGCCCTTGAAAAAACATATTCCACTATATTGTACCATTTAAAGTAAGTAGTCTTAACCCGTAATAAAAAAAACACCTGTCAAGTAACCAACTTACCCTTGGACTATATCAGGGTAATACTTTTCGATTATCGCTTTTTTGTCAATCTGAGGAAAATGGTCAATGGAAGCTAAAAATGCCTCATATACGACAGGAAGCCAATCCGGCTTGTTCCAATTCAACCACCGATTGTACGTGTTCATCTTATCATACCTCTTTTGATAGATTTCAATACATTTCTTCTTATCGCCAAATTCCAAATATGATGACAAATGACTGCATTACCAGTTATCGATAGAAAATCTTCAAATTAATCCGTAAAAACAAGCATCGATACACTCCCAACACCAGCCATATAAATGGCACAACAGCCATCGAAATAAGTAATTCGTTTTAGCAGAGGATAAATTATTTATCAGGTTGCCATCAGAGAATATCAATATTCTCCCAATTCATCGTGTGGAGAAAGGCGTTGAACTTCTCTCAGACTTTTCCCCTTTTCAAAGTTTACATATAGAATAAAACAATCTATGCCAATATTAGAAAAAATAAACAACATATACTTAGATATAGCACAAAATAAAGAATAAATATTACATAAAAACTTAAAAAAAGATTAATACTCAAGACAATAAGTTTATTTTAATCAAAACCACATACATTAAACCATTAAAGACTATAATAACATGCACCCTGACAACCATTAAATGATCCTTTCAATAGTTCAACCATAAAATAACCTTTAAGAAAATTCTTAATTTTATTATTTTAATGTTAACTTAAATCTGGAATCCACCGATTTAATTGTAATATTTTCAATAATTAAACTATCATCATTAATGTTTAAAATTAAATCATTTAAATTTATTCTTGACAAATGAAGATATTTTTTAGAATATCCTTTATTATATCCCAAAACAATATTAGAAGGCTGCCCATAATTTATTTTAATTAAACTTTTCTTATTTGAAAATAATTTGAACTCGATTATATATTCATTTAAATTATTTCCCAACTTTTCATCAAATAAAAATCGGATTTTAGAATTTTCATCATTTGAAATTAATGAAATGCCAAATTCCCCAATAGATTTAAAGAACCCCTCAAAATCGATTTTTTTCAAATCTTCATCAGAAACTAATTCAAATACCTTAAAATTTGATTTATTAAATAAATCATTCCTATCGCATTTAAGATGAATCCAATCTGGGCATAAAACACCTTGTTTTGTGAAAGTATTAAACCAGGGTGTCGGTGCAATAACATATTTATGAAGATTATTTGACAACCAAGCACCCCACCAACTAAAAGTACTATTGGCTATAATAAAATGTTTACAAGCCATCATCAAACGTAATTCTTCATGTGCTCTTCAACCCCATTTATATTAACTGGAACCGTTGGAAAATTTAAATCAACATTATTTTCAATCCATTCTCTATCATCAGAAAATGTAAAAAAAATAGGATTTTTAACTTTTTTTATAATGAAATTAATAGCTTTTTTATAATAATCTTCAGTACACATTCCAGAATTAGCAAGGCAAATGGGATCAAGATAGTCTCCCCTTCTGAAATGCGAACAAATTGCATTACATTCAGAAATTTCATTGAGAAATTTCTGATTTTTTTTTATTTGGAGGAGTGATTACTTGAAATTCTTTTTTAATAATCTCTTGATTATGTTTAAAATACTTTTCATTTTACCAAAACCCTTTAAGGTGAATGTTTCCAGAGTATTTACTAAAATCTATAAACTCTGAAAAGTTTTGCGATGATAATGGTTCAACTATCTTTTGTACATTATCATATTTATCAATGTCCTCTTCTTCAATTTGTTTATTAATATCAACATTAAAATGATTTAATTTGAAATCTATAGAGCTAATTTCTTTACATATTCCCTATTGTAAAAAGACAAGTTCATTAAAAAATCTGAATTTTTATCTAATGAAAAGGATCTAGCAGCAGCATACTGAAATAATTGATTTCCAAGACCGCCATTCATATCCACAAATATCACATAATCACCTATAGTTTAATTTTATAAAAAAACAATATAACTATTAGAGAATATATTCTCTCCTAATTTGGATAAATCATCCCTCATTTTTCTAATTTGTTTTTTAAATCATGATTAAGAATAATTTAACCACAAATCAATTTAGTCAACCCTCAATTCAGAACAACATTTACCATATTGCGACATCAACCATAAATTAAACGTTCAAAGTGTTTTTCAAACTGTGCGAATTTATTTATTATGTATTTTTTACTTGATTCCAATAATGGAGGTTGTTCTTTAAATTCTTTATAGGATTTCTCATCAGTCAACAAATTTTTAAACAATTCGACAGTATCCTCATTAGCTGAATCATCATCTTCATACCATCGCAAAATTACTTTAGGATTCAGTACTTCTGGTTCAAGGTAATTTCCCCCACCTGCATAGAGAGGTATGCAATCACATCTGATACATTCAAATATCTTTTCGGTAACATACGCATCATCAAATAAATTTTCAGCACATAAATTAAATTTAAATTGTTTACTGTACTCCCGTTTATCATCATCATATTTGTCCCACAAATCACGAGTATTGTTTCTCCATTTTCCAGCATATTTAATATCGGTAAATTCTTCAATATTATCCGCAATAATAGATCTTACATTCCACATATCATGAGACGATACATTCAAAACATCTTCTTTTTTAGCATAGTTTAGTGAATTCCACTCATCAACAGTTCTTTCAATATCTTCTGCAGTTACATCAACATCGAATTCCCATCTAAACCAATTTGGAAATCTTAAATATTTTTGGTTTTCAACAAAATCATAACCCATAGCTAAATCAACATAATCCAAAGCATATCTATCAAATTCATTTTTCATTTCAAGAAAACGCATGTTAAGGTCTTCACCAGAATAAAATACCTTTTTTCCTTCCATTTCTTCTTTTAAATTATAATGTCTTCCAAAAGGTCCGAAAAAATTAATTTTATAATCTGCATCGGGAAATTTATGCTTAAGATAATGAGTAAACCAAATATCCTCACAAAATCCATCAAAATCATCCATCAGAGTACATTTTGGATATGTATAACCCTTCCAATTTCTATAAATAATTTTTCCATCTAAGGTAGTAGTGCCAACACTTGAACCACACAACTGAGGAATGTTATCTACATGCTTCTCAATATTTTTTAATTTTTCTTGAAGTGACAATATTGAATTTTGAAATTCACTATTTTCATTAAAATGCACCCATTCGATGTGAATTTTTATAATTTCTGAATCTTCAACTTTTTGTTCGAAAAGATAAAAATCATCATGACTTACTACTTTATTTTCTTTAAGAATTTCTGTATCGTTTATTGAAAAATTGGTGTAAATAATATAAATTGGAAATCTATTATCGTTTTTATCACGATAATCAATTCCGCGCAACCATATTTTTAATATTCCATCATTTACACATTTCAATTCAAAATCCAATACTCCAGAACTACTTTCAATTACCATTCCTTTTCCATCATTATTTTCAAACCATGAAGGATAATTAATTTTTGCACTTAAATCATCGAGACTTATAATAAATATATTATTCTGCACATTTCCAGTATTTTTTATATCAATTCGAGCTGTAAAATACTTCATTAATAGATTTTGAAATTTGTTGAAATTTGAATTCATTTTACCACCATTAGTTAATTATTAAGATTTTATTTTAATCAATCATTTATATCCATATAAAAAAAATATTATAATCAAAATCCACATATGTAAACTTTCAGTTATGGTTTAAATGCCTGATTGGCTTTTTCTCTTGTAATTCTAGTAGGACAATCATAGCAGGGACATGACCCATATTTTTCCTTATCATGATGTACAGTCATCAAGCATTTCTTAGTCTCATTATATTTAGGTGACCGAATAGCTTCTATCAAACCAACTTCAAATACATTAACATCAAAAGAAGCATAATTTTGGTTACAGCAACCTAACAACCTCCCATCCCAATTTATTTGAGGGCGAATGAATATCTCCTCACACACGGAGTTATACGGATCGAGTTTATGTGTTGAAATGTACTCAGCCCTAGTCAATTCATTCATCCCTGTTTCTTTTTTAATATACTCTCGGTGAACTGGATTATATGTTTCATCCCAGTTATATTTGAATTTGATTGGAATGCCCAATTCCTTTGCCATCTCTTTAGCTTTTCCGATTTCCAGTTCGTTATGTTCCATTAAAATATACTGCCAAGTTAACTCTGGAAACTGACTTCCTGCTTTTTTCTTAAGTTCCTGAAGTTTTTTGACATTTTCAATTACTTTGTCAAAATTGCCTCCTATACGATACTTAGAGTAAGTTTCCTGAGAAGCACCATCAATTGATAAAAGGATTCCCTTAAAACCAGAATCCACCAGTGCATGGATTTGTTCATCAGTTACAGTATTAAAATTAGTTCCATTAAGGCAAACCAATTCAATTCCATTCTCTTTTGCATAATACATCATATCAATTAAGTCTGGATTGAGGAACATCTCACCATAATTTGAAAGTTCAATTTTCTTGATAAATGGATTCATCTCACAGAACTTTTTGAAGTTTTCGAATGTGAGATATCCTCTTCCAAGGTCATCCCATTCTCCTTTTTGAAGTCCACATCCAGCACATTTAAGTTGACAGATAGTGGATGACTCAAGACATGCACTTTCAGGTACAAACTGATACATATAATAGTTTTGGAGCTCTTCATCTGTCAATTGAGATAATTCTTCATCGGATAAGTTTTCCACTTTTATTGCAGCACCATTTTGCGTATTTCCTTTTTCATTTTCTAAAAGATTAATTTTATTTAAAAAAATGTTTTTTTGCAAATAATCATGATTAAAAGCATTCTCATCAAATTCAAAGTCCAAATCAGCAAAGCAATAATAGTAATTGTCACCATAATCAAGATTTGATAAATCGGATGCAAGAATCGTATTATTTAAAAACAAATTTTCTTCAGTTGTTATCATTTTTAAATGTTTGAATGGATATGTAATTGAGTGAAAATGATTTATGATATCATTTAAGTTTTTCAAATCATCTAACCTGTAGATTAAAACCAAATGTTTCAAATCAGGAATATATTTGAAGTTAATTGAATCTAAAATATTCATTAAGTTATCCGAAAGATTGTCAAGCTGCACTGATTGAATATTATTATCCGCACAATAGTTTAGAATTTCTTCATTTCTGTTTTGATCATCAAATACAAATAAGTCAGGCTCAAGTGTTTCAAATTGATTTAGCCAATTATCAGACAAATCAATGCAACCCCCAACAGAACTGTTTGCTGAAGCAATACATTTAATGTCACTCAATTTAGGAGTATTTTCGCCTTGAATGAATTTCATGGCATTTTCAAAGTCACCAGAGGCAATGTCTCTAAATACAACTAAATTTTCAGGAATGCTACCGCCATAATCCACATATAATTTAAATAATGGTTTTGCATACTGCAAAATCTCCAAAATTTCATTGCTTGGCAATTTGCATTTCATGATGTGGTCAACCAGAACATGCCTCAATTTGGTAACCAATAAGTAATGTTTAAAGATATCTGTTTTGTTTTTATCCATGCACAAGTAAAACATTTCAAAATAGGCCTTCAACCTTCTGATGATTTTAGTCTTGGAAAACTGGTGCTGCACAGAGTCAGCTCTTTTATAATCATGATTTACAATAACGTCATTTATGAATTTAATGCCATTCGCATTCAAAAGAGCATTCAACAGAAACAATGAATCTTCAGCGGGAATTCCTTCAGGAAAAGCAATTCCATTATTGACTATCAATGATTTTTTAAAAATCTTATCCCAAATGTTTGCTGCCGCACAAACTGACGGCCATTCATCAACTGAAGAAATATTAAGCTCGAAATTCATGTTTTTAAGAATTTCTTCTGTTTTTTTGACACGGATATTATAATTTTCCTGAGGGTCTGTCAGTATATTTATCCAAATCCAGTCAGGGACGCTGCCGCCGGCATTGTGAACTCCACAGACAATTTCAAGGTTTTCCGAAGTTATTTGATTATATAATATCTCACAGGCATTTTCCAAAAAGACATCATCAGGGTCCAAAAACATCAGATAATCGGAAGTTACATAATTCATTCCAACATTTCGCGGACGGCCAGCATACTCACTGTTTTTGTCTAAAAAAATAGAGATGACATTTTCATATTTTTCAGAATATCTTTTGATGATTTGAGGGCTTGCATCTGTTGATGCATCATCAACAAAAATAACTTCAAGATTTTCAAAACCGATTGTCTGATTTAAAATAGAATTAAATGCATCATCCAAATAATCTTCAACATTATAAACTGGAATTATTATTGAAATTGAATATTGAAATTCATTTAAAAATTTCTCATTTTCAGAATTTAACTCCTTATTTTTGAAAAATTCCAAAATATAGTTAAATGCAAATCTTTTATGCTGTTTAGATAAACCATTAAACCATTCAACAGATTGGCTCATTTTTTGATTAACATCACCCGGACCGTCTTTTAAAATATAATAAAATTCCTTTAAAATATCAAAATCATTGTGGTTTTGTGAAATCATCACACTATCAAAAACAAATTTACGCATATAAGCAAGATAATCTCTAAAATCACCGTCTCTTAAGCGGTTTAAATCTTGTTTCATCTTTTTGAAAAACAATTCTTTAAATTCCTCTTTAATTTCGTCATATCTCATCACATAAAGGAACATTTTACGGTCGTATAACTGCATCTTGAATTTATCAAACTGACCGTGTTTTTTAAATAACTCCCAAATATTATTTTGAACATCAATAACATCACAATGATTCTCTCCCGCAGATTCAATCAAAGATTTGGAATGGACAAATTGTGTGTAGTAAAATTCATCTAAAAAATATATTCTTTCAGCTTGAAAAATAATATCCCAAAAAAATTGGTTGTCATGAAATTTGGATTTGCTTCTAAATTTTGCACCACTATTAAGCACAAATTCGGTATTATAAAATTTACACCATGGAGTAACATTAATATTGAAAATTAAGTCTCCTAAATCATTGAAATTAAAAACTTTATCTTTAAACTTTAAAAGTTGAACCATATTGTAATAATCATGTTCAAAAAGCTTTTTTTGAACACAATCATATTTTTTTGCTTTAAACATTAAAAAATCAAGGTCATTATTTTTTGAAATTGAATAAAAATCTTCAAATGCATTTATACTTAAAACATCATCAGCATCCATGAAATACAAATATTCGCCACAAACTTGATTTAATGCAAAATTACGGGCATCACCACCACCCAAATGATTTAAAGCAAATACCTTGACTCGTGAGTCTTGATTTTCATATTCTTTTAAAATTTCAAGAGAATTATCAGTTGACCCATCATCAACACAAATCAGTTCTAAATCAGACAATGATTGATTTAGAATTGATTCAACTGAGTCTTTTAAATAATCTTCACAATTATAAACCGGCATTATTACAGATACTTTAACCATATGTTTCACCAATTAGTACTAATCTCCAATAACTTGAAAAACTTTGAAATATTTGGATTTCATTAATATATCATAAATGCAATATTTTTCACAAAAAACTGAGGTGTAGAATTTTAGGGAAAAATAGTTGTATCATTATATAATACATTAGATATCAAAATATTTAACTATTTCTTAAATATCCAAAAGACTCCCATAAATGTTTAAAATACAAAAACTATTTAACAAATTTAATATGGGCTGAATTTGACAATGTATCCATAAGAAAATTATTTTTTGACAAAAATTATTTCTAAACTTCAAAGCCAATAATTTAGTTTAAAATTAGTTGAAAATCCTAAGATATTTTCAGCATCATCAACTAAAACGATAATGACTATATTCATCATTACTGAGAATACCAATCCTGAAAAATATCCTCATCAAATTCAAAGTCAAGACTAACAAAGCAACAATAGTTATTGTCATCAAAATCAAGTTTGTCCAACTCCTATTCAATAATTACATCACTTAAAAAGATACATATCACTCTTGTTTTTTTCAAGACATATATTAAACATCATAAAATAAAATTTAATTCTTTTTATGAGTTTATCTTTTAAGAATTAATATTATGAAAATCCAGACATCCGATATCTGCAGATGACAATTATTTTGTTTAAGAATTTAATTTATAATGCTTTAATATGCGAAAAATGAAAAATAATTCAAGTATGAATAAAACCAAACTTAAATTAAATAATTCAACATCTAAATAAATATTAAATCAACACCCAAACATTAAACTAAAAAAGCAATATGAAAAACAAGCTAAAACGATTTTTTAAGAAAAATTTAAATTAAAACAAACTTATAATTAAGTTATATACATTTACTTTTCAGCGGTGAATCAATATGAATAATCATCTCGAAGAATTTAATCAAAAAAAAGAAGTGAATTTGCTCAGCAGCTCAGCTTACTACAATCTAGTATATAACCCTAAAAACCATGCAATCGAAAACAGCACACCAAAAATAAGCATTATAATACCAACACACAACAGATTTGAGCAATTGAGTGAACTGATAAACAGCATTTACAACCAAACATATCAAAACTTTGAGATAATTCTGATTGATGATGTATCAAACGATAAAACCTCTGAAGTGTACAGTAACTACTATGACAAACGCCTTAAATATTATAGAAATTATGAAAATTTAGGAAGTGGATTGAATAGGCAGAAAGGATATAACCTCTCCCATGGAGATTATATAATTTTTTGCGATGATGATGATTACTTCATCGACAACAGTTATTTTATTGATTTGATAAGGATATTTGAAAATGAAGAGATCAATGTAATATGCTCTGAATCATATACTCACTATGAAACAGAAGACAAATACGTGTATTCTAATGTTAATCTTGATGAAGGCCCAATTGATTCCCTTACTTACTTAAAGAATTTTATGACAAAGTATAAAAAACCCACATCATTGTTTCCAGCAGCATTCAGAAGAAAAACACTGATGGAAAGCAACTTTAAGGAAATGACAATGATGAATGATACATCCCTATACCTGCGGGCTTTGATGATTGGTGGAAAGACATTCATCAATAAAAAGATTGTTGGGATTTATAGGGTTCACGGTGCAAATTACACATTTAATACAAAACCAGATTTTATTATAAAAAATCTTGAAGAAAAAAAGAATGTTTATAGCTATTTAAAAAAGCATGACGTTATCCCCAATGTTGATGAATGGTATGTCGAACAGATTGCCATAACTGTTAACTATCATTTAAGAAGTGTTTCGAATGAAAAAGATGCTGATAGTGTCTTAAATTGGGTTTATGAAAATGTATCTTGCGAGGAATATTTAAACTATAAAAAAAGACTCATGAAACAGTTTAATGTTAAATTATATTATGGACGATATCCAAACGTTGGAGATATGTTGAATGAAACAATTTTAACCTCACTTTTTCAATTAAAATTTGAACTGGACGCATACCAAACTGCAGATTTGGCCTGTGTTGGAAGCATTTTAGATCAACTTTTAACAAATTCAAAAGTGCTTAAGGGTCATGAAACAATGCAAAATGAATGGGATGCCACAAAACCTATTCATATTTGGGGACCTGGCTTAATGCACCAATATGAACATGTTAATCAGGAAACTATACGTCCTTTCATTATCCATGCTTTACGCGGTGAAAAGACTAGAAAACGACTGGAAGAAATACTTGAAAAAAACATTTCATGTGTTTTGGCAGATCCAGGACTCTTATCACCATTGATTGTTGAACCCAACAATAAAAAATATTCCATAGGCATTGTTCCGCATTATATTGATAAAAACGAAGAAATCTTTAAAAAAATGCTTGAACATTACCCAAATTCAAAATTCATTGATGTTCAAAATGAACCTGAAACCGTTTTAAAAGAAATATCCGAATGTGAAAACATAATTTCCACCGGTCTTCATGGACTGATTATCGCTGATTCATACGGTATTCCAAATTGCTGGTGTGAAATTTCAGATAAGATTTTAGGAAATCGATTCAAATTCCATGATTACTTCTCTTCTTTTGGAACAGATAGGGAAGTTTTTGACTTAAGAAGTGGTGAAATGCCAAATATTGACAATGATTTTAAATGTAATTTCAAATCAATTAATCAAGTTTATGAAAAACAAAAAAGGTTAATTGAATGTTTCCCGTTTAAAAAATAATCATTTTATCAGAAAACTTCTCAAAGTTTAAAAATATTGTCAATCATTTAAATCTCGCTAACAATCAAAAATAGAGATAAATATCATTCAGAACCATTCTTTAAGTCATTTAAGATTATTTCCAAAAAGTTCGGATAAGCTTGCATAATATTATCTAAATCAACATTATAAGCACCATACTTATTATAATGCCATAACACCTTTTCATTGGTGATTCCTGCATCTTTTGCAGGATTGACATATGGTGGAAAGTTCAACGTTTCTTCAATTAATCGGGTTTTGGTTTTATTGAGAACAGACATTACCCAAAACCACATGTCATCATTCCAATAACTTAGCTTTTGGAACAGTTCCACATTTGTAACATCATCAAACAATGAATTAGGAGGATATAATACACCAGCCCCACTTGTTGAAAATACCAAATAAGAAGGACCCAACCCTTCATAAATATGTCCCCACTCATTAAAAGGTGCAAAGGTATTGTCAGAATTTAAAACTACTTTGTGACATCTGCAACAGATAATTTCATTAGGGTAATTTAGATGACCTCCATATAAATTTTTTAACCAATATTCCGGATAAAATATATCATCATCAGCAGTTACCAGAATATCATTCGGATATTCGTTTAAAGCAGGGATTAATTTTTTATAAGATTTTATATCTTCGCACCATTTAATAGTTAAACCATTATTTTTAAAATTTAAAACATTATTAGGGATGTCTTCTTCTTTATTCGGAAATTCATCAATACTTAACCATAAAACAATCTCATCAGGCTTAAAACTTTGAGTAAATAAAGAATATAATGTATAATGCAAATTATACAATCGTTCAGGAAACGAGGTTAATGTAACAATTACACGAGGGGATCTTTTTTCAGTGGTTAATCCGAAACTATTGAACGAATCAATTTCTTTGGTAATGGCTTCCCTGTCAATGCCTTCGTGTAGATAAATTCCATCATGTATCTTTAACTCATTTTTATCCAAACCATATAATGCCAGATAAACCAGAGGATTTAGTTTAGATTGCTTAACCGAATCATAAACGCTAGTATAATATTGTCCATCAAACCTTTCATTTGGATTCATATTTTCTTTAAATCCAATGAATATATAATGTAAAAGAGGATCAAAAGGTCCATCATAATTATTCTTATAAAAATTTTCATCGAACATACCCCAATTTTGAATTTTTTTGATGGCACTTAAAACTGTCCGGTATTTGTCCAAAAATTCGCAACCAACATAATGGTCATTTAATGCATATTCCTGATTAACCTCATCGAAAACTATCGGTAAGATATTGGGATTTTTAAAATCAATTTCGAAAAAATCAAACAAATCGTCGTTTAAATTATTAATCATATCGGCAAATAATTCATAGTCAAAAGCAAATTTTTCAAATAAGTGCTGTGTTTGATTGAAGAAATTTGATTTGAACTCTTCATCGATTGATTCATATCCTAATTTAAGAAATTCAAAAATATAATCAAATATCACTGATTTATAATACTCATAAACAACATTATCTTTTAAAAAAATATTCAAAAGGCAATCAAAAATCTCTAAAGCGTCAAATAAATTTTCATCAGTTGATATTGAATCTGAATAAGTTCTGTATTCTTTATAAAAATCATTATCCAACATCGAAATTTTATCGGCACTAATCATACATTTAAAAAAGAAAAGAATATTATCATAACCTGACTCATTATCCGAAAACTTAATATCATGTTTTTCTAAAAAATCTTTTGAATAAATTTTATTGCAGGGATTATATGGAATGGAAAAAATCAAATTTTTATCCAAATCACAGACATTGAAAATCTTTAACAAATATATATCTAGATTCTTCCTTGATAAATTATTTTCTGTTCTCTCATCATTTGATTCTTCAATTAAATTAAATAATAAGATATCCAATTTATTTTTACTTGAAAAATCATGTAATAACTCAAAAGTGTCATCCTTGATAGAATTTTCAGCATCCAAGAAGAATATATACTTACCATTAGCATTAGACATTCCAAGATTGCGGCAAAACTCAGACCCCATGTTTGTTTTATTTTGAAATAATCTAATTCTTCTGTCAGATTCCATAAATTGTTTAATAATATTTACTGTTGAATCAGATGAGCAATCATCAATACATAATATTTCAAAATTTTCATAGGATTGACTCAAAACGGATGCCATACAATTATGCAAATGCTTTTCAACATTATAAATTGGAATTATAATCGAAATTTCAGGTTTAGAAACTGATAAAAAATTATTCACAACTTGTTTATATTCAGAATTATCCAAAATAGTATTTTCATAATTATGCATATCAAAATTTGCATCATTAAAATCAAATTCAATGAAATTTGGGTTTGAATCTAAATCAACGAAACAATAATAATAGTTATCCTCAAAATTCAACGCCTCCAAATCAGATTTTAAAATGGAATTTGATAAAAATAGATTCTCTTCACCAGTTATTAAATTCAGATGTTTATATTGATAGTTTATAGAATGAAAATGATTTTGAATCTTTACTAAATCTTTCAAGTTATCCAATTGATAAAAGAAAACTATATGCTTCAAATCAGGAATATATTTGAAATCAATTGCATCCAAAATTTGTCTAAACTCCAAATTATAATCAACATAGTAATCAAATTTATTTTTTATCTCCACATTACTACCATCATCCAAAAATACTGTTGGAATATTGTTTTCAATACAATGATTGAAAATATTGTCATCTAATTCATTTTTTGGATTGTAAATAAATAAATCAATATCTTCTTCCGTTGAGTTACAATTAATATCCTCAATCTTTTTAACATCATTTCCAAAAATGACTTTTAATGCATTTTCATAATCTTTATCTGCAATATATTTAAATAAAATATTATCAACATCTTTGTTAAATCCAACATATAAACTAAATAACGGTTGAGCATAGATTAATAACTCCAAAACCTCCTTGGCAGATAAATTAGATTTTAATAATTTAGAATTTAAAAAATAGAGTAATTTTTGATAAAGAAGATACTTTTTAAAAATTTCAGATTTGCCTTTTTTCAAGCTTATATAATACAGTTTATAAATAGAATCTAATAACCCTTTTAAATTCCTTTTAGAATAAATATATGATATTGATGGATTTGAATCATCAATTCTTTCATGATAATAATGATAAATGATTTTATTAATATATTTAATACCCTTGGCATTTAACAAAGCATTTAATAGAAAAACTGAATCCTCGACAATAATGCCTTCTGGAAATTTTATTGAATTTTTTTCCAAAAATGATTTACTATATATTTTTGGTGTAAAAGCAAAATCCCCAATAACTGATTCGCACTCATCAATTGAGTTAATTTTTAGAGGAAAATTTTTCAATATATCATCTACATTATTTTGTCTGACTTGATGAGAATCTGTAGGATTTGTTAGAATAGACTGCCATAAACCAGGAGATGGATTAGTGCCATCCCATGTATGAACACCACTTACAATGTCAATATTTTCTTTTGTTATTTCATTAAACAATACTTCACAAGCATCATCCATAAAAGTATCGTCGGAATCTAAAAACATTACATAGTCACAGGTTGCATGATTCAATCCAATATTTCTTGGTTTTCCACCAGAACCACTATTTTTATCTAGAAAAATTGCTTTGACATTATCGTAGATATCTTGATAATTTTGAATGATATTTTTTGAATTGTCAATAGAACAATCATCTATGAAAATAATTTCTAAATTTTTAAAACCTAATGTCTGATTTAATAGAGAATTGAAAGCTCTTTCTATATACTTTTCAACATTGTATACTGGAATAATAATTGAGATTTTAGGATTCTGAACCAATTACTTCACCAACAATATCATCGAATTTAAAAAATTCTAAATAATCATCATTAACATTATCTTTAATATCTTTATACAATCCATATTTCTTGATAAAAACTTTAAAAGCCTCTTGAACTCGTTTAAAATATTCCTCTTTAAATTCATCTTCAATTTGATAATATTTTCCATTAAGTGACCTAAAAATATAATCCAAAACTTCAATTTTATAATATTCATATAATTTTTTATCTTCAAAAAATACATCTAAAAGTTTATACGAAATGTCAATAAAATCAAATAATCTTTCATCATTTAAGGTCATGATTGAACCATCCCGTCTTCGACGATTGTGAAGATACATATCAATTATAGACACTCTTTCTGCTGATATGAATGCCTTATAAAAAAAGGGGTTATCTTCATGAATTAAATTTTCATTTGGAAAACGAATATTATTATCATCCAAGAAAGATTTTAAATACAATTTATTCCATGGAGCATTAGATACGAAAAATAATTTATTTTTATCCAAATCCCAATGATTAAAAACTTGATTATTAAATTTATCCATGAATTCCATATCATAATACTCTTCAAAACCAAATTCTTGAGGTTCTTCATAGTAAACAATATTTTTAAAAAGCAAAAAATCCAAATTATCCTGTTTGATTTTTTTGATTAATGTTTCAAAAGTGTTCGGACTAAACCAATCATCACCATCTAAAAAAGAAATATATTTACCTTTTGCAATGCCCAAACCTTTATTTCTAGAATATCCTGGCCCTTTATTTGAATCATTTTTAAGAATTTTTACTCTTGAATCTTTTTGAGCAAAATATTCTAAAGTTTCTAAGGATGAATCTGTTGAAGCATCATCAATGCATATTATTTCAAAATCTTGATATGATTGTCTTAACACACTATTGATACAAACATGCAAATAATCTTCAACATTATAAACTGGAATTATGACTGAAATCATAGAATCACCTTATAAATTTAAGAGCACTTTATTATATAATCCAAAAGTTCTTTTTTAGAATTTCTATTGAAATATTTTTTATTGAACTTGCGTTTTTCATAAAATCCAACACAGACATAGTGAAGTTCAGGTGAAAAATATTTACACCATTTACTTTCTTGAATATCTTTATTTTTATTTAAATAATAACCTATGTCAAAGCACTTACTATTCTTAAGTGCCTTATACAGTTTAAAATTTAAAGATAATTCTCTTGGATTTGATTTTACAATTAAATATAAGTAGGAAAGAGGATTTAAAATCTTTTTAGTTAATGAAGTATTTTTTAAATAGTCAATTTCCAAATGATTATTATCAATTTCCTCTTTAAAACAACTAATACAATACTCTTTAGTATCTAATTTTGATAATTGATTAGAGTATTGATATTTAATTTTATTTAACTCCTCATCTTTTTTATTAAGTTGACTATTCTTAGAATTAAACACCTTTTGAAAATCTTGACCTTTCAAATCCAACTCAGACCTCAAAGAATTAATCTGAGAATTAGCATCCCGAAGCTGATTATTAAGCTCCAACTCCTTATTTTTAAAATCATGA